>CALWHR010000074.1 GCA_944380455.1 uncultured Clostridia bacterium
CATAGACGGAATAAGCCTTACTGTGGCAAGAGTAAGCGAAATTGATTTTGCGGTTTCAATTATACCCCACACAGGAGCAAATACTACTTTATTAATGAAAAACAAAGGTGATGCTGTTAATCTTGAAAACGACATTACAGGCAAATATATTGAAAAGCTCTTAGGTTTAACCAAAGAGCAGGAAGTAAAAAAAGAGAGCAAAATTACACGTGAGTTTTTGACAAAATACGGATTTTAAATATTGGGAGGACAAGGACAATGTTTGAATTTAACACAATAGAAGAAGTTGTTGAGGATTTAAGAAACGGCAAAATTATAGTCTGCACAGATGACCCGGACAGAGAAAACGAAGGCGACCTTATATGCGCTGCACAGTTTGCAACACAGGAAAACGTAAATTTTATGGCATGCTATGCAAAAGGACTTATATGTATGCCTATGAGTGAGGAGTATACAGAAAAATTACGCCTTAAACAGATGGTAAATGAAAACACAGATAACCACTGCACAGCTTTTACGGTGTCTATTGACCATATTTCAACAACAACAGGCATTTCGGCTTATGAACGCTCTATTACGGCTATGAAGGCCGCTGAGGACGATGCAAAGCCGTCTGATTTCAGACGTCCGGGACACATGTTTCCTCTTGAGGCAAAGCCAGGCGGAGTTTTACAGAGAAACGGACACACAGAGGCTACTGTGGATTTAATGCGTATTGCAGGACTTAAAGAAATGGGCCTTTGCTGTGAGATTATGGCTGATGACGGAACTATGATGAGAAAATCTCAGCTTATAGAGTTTGCCAAAGAGCACGGACTTAAATTTACTACAATAAAGGCTATTCAGAGCTGGAGAAGACGCAACGAAAGGACTATTGAAAGAGCCGCAGAGGCTAATCTGCCTACAAAATACGGTGATTTTAAAATTTACGGCTACGAAAATTCAAAAACAGGCGAGCAGCACATTGCCCTTACGATGGGTGATGTAGCAAACGGCGAGCCGGTGCTTATAAGGGTTCATTCAGAGTGCCTTACAGGTGATGTTTTCGGTTCTGCAAAATGTGACTGCGGTGACCAGCTTCATACAGCCATGAAAATGATTGCCAAAGAAGGCAGAGGTGCCCTTGTTTATTTAAGACAGGAAGGCCGTGGAATAGGTATTATTAACAAAATTAAGGCTTATAAGCTTCAGGAGGAAGGCCTGGACACTGTTGAGGCTAATGTGGCTTTAGGCTTTGCACCGGATTTAAGGGATTACAGCTCAGGAGCACAGATTATAAAGGATTTGGGCATGACTAAGCTCCGTATTATGACCAACAACCCTAAAAAAATAGACGGTCTTTCAGACTACGGCATTGAGATTGTTGAAAGAGTGCCTATTGAGCCGGAACACATGCATCAGGCTGATTTTTACATGAAAATTAAGAAAGAAAAAATGGGACACATTCTTCATTTATAATACAAATACAAGGAGGAAAATTTAATGAAAGTTTTTGAAGGAAAAGTTATAGGACAAAAAATAAAGGTAGGTCTTGTTGCTTCAAGGTTTAACGAATTTATAGTATCAAAGCTTGTTTCAGGTGCTGTAGACGGTCTTGTGCGTCATGGTGTAGAAGATGATGACATTTCCCTTGCATGGGTTCCAGGTGCTTTTGAAATACCTGTTGTAGCACAGAAAATGGCAGAAAGCGGAAAATACGATGCCGTTATTTGTCTTGGTGCTGTTATAAGAGGTGCTACAAGTCACTATGATTATGTATGCAACGAAGTTTCAAAAGGTGTTGCTCAGGTTGGACTTAAAACAGGCATACCTGTTCTTTTTGGTGTAGTAACAACAGAAAATATTGAGCAGGCTATTGAAAGAGCCGGCACAAAGAGCGGAAACAAAGGTTATGACTGCGCTCTTTCTGCTATTGAAATGGTAAATCTTATGAAGGAATTTTAATATTTAGTTGTATCTAATGTTAATTTAATGTAAAATAAATTATACCGCCGAAACAAATTTATAATTACGGCGTATAATTGATGCGTTTTTAAGCAGGCGGTAAATTACCGTCTGCTTTGTTTTTAATAAAACAGCTGACAGGATTTAAAGCAGTTAATTCCGGCTTAAAAATCCGAGAAGTTTTAAAGTTAAGGAGGAACGCCTATGGAGATAAGTGCCAAAACAGCCAATGATTTTTCAAAGGGAAGCATAATGGGAAACATTGCACGCCTTGCAATACCAATGACTTTGGCTCAGCTTATAAATGTGCTTTATAATGTGGTAGACAGGATATATATAGGGCGTATGGGTGTACATTCTGCAAACGCACTTACAGGCCTTGGTGTATGTCTGCCTTTTATTTCTGCGGTTATAGCTTTCTCTAATCTTATTGGCATGGGCGGAGCTTCACTTTTTTCAATTGAAAGAGGTGCAAAGAATACAGAGGAAGCGGCTTTTATTGAAGGCAACTCATTTGTTATGCTTATAATAGCCGGTATTCTTCTTACAATTCTGGGATATGCCTTTAAAGAGCCGGTTTTATACCTTTTAGGCGCAAGTGATATTACTTTTCCTTTTGCCAACAGTTACATGAACATTTATCTGGCAGGAAACACTTTTGTTATGCTCAGCCTTGGACTTAACTATTTTATAAACTCTCAGGGCTTTGGCAAAACGGGAATGCTTACTGTGGCTATTGGCGCTGTTATTAATATTCTTCTTGATCCAGTATTTATATTTGTTTTGGATATGGGTGTTTCGGGAGCGGCTTTGGCTACTGTAATTTCTCAGTTTATATCGGCATGCTGGACTATTTTATTCCTTACAAGCCAAAAGGCTGTTATAAGGCTGAGCAGAAAGTACATGCCTTTAAGTCTGGAACGAATTAAAAAGATTACATCTCTTGGACTTTCTGGCTTTACCATGGCCATAACAAACAGTCTTGTTCAGGTTATGTATAATGCTAACTTGCAGATTTACGGCGGCGATGTATATGTAGGTGTTATGACTATAATAAATTCCGTTAGAGAAGTTGTGCAGATGCCGGTTTCGGGTGTATCACAGTCGGCTCAGCCTGCTATGGGGTTTAATTACGGTGCACATATTATGGACAGAGTTAAAAAGACAATTAAGTATAATTCATTAATGCTTATTGGCTATACAATAGCGGCGTGGGCGCTTATATTTTTATTCCCTAAGGTGTTTTTAGGAATATTTACATCTGACCAAAAGATACTTTCGGCAGGTGTAAATGCTCTGCATATTTATTTCTTCGGATTCTTTTTTATGGCGCTTCAGTTTTCCGGCCAGGCAGTTTTTACGGCTTTGGGTATGGCAAAATATGCTATTTTCTTTTCCATATTCAGAAAAGTTATTATAGTTATACCACTTATATATCTGCTGCCTAAAATAGGCTCTTTGGGGACTATGGGTATTTTTATGTCTGAGCCTATATCAAATATTATTGGCGGAACTTTATGTTTTGTTGTTATGTATTTTAAGGTATACAGAAAACTTTAAATCAATATAAAACGGGTTTCGGGATGCTGCCGAAGCCTTTTTTAATATATTTTTCGGCATATTGTATAGGCCTGTTTTGATGTACTTTTTTGCTAAATAGACTTATAATTTATAATGTACTTCTTAAACACTAATTGTAAAAGGAGGATATTATGCCGGAGAAAGATTTGACTTTAGCCGAAAAGCAGGTTAGGTTTGTAATGGCGGCAAGGGATATACTGGGACTTGTAAGAAGCAGGCTTTTTATAGATTTCAGGTTTCTTGATGCCGCAATAGGCAGACTTAATGTAAATAATGACGATTTGGTGCGTACTACGGCAACTGAAGGCAGTACGCTTTACTACAATGCAAGATATATAGTGAAAACATTTAACGATGAGCCGCAGGCATTAAACAGGACGTTTATGCACAGTGTGCTTCACTGTATATTCAGGCATCCTTTTGTTTCGGATAAGATTAACCAGCCGCTGTGGAATTTGGCCTGTGACATAGCAGTTGAAACTATTATAACCGAAATGGACTCGGAGATTTTAAAGTGCAAAGGAGAGCAGTATCAGGAGGAAACGATATTAAAGCTTAAAAGTACACTTAAATCAATGACGGCTGAAAGAATATATAAATATTTGAAAGAAAGCTCTTTTGATGAGGATACCATTAAAAAAATGCAGGAGGCTTTTATAAGAGACAACCATATGCTGTGGTATCCTGAAAGCCGTGACGAGAGCAAAAGCGATTTGGATCAGGCTTCCGACGGTGAGGACACTATGGAAGGCTACAGACAGCTTGAAAAGGAATGGCAGGATATATCAAGCCGGATTGATGTGGATTTGGAAACTTTAAGCCGTGAAAACGGCGGCACAAAGGCGCTTTTGCAGTCTTTAAAGGAAGTAAACCGGGACAAATATGACTACAGTGAGTTTTTGCGCAAATTTGCTGTTACAGGTGAGGACATAACTGTTAACGATGACGAGTTTGACTATATTTATTATACATACGGACTTAAAAAGTACGGCAATATGCCTCTGGTTGAGCCTTTGGAGTACAAAGAGATACAAAAAATAAATGATTTTGTTATAGCAATTGATACTTCCGGAAGCTGTCAGGGTGAGATAGTACAGAAGTTCCTTGAAAAAACTTATTCCATACTGTCGCAGCAGGAGAGCTTTTTTAAGAAAATTAATGTGCGCATTATCCAGTGCGACGATAAAATAGAAGAAGAGGTTCTGATAAGAAGCAAAGAGGACTTTGACACATACATGAAGTATATGAAAATAAAAGGCTTTGGCGGCACTGATTTCAGACCGGTTTTTGAAAGAATAGACCAGCTGGTGGATAAAAAGGAGTTTAAAAAGCTTAAAGGCGTAATTTATTTTACCGATGGTTACGGGCATTATCCTGAAAAAATGCCAAAGTATGATGCGGCGTTTATATTTTTGGGATATGACTCACAAAGACCTGCTCCGCCATCGTGGGCAATGAGGCTTGTACTTGACGAAACTCAGCTTGATAAACAGGAGGTTTAATTTATGAATATTAAAGAAGCTAAAACAGAGGTTGAAAATGCCGTAAAGGCTTATCTTATAAAGGACAAATACGGGAGATACAAAATTGACAGAGTACGCCAGAGGCCGGTGCTTGTTATTGGTGCGCCGGGAATTGGTAAAACAGCCATTATGGAGCAGATTTCAAAGGAAATGGGAATAGGTCTTATTTCTTACTCTATGACACATCACACAAGGCAGAGTGCCATCGGCCTTCCGTATATTGAAAAGAAGGTTTTTGATGGAAAAGAATACTCTGTTTCAGAATATACAATGAGCGAGATTATATCTTCTATTTACAAGTATATGGAAGAAACGGGAGTTAAAGAGGGCATATTGTTTTTAGACGAGATAAACTGTGTTTCCGAAACGCTTTCTCCGGCTATGCTTCAGTTTTTGCAGTACAAAACATTTGGCAACACACCAGTTCCTGAAGGCTGGGTTATAGTTACGGCCGGAAACCCGCCGGAATTTAACAAGTCTGTAAGGGAGTTTGACGTGGTTACACTTGACCGTGTTAAAAAGATAGATGTTGAGCCGGATTTTGAGGTTTGGAAGGAATACGCACTTAAAAAGGGTATACACACATCTATTATTACATATTTGGAGATTAAAAAGAGCAATTTTTATTTTATAGAGTCTACTGTTGACGGAAAAGCCTTTGTTACTGCCAGAGGCTGGGAGGATTTATCGGAAATGATTTATCTTTACGAACAGCAGAAAGTTAAGGTTAACGAAAGACTTTGCCGGCAGTACATACAGCACAAAATGATTTCAAAGGATTTTGCCATTTATTATGACTTATACAACAAATACCGTTCTGATTATAAGGTTATAGACATATTAAACGGTAAATACGATGACAATGTAAAGGACAGAGCATTAAGTGCAAAATTTGATGAAAGGCTTACTCTTATGGGACTTTTGCTTGATGCCGTTACGCTTTCAATGAAAAATGTACTTAGAACGGAAAAATACACAGCAGCACTGCTTGAGGTTTTAAAGGGTGTTAAGGAAAAATGCTCCGACAAGGAAAACAATGACACCGTTATGGATATTTTAAACGGAACACTTAATGAGCGTAAGGAAATACTTGAAAAAGAGCTTAACAGAGGCCTTTTAAAACGTGAAAACGAAGATATAATGAGGGATATAATTTCGGCTGTTGAGGGATACATTTCTGCTTTGGCTGAAAAAGGTATTACCGATAAAAAGAAAGGTTTTGCCGCAGTTAAAAAGTCATTTGATGCCGATGTTAAGGCCTTTGACAAGTCTATTGATGATACAAAGGCACAGCTTGATAATATGTTTGAGTTTGTTGAAAACGTATTCGGCAGGGACAAGGAAATGCTTATTATTGTAACAGACCTTACAGCAAACTTTAACAGTGCGGAATTTATAGGAAAATACGGCTGTGACAAGTATTTTGAAAACAATGAGGCTATGCTGTTTTATCAAAGACAGAACGATATCCTTAAACAGGTAAGTGCTTTAAGCTCTATGCTGTAATATTTATTAAGGCGGGCGTATTATGGAGTTTTTATTCAAAGAAATTGACGGAAAATATGAAATAACAGGTTTCAGCGAAGATTGTGACATTATTGAAATACCTGATAAAATAAACGGTATTAAAGTTGTTGGTATAGGTGATGAGGCATTTATATCATGCAAGGCAAAGGAATTAAATTTAAACACCGGTTTGGAATATATAGGCAAATCTGCTTTTGCCAGATGCTCGGTTTTGGAAAAAATTAATATTCCACAGGGTATTAGAAAAATAGGGGATTCGGCTTTTGACGGCTGCTCTAAAATAGAAAAAGTTGAAATTCCCAAAAGTGTTGAAAAAATAGGTGACAAGGCTTTTTCATGGTGCAGCGGCATTAAAGAGCTGATATTTGAAGGCGGAAAGCTGGAGATTGGGTTTAATTCCTTTTCGTTTTGTACATCTTTAAAAGAAATTAATTTTGCACAAGGAGTTAGAAAAATTGGCAAAGCGGCCTTTTCCGTATGCGGCGGGCTAAAAAAAGTGACCTTTCCGCCGAGCCTTGAGGAGATAGGCAGTCAGGCTTTTGAAGCTTGCTCAGAGCTGGAATACATCAGTTTTTCCAAAGGACTTAAAAAGATAGGAAGCTGGGCTTTCAGAGAGTGCAAGGCTCTTAAAGCTGTTGACATACCTGAAACAGTTGAGGAAATAGGTGATGGGGCTTTTCTTTCATGTGTGCTTATTAAAAGCATTAAAATACCATTTGGAGTTAAAAAGATTAATGACTGGGCATTTGGCAAGTGCAGGGGCATTGAAAGAATGGAACTGCCGGAAGGTGTTGAGGAAATAAGCTCATTTTCATTTTCGCGCTGCCGCAGGATAAAATATTTTGACATGCCTAAAAGTGTGAAAATTGTGCGCAGAGGCGCTTTTTCCGTATGCTCGGAAATGGAGAAAGTTGAGTTTTCGGAAAATCTTGAATTATTGGAAGAACGTGCTTTTGAGATTTGTGCAGGACTTAGAACAGTTACACTGCCGTATACACTTAATGTATCAAGCAAAATGTTTTACGAGTGCAACGCATTGTATGGAATAGAGCTTATTACAGACGATGACAGGGCGAATAAAATATTTATTCCTTACGAGCCAAAGGGACTGAAATTTATAAGAAATTACAAGGGCGGAAAAATTGATTTTAATTTATATGATGCTATGTTTGGCGGTATTAAAAAATTCGGCTGTAAAAGAGATATGGCATTTTTCAGGCTTAAAAATCCGGTTGAATTAACATCTGAATTTAAGGAAAAATATACCGGTTATTTAAAAAGATATTCCAAAAGAATTATTGACGAGGCTATAAAATCCGGAGATTTTGAAATTATAGGATTTATGGGTTCTAAAAATCTTATAATGAAAAAACATATTGAGGAATATATTAAAAAGTCAAGTGAAAACGGCGGCTTATGCACCGGTTACTTTATCGACTACAGGAACAGAAATTTTGGAGAAATAAGAAAAAGATTTGTACTTTAATTAATTTTGTTGTATTATACTTAGGCGGAAAAGACAATGGTTATTTAATGCAGAGGTTTAAAATAAAAAAGATTGAAAAAAGGTGAATGATTCATTATGTTTTTAAAAAGGTTTTACAAGGCTCTCGGTCTTGTTTTTATAAGCTCTGTTTTGGTAATTTCATATTCTGCTATGTCTTATGCGGCAGCTGTTGACAGTATGGATTATGTTGTGCATGCAGGAGGTCAGGCGGGAGATGACACTGAAACAAATTCACTGGAAGCCGTTAAGAATTCATTTTTAAACGGATACAGGTATATTGAGATTGATTTTAATTTTACTTCCGACGGGAAGCTGGTGTGTGTTCATGACTGGGATATTGATTATTTCAGAATGGGAAAGCCTGTAGGGAAGGCTTTAAGCAGTGAGGAGTTTGAAAATGCGAAGATTTTGAGCAAATACACAACTCTTACGGCAGAAGAACTGGCACAGTGGGTTTATCAAAAGCCTAATACTTACATTATAACGGATATTAAGGAAAACAATATTGCCGGTCTGCAGTATTTAGCTGATAATTGCGGATATGTTAAAGACAGAATTATACCGCAGATTTATAACGAAAGCGAGTATGACAGGGTTAAATCAATGGGGTATAGCAATATTATTTATACCCTTTACAAGCTGAATTACAATGACAAGACAAATACTGATGAAATTGTGCGTTTTGCAAAGAGCCACAAACTTTACGCCATAGTATTTTCTACAGAGCTTGCTGTTCCTAATTATGTTAATGCCCTTAAAAGCGCCGGTACAAAACTTATGGTGCATACCGTAAACAGTGTTTCGGAGGCAGAAAGAATGTACAGCATGGGCATTGATGGGATTTATTCTGACTATTTAAAAGAAAATTTAAAATAATAACAAATAATAAAACGCCGCAAATTAAAAATTTGGGCGTTTTATACAATGTTTAATTAATTTTTAATTGTAAAGAGTTTCCAAATAACTGATAAACATATGTACACAGGATTTTTTTTGTGGTATTATTATTAATCGAGTAAGGAACTTACTCTAATAAGTTTTTCAGTTTTGATTTTCGGTTCTTGATATTATTTTTTTAACACTTTTTTCAAATTTGGTTCTTGGCAGCATTACCATGTGACCGCATGTGGTGCATTTAATTCTGAAATCTATACCGGTACGCAGTATTTCCCACTGTGAGCCGCCGCAAGGGTGAGTTTTTTTCATTTGAACAATATCGCCTACAGAAAAGTCCATTTGCATTGCCTCCGTTTATATTTTATAAATGGCGGACTTATAACAGGCCTGCGCATTTACTATTGTATAATAACATAAAAATATGATAATATACAGATAATTTGGTTTTTTACAGAAGAAAATATTATATGTTTTTAGTTATGAATATTCTAAAAGTTATAATATTCAGCTTAATATGGAAAGTACAGCGTATGACAGAGGAGATGAAATCTGAATGAAAACAATAGGTATTATCGGCGCAATGGACGAGGAAATAGCGCTTATAAAGGAATTTTCAGAAATAATTTCTGCCAAAAACATATTGGGACTTGACTTTTTTGTAGGAAAATACGGTACTAACAGTGTGGTTATTGTAAGAAGCGGTATAGGCAAGGTTAATGCCGCAGCCTGCGCACAGGTTCTTATTGACCATTTTGCTGTTGACTACATTATTAATGTTGGTGTTGCCGGCGGAATTTATAACGAGCTTAAAATAGGTGATATTGTAATTTCTACTGATACGGTTGAGCACGATATGGACGTATCTGCTTTAGGTGACCCTATAGGAACTATACCAAGAATGGACGAAAGCTATTTTAAGGCTGACGAGGAGCTTATTAGGCTTGCTGAAAAAGCCGGTGAAACACTTACTGAACACAGTGTTTATACCGGAAGAGTTGCCAGCGGAGATAAATTTATAAGCTCACAGGAGCAGAAAAACTTTATTTGGAATAATTTTAAGGCATACTGCGCTGAAATGGAAGGCGCATCTATTGCACATGTTTGTTATTTAAACAGAATACCATTTGTTATTATCCGTTCTATATCAGACAATGCCGACGGTGCTGCCGGTATAAGCTACGAGGAATTTAAGAATACTGCTGTTGATATTTCCGGCTCTATTATTAAAGAAATGCTTATAAACATGAACTGATAAAACAACTTGTAATATTTTCAGGGGGTGTTTGATTATGGCCACAAAAGCAAAATTTAGATGGGATGAACTTAAAGCGTCCAACCCGTTATTTTCTATGGCAAGAACAACAATTGAAACAGCATTTTACGGAAACAATGTTGAAAGAGTTAAATCTTTAGCTGAGTGCTACAAACTGGCTAAAAATGCTCCTGGCACTGTTGTAACAGATATTCCTGTTGAAAGACCGGAAGAAGTAGGTCTTGAGCAGGGAGCAAAAGTGCTTTTATTTAACGACGGAGCTGTTACTGGAAGAACTGCGGCTGCCAGAAGAATTGTCGGTGAACCTGGTGTTGATGCAGCTAAAATATGCGGCGAGATTAGAGATGCTGTTTATGCAACAAGGAAAAAGAAGCTTTATCATGCCAGCGCTTATATAGGACTGCATCATGATTTTATGGTTAAGGCAAACCTGCTTATACCTGAAAGCCATGAAATGCTTATGTACAACTGGCTTCTTAATTTCCAGTATATTACAAACGAATATACAAAGATGTATCGTATGTCAAACCAGATGAATAATGAAGGTGATATTTATATTTTTGCAGACCCTGACTGGTCACACCCTGATTATCCCCTTGGTTTAGCATTTTTTGACCCGCTTCACAACTGCGCTGCAATACTTGGAATGAGGTATTTCGGCGAGCTTAAAAAGGGAACTCTTACACTTGCATGGACTATAGCAAACCGTAACGGATATGTTTCATGTCACGGCGGACAAAAGAGATATAATCTTGGAAATGGAAAAACATTTGTTGCAGGTGTATTCGGTCTTTCCGGCTCGGGAAAATCCAC
Source organism: uncultured Clostridia bacterium (assembly GCA_944380455.1). Lineage (GTDB taxonomy): Bacteria > Bacillota > Clostridia > Lachnospirales > Anaerotignaceae > Neoanaerotignum_A. Next base: position 11,066 of record CALWHR010000074.1, read on the forward strand.
TATTACCCATGCTAAGCATGAAGGAAAATATGATATAACTGTTCTTCACGATGATGCTTTTATTATTTCAACAAAAGACGGTTCATCTGTAGCTCTTGAACCTTCATATTTTGACAAGACACAGGATTACCCTATGGACAGTCCTGAAAACAAATATCTCCTTTCGGTACAGAATGTAGGCGCTACCCTTGATGAGGACGGAAGGGTTGTACTTGTTACAGAAGATATTAGAAACGGCAACGGCAGAGCTATAAAGAGCAAGTTATGGTCACCTGACAGGGTGGATAAAATTAGTGAGCCTGTTAATGCTATATTCTATTTAATGAAAGACCCGTCACTGCCGCCGCTTGTTAAAATCAACGGATCTGTACTTTCATCGGTTATGGGTGCGGCATTAGCTACAAAAAGAACTACGGCTGAAAGACTTGCGCCTGGTGTTGACCCTGACGCCCTTGTATTTGAGTCTTATGCCAACCCGTTCAGAACATATCCGCTAAGCGATGATTACGAGAAGTTTAAATATCTTTTTGAGCACAGAAATGTTGACTGCTACATACTTAACACTGGTTTCTTAATGGATAAAAAGATACCTAAGGAAGTTACACTTGAATGTGTTGAATCTGTTGTTGAAGGCAAGGCGCAGTTTAAAAAATGGGGAAGCTTTGACGAGATAGAAATACTTGAAATTGAAGGATTTACTCCGGATATTAACGATAAAAAATACAAAGAACTGCTCATGGCAAGGCTTAAAGACCGTTATGATTTTATAAAGAGCCGTGAGGAAGTAAAGGGCGGTTATGATAGGCTTCCTGATGAAGCTCTTAATGCAATTAAAGAATTAATTGATGAACTGAATTAAAAAATTAAGCCTGTTTTTTTAAAACAGGCTTTTATATTTTATAACTACAGGTGAAGTAAGATATGTACAATAATTTTTTAGAGCTTATAAAAAGTGAATCTGATGAGAAGTACAGAGAATTTTCGCTTAAAATTACGCCAAATTTAGGCAAGTCAGCAGGAGTAAGGACACCTGTTTTAAAAAAATTTGCTAAAGAAGCTGCCAAAGGCGACTGGCAGGAATTTTTTGAAAAGAAAAATAATGAGTTATATGAAGAAAAGCTTGTTAGTGGCTTTATTATATGTTATATAAAAGAAAGCATTGAAGTAAGGCTTGATTTATTACGGGATTTTATACCGATTATTGACAACTGGGCAGTATGCGACATGGTAGCCTGTGCTTTTAATTTTAAAATAGCTGAAAGCGAAAAAGTATGGGATTTTGTAAATGAATACATTGAAAAAAGCGGCGAGTTTGAAAAAAGATTTGCTGTTGTAATGCTTTTAGCGCATTTTATTGATGAAAAGCATATTGACGAAATACTTAAAATGTTGAACAATATAGAAGATGAGAAATTTTATGTAAGCATGGCTGTAGCTTGGGCTTTAAGTGTATGTTATATTAAATACAGAGAAAAAACAGTTAATGCTTTAAAAGGTACAAGTTTAAGCAGTGATACGATTAACAGGACTGTTTCTAAGATTAAGCAGTCAAGACGTGTGGACGAGGAAGGCAAACGACATGCGGAAATATTAAAGAATATTAAAGAGCTTTAACGGAGGAGTTTTATATGGACTTTTTAGAAGTATTTGTTGAAACAAGTGAAATAGGCATTGAAATTGCCAGCGGTGTTGTTTATGCCAACGGTGTTACGGGTATTATGGTTGAGGACGCCAGAGATTTTGACGAGTTTATGAAAGACCCTAACAGACAGTGGGATTATATTGATGATGAGCTTATGAAACAGAAAACAACTCAGAAAAACGGCATTACATTTTTTGTTACAGACAACGCTTCGGGGGTGGAAACTCTTAACGCTATAAAAGCTGGGCTTAAAAGAACAAAAGAAGAGGAAACAGAATTTGATTTGGGAAGCTTTGCTCTTACAGTTAAAAATGTAAAGGAAGAGGATTGGGCAAACAACTGGAAGAAATATTTTAAGCCATTTCCTGTAGGTGATAAAATTATTATTAAACCGTCTTGGGAAGAGTATGAGAACACCGAAAACAAAGCTGTACTTAACATTGACCCAGGACACATATTTGGTACAGGCTCCCACGAAACTACACAGGGTTGTATTGAGTTTATTGAAAAATACATCAAGGAAGGCGATGTTGTTGCTGATATTGGCTGCGGAAGCGGTATACTTGCCATTGCAGCAATACTTATGGGAGCAAAATTCGCATCGGCTGTGGACATTGACCCTAACGCCATAGAGATAGTTAAACAAAATACTGATTTAAACAACATAAGCGGCGACAAGTATGAAGTCTTTGCAGGGGATATATTAAATGATGATAGCTTAAAAACAAAGTTTGGCGGTAAAAAATACGATGCTGCGTTTGCCAATATTGTAGCTGATATTGTAATTCCGCTTTCTGCCATGGTGCCTGATTTTATAAAGGACAAGGGTTTATTTATATGCTCAGGAATTATAGCCGAAAGACTTGATGATGTGACAGAGGCTTTAGGCAAAAACGGTTTTGAAGTTTTGGAAATTACAAGAAGAAAAGACTGGTGTGCTATTGCCAGCAGGCTGAAATAAGGAGTTATTTATGCCGAAATATTTTACTAAACCGGAAAATATAAATGATGGATTTATAACAATTGAAGGTGATGAGGCCAAGCATATTTTAAATGTTATGCGAATGTCTGAGGGCGACAAAATAACTATATGTGACGGAAATAAAAAAGATTATTACTGTGAAATTGCTGGAACAGAAAAAAACGCTTTAAAAGCTCAAATTATTGAGGTGGAAGAAAGTGAAACTGAGCCTGAAACAGAAATTGTGCTTTTTCAAGGACTGCCTAAAAGCGACAAAATGGAATATATTATTCAAAAGTGTGTTGAAATAGGTGTAAGCCGCATTGTACCGGTTATTACAGAGCGTGCTGTTGTGAAGATTGAAAAGGGCGCCAAAGAGGACAAAAAAGTTGAAAGATGGTTCAAAATTTCTGAGTCTGCTGCAAAACAGAGCGGAAGGGGAATAGTGCCGGTTATTGAAAGGCCAGTGAAATTTGCCGAAGCCCTTAAAATGGCATCACTTCTTGAAAATGCTGTTATTCCTTATGAAAACGAGGAAAAAACAGGATTAAAGGAGTTTATTAAGGTTTCCAAAAAAGGCAGTGTAGGAATATTTATAGGGCCTGAAGGCGGTTTTGACAATTCCGAAATTGAAATGGCTGTAAAAAGCGGTATTATTCCTGTTACATTGGGTAAAAGAATATTGAGAACTGAAACGGCGGGGCTAGTAACAGCTGCCATTATTTTGTACGAGTTAGGCTAAAAGCAGTAAAAAATAAGGAAAAATTAGAAAAAGTTAGAAGAAGGTTAGTAAAAAGAGGTTTATAAAATGACAGTTTATTTTGATAACGCCGCAACAGCTAAGGTTTTGCCTGAGGCGGCGGAATTAATGGTTAAGGTTATGACGGAAAACTACGGAAACCCAAGCTCCGCAAGTGTATTGGGTATTGAGGCAGATAAGGTATTAAAAAAAGCTGCTTCGGACATAGCTTCTGTTATAAATGCCGAAAGTGACGAGATTTATTTTACATCAGGTGGAACGGAAAGCGACAACTGGGCTGTTTTTGGCACAGCAGGCGGCTACAGCAGAAGCGGAAAGCACATGCTTTATACATCAATAGAGCATCCGGCTATTAATCTGCCTTTTGATGAGCTGAACAAACAGGGATTTGAAGCTGAAAAAATTAATGTTGACAGCAAGGGTATTATTGATATTAATGAGCTTAAAAGTAAAATACGCAAGGACACAATACTTGTAAGTATTATATTAATTAACAACGAAACAGGAACTATTCAGGATTTAGAAAAAATAGGTAAAATTATTAAAGAAGCTAACAAAGACACATTATTTCATGTAGACGCTGTTCAGGCTTTTGGAAAGTACAGAATAGATGTTAAAAAGTGCCATGTTGATATGCTTTCTGCCAGCGGTCACAAGTTTGGCGCGCCAAGGGGCACAGGTATTTTTTACATGAAAAAAGGACTTAAAGTTAAGCCTTTAATGTACGGCGGTGGACAGCAGTCGGGACAAAGACCGGGAACTGAAAATGTGGCAGGAGCGGCGGCTTTGGCTTTTGCAGCTAAAGAGTGCTACAAAAATATTGAAAGCGACACAAAAAATGTTTTTGAGATAAAAAAATATTTAGCGGATAAAATTTTAGGTGAAATACCGGACACATTTATAAATGGTGATGATATTGAAAAAGCAAGTCCTTATGTGCTTAATGTGGGATTTTTAGGACTTAGAAGCGAAGTATTACTACATGCTCTTGAAGCAGACGGTATATTTGTTTCGGCAGGAAGTGCCTGCAACAGCAAAAAGAAAGTTAGAAGCGGCGTTCTTGCGGCAATGGGCAAAAGTGACGATGAAATAGAAGGCTCTATTAGAATTAGTTTTTCAAGGTTCAGCACAATGGAAGAAGCCAAAATTTGCTTTGAAAAGCTTAAAAGCCATGTAGAGATACTAAGAAGGTTTAACAGAAAGAGGTAAGAAATGGAAGAAAGGGTTTTGCTTGTTAAATACGGCGAAATTGCTATGAGAGGCAACAACAGGCAGTTATTTGTTAAAAGGCTTGTTGAGGCTATACGAAAAAACATTGACTCCGACGGCAGTTTTTATGTTGTACGTGAGCAGGGCAGGCTTATAATTGAAAGCCGCGGAACGGAAATAAATTTTGACACAATGATTCCTAAAGTAAACAGGATATTTGGAATATTGGGAGTTTGCCCTGGAATTAAGGTTACAGAACAGGGAATAGAAAATTTAAAAATTTCCGCTTTGAAATTTTTGAAAGAACACATTAAAACCGGTGCAAAGACTTTTAAGGTGGTTACAAAAAGAAGTGACAAAAGGTATCCCCTTACATCAAACGAGGTTTCAGCAGAAGTTGGAGGGTATATACTTGATAACTTTGAGGGACTTACTGTAGACATTCACAACCCGGATACTACGGTTTTTATTGAAATAAGAAACGATGCTTATATATATACTGATTTTATAGAAGGCTGTGGCGGTCTGCCTTATGGTTCAACGGGAAGTGCATTATCTTTAATAAGCGGCGGAATTGACAGCCCTGTTGCTACTTGGCTTATGGCTAAAAGAGGTGTTGAGGTAGGTGGAGTATACTTCCATTCACCGCCTTATACAGGAGAGAGAGCAAAAGAAAAAGTCAAAGATTTATGCTCTATTATTGCTCAGTACACAGGCGGATTTAAACTGCACATAGTGCGTTTTACGGAAGTTCAGCTGTATTTGCTTGAAAATGTGCCGGAGGACAAGCTGACTATATTCTTAAAGCGTGCCATGATGAGGACGGCGGAAAAGATAGCCAAAAAAGAACACTTGGACGGACTTATTACAGGGGAAAGTGCCGGACAGGTTGCAAGCCAGACAATGCAGGGAATAAACGCCATTAATGCCGTTTGCACTATGCCGGTTATGCGTCCTCTTTGCGGAATGGACAAACAGGAGATAGTAGACAAGGCAAGAAAAATAGGCACATTTGAAACTTCTATACTGCCTTATGAGGATTGCTGTACTATATTTGTGGCTAAGCATCCGGAAACAAGGCCTAAAACAAGTGTTATAAACAAAATTGAGTCTAAATTAGAAGGCCTTGACGAGCTTTTGGACAAGGCTTTTGATGAAATGGAAATTTTAGAGCTTTAAAGGTTTAGATTAAAGAAATTCAGAAGGTGTTTAAAATAATGAATATATAATTTTTTGGCGGATATATTTTATTAAAAAGTATTTGCGGTGATTATATGTTCAAAGTTATAAGGTTCTATAAAATAAAAAGAGTTTTAACTGTTATTTGTTTAGTGTTGGTTTTATTTGCCGCAAGAGGTATTTTTAATAAAAAAAGCATTATGACTTTTTCTGACGGGAACACAAAGGGTTACTTAGCCATAATTATTGACGATTTTGGCTATACCGGAGACGGTACAGAAGAAATGCTGAATTTAAAAATACCTTTTACAGCGGCAATTATGCCTTTTTCAGCACATACTAAAGAGGATTTAGAAAGTGTAAAGCAGGCAGGAAAGGACTACATAATACACATGCCTATGGAAAGCCTTACAGGTAAAAAAGAATGGGTAGGCGACAAAGGCATTTTTATTAATATGAGTGATGACGAAATTGCTCAAAGAGTAAATGAGGCTTACAGCATTGTTGAAGGAGCTTCTGGAATTAACAACCACATGGGTTCGGCTATTATGGAAGATGAAAGGTGCTTATCAGCTGTTTTAGATATTGTTAAGTCAAAAGACGGTGTTTTTATAGACAGTGTTACAACTGCCGGAACATTGGGAAAAGATATTTGCAGCCAAAAGGGTGTTATGGTTTTAAAGAGAGATGTGTTTTTAGACAGCACTGACGACATTAATGTGGTTGCTCAAAACCTGAACAAAGCCGCAGACATTGCACTTAAAAACGGAACGGCTGTTGCTATTGGTCACGTTGGTCCGGAAGGCGGAAAGATTACGGCCAAAGCTATTGAAGAGGCTTATCCTGAGATTATGGCAAAAGGGGTTAAGTTTGTTACAGTCACTCAGATGAGGGAATTATTTGAAAATGACTATTGAGGAAAATATTAAAAGATATGCTTTTGAGCTTGGTGCTGATGATGTTGGTATATGCTCTGCTGAGGATTTTGAGGAGATACGTCCGCAGATTGAAGCAAAAAAAGATTTATTAAAAGGCTTTGCCGAGATGGATATTGAAAAGCGGCTAAAGCCTTCTCTTGCGTTATCAGGAGCAAAAAGTATTATTGTTTTAAGCAAAAATTACAGATTAAACAGCAAATTTAATATTGACGGCAAAATACGCGGATATATCTCAATGGGTGCTGTTGGTAAAGATTATCATATTTATATTTCTGAAATATTAAAGGGTATTTCGGAAATGATTGAAAAAACTACAATGCCAAGTGTGTTTATTTTACTGATACAGGTCCACTATGCGACAGAGCTGCAGCAGTAAGAAGCGGCATAGGGTATTACGGAAAAAGCGGCTGTGTAATAACGGATAATGCTGGAGCCTGTGCATTTTTGGGATATATTATAACGGACTTGAATTTGAATTTTGATGAAAAAAGCAAAAAAAGCTGTGGCAAATGTGATTTGTGCCTTAGAAGCTGACCTTCGGGAGCAATAAGAGAAAATGGATTTGATATGACGAAATGGATTTCATATATAACACAGCTTAAAAGAAAGCATACTAAGGAAGAAAGGTTT
>CALWHR010000075.1 GCA_944380455.1 uncultured Clostridia bacterium
GAGGTGGCACAAAAACAAAATTATGTAAAGCCTGTTGTTGATAACAGTGGGATTATAGATATAAAAGAGGGCAGGCATCCGGTTGTTGATAAAATGCTTAACGGCTCATTTATAGCTAATGATACATATCTTGATAAGGACGAAAACCTTCTTTCTATAATAACAGGCCCTAATATGGCCGGAAAATCAACATACATGCGTCAAACAGCACTTATAACTCTTATGGCGCAGATAGGAAGTTTTGTTCCTGCGTCAGAAGCTCATATCGGCATTGTGGACAGAATATTTACAAGAGTCGGCGCTTCTGATGACTTGGCAAGCGGCCAAAGTACCTTTATGATTGAGATGATTGAAGTTTCAAACATACTTAATAACGCCACAGATAACAGTCTTATAGTACTTGACGAAATTGGCCGAGGAACAAGTACATTTGACGGTCTTTCAATAGCATGGGCAGTACTTGAATATATAGCCGATAAAAATCTTATAGGCGCTAAAACACTTTTTGCTACACATTATCACGAAATAACGGAGCTTGAAGGCAAGCTTATGGGTGTTAAGAATTACTGCGTAACTGTAGAAGAAAACAATGATGATATTGTGTTTTTAAGAAAAATAGTCCGCGGAGGCGCAGATAACAGCTACGGAATACAAGTCGGCAAGCTTGCAGGACTTCCTAAAAAGGTTATAAAACGCGCCAAGGAAATACTTAAACAGCTTAACTCGGCTGACATTACAAAAAAAGCTAAAAAGATATCAAAACAGTCCGAGGAAGAAAGCAAAAATCATACTCAGCAGGTTGATATGTTCACTATGAACGAAACACAGATAATAGATGAAATAAACAAAATTGATGTTATGTCTCTTACACCTATAGAAGCACTTCAAACATTGTTTGATTTACAGAAGAAAACTAAAGGACTCTAAAAAGCGGGGTTTTAAGGCATGAGTATTATACATATTCTTGACAACAACACAATTAATAAGATAGCCGCAGGAGAAGTAGTTGAAAGACCAAGCTCTGTTGTAAAGGAGCTTGTGGAAAATTCTATTGACGCAGGCGCAGGAGCTGTAACCGTTGAGGTGCGCGATGGCGGCACAACACTTATAAAAATAACCGATAACGGCAGCGGTATTTCAAAAGAAGATGTCGAAAAAGCCTTTATTCGCCATGCTACAAGCAAAATAGAAAAAATAGACGACCTTGAAAATGTTATTTCTCTTGGTTTCAGGGGTGAGGCTTTGGCAAGTATTGCTTCTGTTTCTCAGGTTGAAATGATTACAAAAACTAAAGATAGTGATGTAGGTACAAAAATAGAAATTCACGGCGGAAAGATAATTGAAAAAACCGAAGCGGCTTCAAATAACGGAACTTCTATTTCAGTTAAAAACCTGTTTTTTAATGTTCCGGCAAGGCGTAAATTTCTTAAAAAACCATCTACAGAAAGCGGTTACATTTCGGATATTATAAATAAAATAGCCTTAGGCCACCCTGAGGTTTCAATTAAGTACATAAATAACGGAAGCACCATGCTTCATACCAGCGGAAACAATGACCTTAAAACTGTGTTTTATCATATTTATGGTAAAGAAATGCTTTCTCAGATGTTAGATGTAGACGTTTCCGAAAACGGTATGCGACTTTATGGTATTGCGGGAAAACCGCAGCTTAGCCGCGGCACAAGGGCATATGAAAACCTTTTTATAAACGGCAGATTTATTAAGAACGAAACCGTTTCTCAGGCAGTGGAAGATGCCTATAAAACCCGTCTTATGATAGGCAAATTCCCAGTATTTGCTCTTAATTTTTATATTCCTCCGGAGCATATAGATGTAAATGTTCATCCAGCTAAGCTTGAAGTCAGATTCAGGGACAATGATGTGGTTTATGACTTTATTTATTCAGCTATTTTGGATATTTTTAAAGATAAAGTGCTTATTCCTGAAAGCACTTGGGACAGTTCAAATTCAAAAGAAGCTAAAAGCCTTATAGATGAAAGCAAAGATGATGTTTCAGCTGAAAATGCTGAAGATATTCACTTGAAAAATACTGATACATACGAAAAGCCAAAAGAAAGCGTTAAGTACGTTACATCAGAAAATAAGTCTTTTGAAGAACTGCAAAAACTTTACAAGCAAGCTGAATTAAACGATGGCATTATAAAAAGCAAGTTTAAAATGCAGGAAAATAAAGACCCGTATTATAAGGAACAGAAGGTTGAGCAGAATATGCTGACAAAAGACGCTTCGGAGAATAATGCGGATAAGCTAAAGCCTTTTTTCCATAATTATAAAATTATAGGTCAGATATTTACAACTTACTGGATTGTAGAGCAAGGTGAGAGTATATTTTTAATAGACCAGCATGCGGCACATGAAAGAGTATTGTATGAAAGATTTATGAAATCATTTAATGAAAGCTCTGTTATGAGCCAAAGGCTTATTGAGCCGGTTATGCTTAACTTAACAGAAAATGAAATAGAAACAATCAATAAAAATTTAGATTTATTAAACAAAACCGGCTTTGAGATAGAGCGCATTACCGAAAGAGATTACGCTCTTAAAGGAGTACCTTTTATATTCAGCAACCCTGAATCATTGTCGTTTTTCAACAACATTGTAGATATTCTTGGTGAAAAACAGATTAATTCGGTTATGGATACAAAAATACTTTCAGTAGCCACAATGGCGTGCAAAGCCGCTGTTAAAGCAAATGACAGACTTAGTGTTCAAGAAGCGGCAGCACTTATAAATGAGCTTTTAAAGCTTGAAAATCCTTTCAGCTGCCCTCATGGGCGTCCTACAATAATAGAGCTTACAAAGTACGAGCTTGAGAAAAAGTTTAAGAGGATACAGTAAAAATGGAAAATAATTTTTCTAATGGCAAAAAAACACTTGTTGTTATAGCAGGGCCTACAGCCTGCGGCAAAACCGCTTCATCTGTGCTTTTAGCTAAAAAAATAGGCGGAGAGATAATATCAGCTGACTCTATGCAGGTTTATAAATATATGGATATTGGAACAGCTAAAATAACAAAAGAAGAAAAAGAAGGCGTTCCTCACTATCTTATTGATGAATTTATGCCTGATGATGAGTTTAACATAAAAATATTCCAGCAAAGGGCTAATGAATATATAGAAAAGATTTATGAAAACGGCCACATACCAATATTGGTAGGCGGAACAGGTTTTTATATTAATTCTATAGTTTACAATAATAATTTTATGGAAACTAATTCCGATGACTCCATAAGAAAAACCTTGGAAGAAGAAGCAGAAAAATACGGAGCAGAATATCTGTATGAAAAATTAAAAAAAATAGATTATGAGTATGCCGAAAATATACATTATAACAATGTAAAAAGGGTTATACGAGCCATTGAATTTTATATGCAGACAGGCTGTAAACTTTCAGAGCACAATAAAAAAGAGCATTTAAAGGAATCACCTTATAATACGGCATTTTTTGTGCTTAATATGGACAGACAGAAATTATACGAAAGAATAAATCTGCGTGTTGATATTATGCTTAAAAATGGTCTTGAAAACGAAGTAAAAGGGCTCCTTGACATGGGCTATTCACCTGAGCTGGTTTCAATGCAGGGACTTGGGTATAAAGAGATGATACCATATATTAAAGGTAAAATAACATTAGAGCAGGCCGTTGATGAAATAAAAAAAGGTACTCGGCATTTTGCAAAAAGACAGCTTACCTGGTTTAAGCACCAGACAAACGGAGTTTGGATAGATACAACAGAAAAAGATTCGGTTTATACGGCTGGCAAGATGTTTGATTATTTAAAATCTAATCTACTAATTTAAGAAATTCAGGAGATACAAATGGATAAGTTAGAAAATTTTATATTGGAAAATTTTAAAATAGATAAAAAAGTTTTTGATTATGCTTTAAAATGCGAGAATAATGTAAAAGATAAATTTAGTGAAATTGATAGAATAACTGAATATAATCAGTTGAAGGTTTTAAAGGCAATGCAGAAAAACAAACTCAGTGAAGCTCATTTTGCTGCAACTACCGGTTATGGATATAATGATTTAGGACGAGATACCCTTGAACAGATATATGCTGATATATTCCATGCGGAAGCAGGCCTTGTGCGTCCTCAGATTATTTCTGGAACACATGCTTTAACAGTTGCTTTAGCTGGTAATTTAAGACCGGGTGACGAAATACTTTCTCCTGTTGGTGTGCCTTATGATACTTTGCAAGGTGTTATAGGCATCAGACCTGAAAGAGGTTCTCTTGCTGAATATGGCATTACTTATAAACAGGTTGATTTACTTAGTGACGGTTCATTTGATTTTGAAGGTATAAAAAATGCCATTAATGAAAAAACAAAGCTTGTAACTATTCAGCGTTCAAAAGGCTATGAGTGGAGAGAATCTTTACCTATAGAAAAAACAGCTGAGTTAATTAAATTTATTAAAGGTATTAAACCTGAAGTTATTTGCATGGTTGATAATTGCTACTGTGAATTTGTTGACTATATTGAGCCTACAGATGTTGGAGCAGACCTGGCAGTTGGTTCGTTGATTAAAAACCCTGGCGGGGGGCTTGCGCCTATAGGAGGATATATAGTTGGTAAAAATGAGTATGTAGAAAATGCCGCTGTACGCCTTACATCACCTGGCTTAGGCAAAGAAGTAGGTGCAACATTAGGTATTAACTCACTTCTTATTCAAGGACTTTTTTTTTTTTTTTATGTAGTAAACGGAAGTTTAAAGGGAGCTGTATTTCTTGCAAACATATTTGAGGGGCTTGGCTTTAATGTAATACCTGCTTCAAGCGAAAAACGCGCTGATATTGTTCAGGCTCTTGAGCTTAAATCGGCAGAAAATGTTATTGCTTTTTGCCAGGGAATACAAAAGGGTGCACCAGTAGACAGCTTTGTTACACCTGAACCATGGGATATGCCGGGTTATGACTGCCCGGTTATAATGGCAGCAGGAGCTTTTGTTCAAGGTTCTTCAATTGAATTAAGCGCTGATGCACCTGTAAAACCGCCTTACAATGTTTATATGCAGGGTGGTTTAAGCTGGCATCACGCCAAAATTGGTATTATAATAGGTTTACAGAATATGGTTGATAAAGGCCTTGTAAAATTATAACATAGGAAGAAGGTATACCGATGAAAAAATGCAGATTATTAGCAGCATTATTAACAGCTGTTTTGACATTTTCCTCGACAGCCGTTTTTG
>CALWHR010000076.1 GCA_944380455.1 uncultured Clostridia bacterium
TTGGTCTTACACCACAGACATCAGCTATGATGGGTGGTTTCAAAGTACAGGGCAAGAGCAGAGAAGCTGCTGACTTCCTTGTAGAAACAGCTAAAGCTGTAGAAAAAGCAGGTGCTTTCCTTATCAACCTTGAAGGTATTCCTGTTGGTGTTGCTAAGAGAATTACAGAAGAGCTCAAGATTCCTACAATGGGTATCGGCGCTGGTAAATACTGCGATTCTCAGGACCTTGTATGGCCTGACATCATGGGTGTAAACGATTGGATTCCTAAATTCGCTAAGAAATACTGTGATTTAAGAACATACATTGTTGACGGTCTTAACCAGTTCGCTGATGATGTAAACAGCGGTGCTTTCCCTACAAAAGAGTATTCATACAACACAGTTGTTGAAGGCTACGAAGTAGACGACGAAGAGTAATAAATAACAAATAAAACAATTTAAGCCGTGTCTTATGACACGGCTTTTTTGTGTTGTAAATATTCAGTTGTTTTCCAGCTTTTTAATTGATTTTATCTCGTGATATATAAGTATTATTGTAAATATAAAAGCTAAAACATCGGCTATAGGTGCTGCAAAAAGCATACCTGTTACACCAAATTTAAGTGAAAGCACAACTACAAGAGGGCAGAGAAAAACAACATCTCTTGAAAGAGAAAGTACAGTGGATTTGATTGGTTTACCTATTGCCTGAAGGAATATACTGCTGGCTTTCTGCACACAGCAAAGAAGTATGCCGCCGAGGAATACCCTGAAGCACAATACTGCGTATTGGTTATAGAGGTCACTTTCACTGCCGAAAAGACGTATTATAACCTGAGGACAGAGCTCAAATAAAAGCATGGCAATTATTCCAACGCATATGTTGGCTATAATTATATGGCGGTAAACGGAAAATACTCTTTTGTAGTTTCCTGCTCCATAGTTAAAGCCGGCTATAGGCTGGCCGCCTACTGCTATACCAACAGAAAATGCTATAACTATGCCAAACACTTTCATAACAATACCTATAACCGAAAGAGGTATATCTGTACCAAATTCTGACATGCCGCCTGTAAGAACTATCATGTTGTTTGAAACACTTATTATTATAACTATTGCCATTTGAGTTATAAAACTGGATACGCCAAGCTGTAAAAGATTTCGGCAAGTCCGGTAATTCAATTTAAAACTGTCACGGCTAAAATTAAATGATTTTGGCTTCCTGAAATAAACAGCGGTTATAATGCAGGATACAATCTGCCCTATAATTGTTGCCCACGCTGCGCCTTTAACACCCATGTTAAGTATAAATATAGACACAGGGTCGAGTATAAGGTTAAGTATTGCGCCTACTACTGTGGCAAACATGGAGTATCCCGGTGAGCCGTCAGCCCTTATGGCTGAGTTCATGCCGGATGTAAACACATAAAAAGGCATGCCTAAAAGTATTATTTCCATATAATCACGGGCGTAAGTGTAGCAGGACTGAGTTGCGCCGAATAAAGTAAGTATATTATCGGTGAATAAGAGTCCTATAATCATTATAACAATGCCTACTATTACAGTAAGTATAATGCCGTTGCCAATACATTTTCCGGCGGATTTTGAGTCGCCTTTGCCAAGTGAAAGGCTTAAAAGTGCCGCACTGCCGTCGCCTATTAAAAGAGCAAGTGCCAAAGCCACAACAGTGAAAGGATAAACTACATTTGTAGCGGCATTGCCTAAGTAGCCAACGCTTTGGCCTATGAATATCTGGTCAACAATGTTGTAAAGAGCACTTACAAGCATACTTAAAACGCATGGTATAGAAAATTTCATAATCAGTTTGCCTATAGGCTCTGTTGCCAGATAACTGTTTGTTTTTGTTTCTTCCATAACTGATTCTCCTTTATTACTAATTAAATATTGGTTTATTGTAAAAAAATAACGCGTGCATTAACGGGATTTACCGCTAAATAGACAACGCGCTTTTAAGCCGGACTTACATCTATAGAGCATTCAGTTTTACTATAAACCAGTACTATATATATTTTATACTAAAAATTTTAGTTATGTAATAGATTTTTTTGTGGTTTTTAATTTTTGTAAAATTTAACTACATTATATTAAAAGGCTGATTTTGATATATGTAATTTGAGTTTTATTGTAAAATTATTCTTATTACAACTAAAATATTTTTGAAATTCAGCTTCATTTTTTTATTTGTTTTAGGTTATTAAGCTATTACTAAAAAATTCGCTTTTTGATTTAAAATAAATCAATTAGATTTTGTGAAATATTGTAAATTGTTTTTTACTGTGATACTATAGACTAAGGTAATTGACTTTTAATATGTTTTTTGATAGAATGTCACAATTATATACTTTAAAAGGTAAGTTTTAAGCAATAAAGTTATAGGAATAAGGTGATTTTAAAGGAGCGGTTTGAAAATGTATAAACTTGTTAAAGAAGGCCTTACATTTGATGATGTGCTTTTAATACCCGCTGAAAGCAATGTTCTTCCAAGAGATGTTGATGTATCAACTTATCTTACTAAGAAAATAAAGCTTAATGCCCCTATTATGAGTGCCGGCATGGATACCGTTACTGAATCCAATATGGCAATAGCCGTAGCAAGACAAGGCGGCATAGGCATTATACATAAAAACATGTCTATTGCCAAGCAGGCTGAAGAAGTGGATAAGGTTAAAAGGTCTGAACATGGTGTTATTATAGACCCGTTTTGGCTTACACCTGACCATTATGTTTACGAAGCAGACCAGTTAATGGCTAAATTCAGAATTTCAGGTGTGCCCATTACAGTTGACGGTAAGCTTGTAGGCATTATTACAAACCGTGATATAAGATTTGAAAAAGACCATAATCGCAAAATAGGCGAGGCGATGACTAAGGATAATCTTATTACTGCCCCAGAGGGGACAACCCTTGAGGAAGCTAAAGAAATACTTACTAAGCACAAAATAGAAAAATTACCTATTGTAAACAGCAAAGGCTATTTAAAAGGCCTTATTACTATAAAAGACATTGAAAAAGCAATTAAATATCCAAACTCGGCAAAAGATGAGCACGGCCGGCTTTTGGCAGGTGCCGCAGTAGGTGCTACAAAAGATGTATTAGACAGAATTGCAGCTCTTGTTGAGGCTAAAGTAGATGTTGTTGTTATAGATACAGCTCATGGACATTCTCAGAATGTTATTAATACGGTTAAAAAGATTAAAAATGCTTATCCTGATTTACAGCTAATAGCAGGTAATGTAGCTACAGCCGAGGCTACAAAGGCACTTATAGAGGCCGGAGCGGACTGTATTAAGGTTGGTATAGGACCGGGTTCTATTTGCACAACGCGTATAGTTGCCGGTATAGGTGTGCCGCAGATAACGGCTGTATTTGACTGTGCAGATGCGGCTAAGCCTTATGGAATACCTGTTATTGCCGACGGCGGAATAAAATTTTCCGGTGATATAGTTAAAGCAATAGCGGCAGGAGCCAGCGTTTGCATGTTAGGCAGTTATTTTGCCGGCTGTGAGGAAAGCCCGGGAAGTACTGAGCTTTATCAGGGCAGAAAATACAAGGTATACCGCGGTATGGGTTCAATAGCCGCAATGGAGCAGGGAAGCAAAGACAGATATTTCCAGGAAGACGCTAAAAAGCTTGTTCCTGAAGGCGTTGAAGGACGCATAGCATTTAAAGGAAGTGTTGAGGACTCAATATACCAGCTTTTAGGCGGTTTAAGAGCCGGTATGGGATATTGTGGAACTCGTACTATAGAGGAGCTTAAAGAAAACGGAAGGTTTGTGCGCATTACAAGCGCAGGACTTAGGGAAAGCCATCCGCATGATATTCAGATTACAAAAGAAGCTCCTAACTACAGTGTAGAATATTAACGGAGGACAGGGCAATGAAAAACGAACTTGTAATTGTTCTTGATTTTGGCGGACAGTATAATCAGCTTATAGCGCGCCGTGTTAGAGAATGTCATGTATACTGCGAGGTTAAGCCGTATACTATGCCTTTAGAGGAGATAAAGGCTTTAAATCCAAAGGGTCTTATATTTACAGGCGGACCTAACAGCGTTTACGATGAAAAGTCGCCGCACATTACAAAAGAAATATTTGATTTGGGAATTCCGGTTTTAGGTATCTGCTATGGCTGCCAGCTTATGGCATATACCCTTGGCGGAACAGTTTGTGATGCTTCAGAAAAAAGTGAGTACGGCAAAACAGAAGTTAAGCTTAATACTGATACAGTGCTTTTTAAAGGACTTGAAGAAGAACAGATTTGCTGGATGAGCCACACAGATTATATTTCACAAGTACCTGAAGGCTTCAGCGTAACTGCTACATCACCGGCATGTCCAACTGCTGCTATGGAATGTGTTGAAAGAAAGCTTTATGGTACACAGTTCCACCCAGAAGTTAACCATACACCAAAGGGCAAAGACATGCTTGCTAAATTCCTTTTTGATGTATGCGGTTGCAGTGGTGACTGGACAATGACAGGATACATTGAGTCACAGATTAAACAGATACGTGAAACAGTAGGAGATGGAAAAGCTCTCTGCGCTCTTTCAGGCGGTGTTGACTCCAGTGTTGTTGCAGCACTTATGAGCAAGGCAATAGGCAAACAGCTTACATGCGTTTTTGTAGATAACGGCCTTATGAGAAAGAACGAAGGTGACGAGGTAGAAGCTGCTTTTAAAGGTGCTTTTGACGCAAACTTTGTAAGAGCAAACGCACAGGAAAGATTCCTAAGCAAGCTTAAAGGTGTTACAGAGCCTGAAAGAAAGAGAAAAATAATAGGCGAGGAATTTATAAGAGTATTTGAAGGGGAAGCGAAGAAAATAGGTAAGGTTGACTTCCTTGTTCAGGGAACAATTTATCCTGACGTTATAGAAAGCGGCCTTGGCGACAGCGCCGTTATTAAGTCACACCACAATGTAGGTGGACTTCCTTCAGTTGTTGATTTTAAAGAGCTTATAGAGCCTTTAAGAATGTTATTTAAAGACGAAGTTAGACAGATGGGTAAAGAGCTTGGCCTTCCTGATTATCTTGTGTGGAGACAGCCATTCCCAGGCCCTGGTCTTGGTATAAGAGTTATAGGCGAGGTTACAGAAGAAAAGCTTGCTATTTTAAGAGAAGCTGACGCTATATTCCGTGAGGAAATAGCTAATGCCGGACTTGACAGAAGCATTAATCAGTATTTTGCCGTAATTACAGACATGCGCTCTGTAGGTGTTATGGGTGACGGCAGAACATACGATTATACACTTGCTTTAAGAGGTGTAACAACAAGCGACTTTATGACAGCTGACTGGGCAAGAATACCTTATGAAGTTCTTGACAAAATAAGCATTAGAATTGTTAATGAGGTTAAACACATTAACAGAATAGTGTATGATATAACAAGTAAACCACCAGCAACAATAGAGTGGGAATAAGCAAAAAGTGGATATGAGGGCCCGCAAACCCTTGAAAATACTGACTTTTTGATTTTCTAATTCCCTATTTGATAGCAGATTGATAGTACTCGCCAAATCCCGATTTATCGAGTTTGAAAGGAAAAATCGGGTGGCTTGCGAGTAGCCTGAAAATCCTTATCTTTTTATTCATAAGTAAAAGGTCTAACTGATTTTTGCTAATCAGTTAGACCTTTTTTATTTTGCTCTCATTTATCTAAATTTTCTG
>CALWHR010000077.1 GCA_944380455.1 uncultured Clostridia bacterium
GTCTGCTGACCTGGCTACGGTTAATGCTTATTCTATGACCTGTCTGCATAGTTTTCTCGCAGATTTCACATTTTGCCATTACTTGCACCTCCTTAAATTCTATCCATGACATAACGATATTATTCTAACAGAAAGAATAGATTTTGGCAAGTAAAAAAACAATATTTTCTTAAAATTTTTAACTTATAGCTGCCTGCTCTTTTATTTTCTTATAATTTGTGATAAACTAAAGCCAGATATGGATATAGATATATTGCAATTTTCAAACCTATCCATGTATGATTAAAATATAACAGCACCGCAATATTTTTGCAGGAGGGGATTATATGTCAGCTAAGATTGAAACAAATTTAGGTACTATTTGTATAGAAGAAGAAGTTATTGCAAGAGTTGCAGGCTGTGCGGCTATGGACTGCTACGGCATAGTTGGTATGGCGGCTAAGAATATGAAAGATGGTTTGTTCCAGCTCCTTAAAGTTGAAAGCCTTACAAAAGGCATTAAGGTTTATGTTAACGATGAGGAAGGTACTTTAAGCCTTGATTTTCATATTATTGTAGAATATGGAACAAATATTTCAGTTATTGCTGATAATATTATTAATACAGTAAAGTTTAAGATAGAGGATTGTTTTGACATTAAAACAGACAAAATAAATGTGTTTGTTGAAGGTGTAAGAGTTGACAGCTGATTGAGGAGGAAGTTTAAGTGGGGCTTAAAAGCATTAACGGTCATGTTCTGCGCAGGCTTATTATAGCCGGCGCTAATGAGCTGAGCAAAAATAAACAGTTAGTTGACGCTCTTAATGTGTTTCCTGTGCCTGACGGGGATACAGGAACTAACATGTCTTTAACTATTATTTCAGCTGCCAAAGAAGCTGAAATAAATATGTCTGAAAAAATTTCTGATGTGTCATCAGTATGTGCAAGCGGCGCACTTAGGGGTGCAAGAGGCAACTCCGGCGTTATACTTTCTCAGTTAATACGCGGTTTTTCAAAATCTGTCAGCGCTTGCAGTGAGATTGATGTAATGGAACTTTCACAGGCTTTTCAGAATTCGGCTCAAACGGCTTACAAGGCTGTAATGAAGCCAAAAGAAGGTACTATACTTACAGTAGCCTCATCGTGCGCTCAGGCTGCTCAAAGGGCATGTCTTGAAACCGATGATATTGAGGAATTTTTGGAATATGTAATTAAAGAAGCCGATGAAACATTGCTTAAAACAACGGACATGCTTCCAGCTTTAAAAGAAGCAGGAGTTGTTGATGCAGGCGGAAAAGGTCTTTTATTTATTCTTAAAGGAGCACTTTCTAATTTAAAAGAAGGTACAGATGTTGTTCTTCAAAGCGAAGGACAAGCAGCACCTGCGGCTGATATAAGTGCATTATCAACAGTTAAAACCGAAGATATTAAATTTGGTTACTGTACAGAATTTTTTATACTGAAAAAGAATGCTCAAGAAAATGAACTTGAGGAATTAAAGAAATATTTTCTTTCAATGGGTGATTCCCTTATGCTTGTAGCAGATGACGAAATGGTAAAGGTTCATGTGCATACAAACCATCCGGGATTGATTATTGAAAAAGCTCTTAAAATGGGAGCTCTTAATGGCCTTAAAATTGATAATATGCGTATTCAGCATCACAATATTATAGATTTTTCATATAAAGATACTGATGATTCAAAAACTGCTGAGCCTAAAGAAAGAGGATTTATAAGTATATCGGCAGGAAGCGGTTTTGATGAGATATTTAAAAATGTTGGTGTTGATGAAGTAATAACTGGCGGCCAGACAATGAATCCAAGTACAGACGATATATTAAAAGCCATTGACCAGGTAAACGCCAAAACGGTTTTTGTACTGCCTAACAACAAAAACATAATTCTTGCTTCTCAGCAGGCCGCAAAGCTTGCTAAAGACAAAAATGTTATTGTTATTGGTACAAAAAGTGTGCCTGAAGGCATTTCAGCAATGCTTAATTATGACGATTCCATGACTGATGATGAAATTAAAGAATCAATGGAAGAAGGAATGGAATATATTAAAACTTTAAGCGTTACATTTGCCGTAAGAGATACAGTGCTTGACGGAAAGGAAATTCATGAAGGCGATTACATTGGAATGTCCGGCGGAAGCATAGCTTCGGTAGAAAATGAAGTTGCTGAATGTACTAAGAATTTAATAAAATCTGCCATTGATGATGACGCTGAAGTGGTAACAATATATTACGGCGAGGATGTAGATGAAAGCGACGCTGAAAGAATAAAAGAGTTTGTTGAAACTGAATTTGAACACTGCGAAGTTGAAATTCATTATGGCGGTCAGCCGCTGTATTACTATCTTATTTCTGTTGAATAATATGGTTTGTATTTTGAGGGTGTCGGCTTTGCCGATGCCCTTAATTTCGGTTTTGGGTTTTAATCCGTTTTGGTTTTGGAGGATTTTTATTATGCTGCTTAACGAGCCTATAACTGCCATAAAAGGTATTGGAGAAAAAAAGGCAGAACTCCTTAATAATTTGGGTATTTTTACAGTGGGTGATATTGTTGAGTATTTCCCGCGGGATTATGAAGACAGGAGCACTGTATGCACTATAGATACTTTAACCGAAGATGAGGAGAATACTTTTTTTGCATGGGTGGAAAATGTGCCTGAAAATGTGCATATAGGCAAAATGAGTATTACAAAAGTCAGGCTGAGTGATGAAACAGGCAAAATTAATGCTGTGTGGTATAATCAGGCATTTTTGAAAAATGCCTTAAAAAAGGATGAAAGATATATTTTCACCGGGATTTACCGCAGGAAAAACGGCAGACGTGAAATAATTTCTCCGGAATTTGAAAAAGCCGGCGTGTCTGAAATTTTGTCGGCAGGAAGAATTGTGCCTGTTTATCACTTAACAGCAGGTATAAGCCAAAAGGTTATTAGGGCTCTTGTTAAAAAAACATTGGATGATGTTAAAACCCAGCTGCCGGATTTTATGCCTGTTGAAATCAGAAAAGGATACTGCCTTTGTGAAAGAAATTTTGCCATAAGCAATATACATTTTCCGGAAAGCTCCGAAAGCTTTTTTATAGCGCGTAAAAGACTTGTTTTTGAAGAGCTTTTTATACTTCAAATGGCGCTTTTTAAATTAAAGGGAACAGAGAGAAAAAACAACGGACTTGTTTTTAAATGCGGCAATGTTTTAGAAGAAACTCAAAGTGCATTGGGATTTAGTTTTACGAGGGCGCAGGAAAAAGTAATTAGGGAAATTATAAGCGATGTTTCTAAAGGTGCTCTTATGAACAGACTTATACAGGGCGATGTAGGAAGCGGAAAAACAGCTGTTGCTATGGCTGCCTGCTTAATGGCAGTTAAAAATGGATATCAGGCATCTTTAATGGCGCCTACGGAGGTTTTGGCCAGCCAGCACTATGAGTCTTTTTCAAATTTCTTTGAAAAATTTGGAGTAGAAGTGTGTC
>CALWHR010000078.1 GCA_944380455.1 uncultured Clostridia bacterium
GCTATCTCATGAAACTGCTTCTTTGCAACATGAGAGAAAGTGGAATGGATATCGTCTGTCTCGATCCAGAGCTGGAATATAAAGATTTGGCAGTCAATATGGATGGCTGTTATATCGACTTGATGGAAGGCGAGCACATCATTAACGTGCTGGAACCCAAACGCTGGGAGGAAGACAGCGGTTCCGTACTGCCAAGACATATTTCATTCCTTCGTGATTTTTTTCGTGCCTACAAAGACTTTACCAGTGCGGAAATCGATGTGCTGGAGATATTTCTGGAAAAGCTGTACGAAAACAAAGGCATTACAGAGGATATCGACTTTTCAGAATTAAAACACACAGACTACCCTGTGCTGTCAGATTTATATCATTTGGCAGAACGAGAATTAAACCAATATGAAGAAAGAAAGGGGAATATCTATACCAGAGAAACGGTCAGGGATTTATGCTTGAAGCTGAAATCCATCTGTATTGGCGCAGACAGCAAGTTTTTCAATGGACACACCAACATCACAAGCAATCGATTTATCTGCTTTGGCACAAAGGGCATTACAGACGCAGATACAGCGATACGAAACGCAATGCTGTTCAATGTCCTTTCTTTTATGTTTGATGCCCTGCTGTCTAAAGGAAATACAGCGGCATTTATTGACGAGCTGTACCTGTTTTTAACAAACATGACTGCCATCGAATACATCCGAAACGCCATGAAACGTGTGCGTAAAAAAGGCAGTGCAGTTATTATTGCCAGCCAGAATATCGAAGACTTCAACAGAGCTGATGTGAGAGAAATGACAAAACCCATGTTTGCCATTCCAACACATCAGTTTTTGTTTCATCCAGGAAATATCTCCAAGAAGGAATATATGGAAATGCTCAGGCTGGATGAGTGCTTATTCGACCTGATCAGCAGTCCTTTACGAGGTGTCTGTGTGTTTCGCCATGGTTCAGAAGTTTACCATCTGGTGGTAAAAGCACCGCAGTATAAAGAAGATTTATTCGGTAGTGCTGGAGGAAAGTAAAAATAAATCAAATTTTTAAACATATGTTTTATATTCATTCATTTAATTAAGTATGGTTTACTGTATAATTGCTGAAATTTTTTAAAATAAGTAAAAGGGACACCAAGGTAACGTTGTTTTAATATAAAATTATTAATAACAGTGCTGATTATTAATAATGTTTATTACCAAGGAAAGGAACTTTTATGAGTCAGGAATTAAAAGGAAGAAATGGAAAAATTGTTGGTACAAATGAATATTTTAAATATTTGAATAAAAGTTTAAAATTTGAGGATGTAGTTAACATCATTAATGAATATTACTATTATGAAAGTTTAAAAAAGCTTTCAAAAGACAGTTATTCTATGATTACAAGTGTTTTATATGACATTCAAAAATGCTCTTATGTACTACCATTTATATCTGCATCAGATCGTAATGAAACAGCAGAGATAATAAAAGGATTAGGAGAAATTTCAAGGCATTGGGGCAGTTCAAATTCTTCAGTAAACAAAATTGTTTCATTAGTTTTATTATCAGCAAGTGAGTCGAAAAGAAAATCAAGAGAAAGCATGAGTGCAATACAAAGTGCTGAAAGGATAATAAGAAGTTCCAGCATAATTAATTTATCAATATCAGGAAGAATTGCTTTGCTTGAAAAGGCAGCAAAAAATGGAGTTATACAGGCATCAGCTGATGACCCTAAAAAATTACAATTTTTGATGTCTATTGAGAAAGGCAAAGGAAGCGGCTTTTTAACAGATGTTTTAAATTATTATGAATACAAAAACAATAATGGAAAATACAAAGGAAAAAACGGAAAAACAATATGCAGCAAAGAGTATAACGAAAATATAGTAAAAAGTGTATTTAAAAACAATTTTCCTGTTAGTTTTTCTTATGGAAGTGCTAAAAAGTATGTTAATGAAATTGAAAAGATGCTGAAAAATATTTATAATGAAATTGCTAATGATATTGAACGTGGAAAAAGTAACAATGATTATATAAAAGATGAAAATGGAAGCAAACTTATAAATGCGGTAGAAGAACTAAGCAAAAGCGGAGTTTACTGTGGAAATTTAAAAAATAAGATAGAAAACCTTATGTGGTTTGTGGGTGGAAATTCTCAGCAGATACTTAGTCTTCAAAGAAATCTTAATGCGTTAGGTATTACTGGAAAACATGGAAAACTAAAAGAAGATGGAGTTTATGGAGAGGAAACACTTAGTGCTTGGAATCAGCTTTCAAAGTCTTTGGTATCCGGTTCTGTTCCTGTGCTGACATACGTTGATATACTGCAGAGTGATTTGACGGGAGTAACACATAGATTTGTAAATAAGAATAAAATGATACAATTAAACAGTGGAAAACAAGTTAATTTGGAATATTCAATTCTAATGAAAAAAATAAATGGAAAAGATATCCCTTTATTTAGACTTGATAAACCACACGTTGTGAATGGAAAATTAATTAGTTATCATATAAATTATGAGTCAAATAAGCCGGCTATTCTAAAAAAATATTTAGACCATAAACCAATTTCTGAATCTACATATTTAAGATTTAGGAACTTTACAAAAGTAGGGAAAGTGGTGCGGATAGGTGGCAAAACGCTTTTGGTAGCAGGACTGCTTTTAGACGCTTTGGAAGTAGGTAATGCAATTATAGATGACTTAAATGATGCAGATAAAAAAATAGGTAAAAAATCAGGTATGGCAGTGGCAAAAGTAGGAGGTCGCTGGGCAGGAGCTGCAATTGGAGCAAAAATTGGAGCTACGGCAGGTGCGTTGATAGGTACGGCTGTACCTGTACCTATATTAGGTACAGTTGCTGGAGGAGCAGTTCTTGGTCTTGCAGGAGG
>CALWHR010000079.1 GCA_944380455.1 uncultured Clostridia bacterium
TTTTAGATGATGAATTTACTGTTTTTGATATAGAAACAACAGGACTTTCAAGGGAAAAAGATAAAATAACTGAAATAGGTGCTGTTAAGATTAAAGACGGTAAAATAATTGATAAATTCAGCACATTTGTTAATCCTGAAATGCCTATTTCAGAGGAAATCACAAAACTTACCGGGATAACCAATGAGATGGTGCAGGATGCGCCTACTATTAAAGAAGTTCTGCCGGAGTTTATGAGGTTTTTCTCAAATGGTATTTTAGTTGCGCATAACGCGTCTTTTGATACAGGATTTATACGTAAAGCCGCTGAGGTTTACGGCTTTGGTGATATAGACAACACTGTTATTGATACTTTGGAGCTTGCCAGAAGTCTTTTAAAAGATTTGAAAAAGCACAAGCTGGATATGGTTTGTGAAAGGCTTGGCGTAAGCCTTAACGGACACCACAGGGCAGTAAATGATGCTCAGGCAACGGCAGAAGTATTTATTAAGTTTATAGATATGCTTGCTGACAAGAATATTATAAATGTTGATGATATTAATGTTCTTTGCTCAGGCGTGATTAATTACAATAAACTTAAACCGTATCATGCTATTATACTTGTTAAGAATTATACAGGTTTAAGAAACTTGTATGAACTTATATCTCTTTCACACTTGGAGTATTATCATAAACGGCCGAGAATACCTAAAAGCCAGCTTATGAAACGCAGGGAAGGTTTAATTTTAGGCAGTGCCTGCGAAGCCGGAGAGCTTTACAGAGCGCTTCTTGATGACAAGCCTAAAGGTGTTATAGAAGAAATAGTTAATTTCTATGATTATCTTGAAATACAGCCTTTGGGAAACAACAAATTTATGATTAATTCGCCTAAAATAGAAAATGTAAATTCTTTAGACGATATTAAAGCGTACAACAAGAAAATTGTGGATTTGGCGCAAAGCCATAACAAGCTTTGTGTAGCCACGTGCGATGTGCATTTTATTGACCCTAAAGATTCTGAATACAGAAAAATAATAATGAATGCGGAAGGTTTTTCAGATGCAGACAATCAGCCGCCTTTATATTTAAGAACAACAGAAGAAATGCTTAATGAATTTGAATATTTGGGCAACGAAAAAGCTTATGAAGTTGTTGTTAAAAACACAAATTTAATAGCTGATATGATTGAGGATATTAAGCCTATACCTGACGGCACATTTCCACCGCATTTCGACGGGGCAGATGATGATTTAAGGCGTATTACAACAAACAGGGCTATAGAGCTTTACGGAGAGCCACTGCCAGAGATTGTAGAAAAACGCCTTAACAGAGAGCTTAATTCAATTATTTCAAACGGATATGCCGTGTTATACATAATAGCTCAAAAACTTGTTTGGAACAGTGTGGACCATGGTTATCTGGTTGGTTCTCGTGGCTCTGTTGGTTCTTCCTTTGTTGCCAATATGGCTGGTATAACAGAGGTTAATTCTCTTCAGCCGCATTATCTTTGTCCTGAGTGCAAATATTCTGATTTTGACAGCGAAGTTGTTCAGAAATTTGTTCAGGAAGGCGGAAGCGGTTTTGATATGCCTGATGCCACATGTCCAAGATGTGGGCACAAGCTGAGAAAAGAAGGCCATAACATACCGTTTGAGACATTCCTCGGTTTTGAAGGCGACAAAGAGCCAGATATAGACCTTAACTTTTCCGGTGAGTATCAGCAGCAGGCTCATGCCTATACGGAGGAGCTTTTCGGGAAGGGTAAAGTTTTTAAAGCCGGTACCATAAGTACACTTGCTGACAAAACAGCTTACGGATATGTACTTAAATATCTTGAAGGACACAACAAAACGGCACATAATGCGGAAATATCACGACTTGCTAAAGGTTGTACAGGTGTGAAGCGTACAACAGGCCAGCATCCAGGCGGACTTATGGTAGTGCCTACAGACCATGATATATGTGAATTTTGCCCTGTTCAAAGACCGGCAGACGATGTAACAAGCAATGTAACTACAACTCATTTCGATTATCACTCTATAAGCGGAAGGCTTTTAAAGCTTGACTTGCTTGGCCACGACGATCCTACAGTTATAAGAATGTTATATGATTTAACAGGTGTTAATCCGCAGCTGGTAGAACTTGGTGACGAGGCTACAATGTCACTTTTTGAGTCGCCTAAAGCTTTAGGTGTAGCACCAGAGGATATAGACTGCCAGACAGGGACACTTGGAATACCGGAATTTGGAACGAAGTTTGTACGAGGCATGCTTTTGGATACAAAGCCTAAAAACTTTTCTGACCTTTTAAGAATTTCAGGACTTTCTCATGGTACTGATGTTTGGCTGGGTAATGCTCAGGAACTTA
Source organism: uncultured Clostridia bacterium (assembly GCA_944380455.1). Lineage (GTDB taxonomy): Bacteria > Bacillota > Clostridia > Lachnospirales > Anaerotignaceae > Neoanaerotignum_A. The sequence goes on from CALWHR010000079.1 coordinate 2,347, forward strand.
TTGAAAACGGAACTATTACCCTTAAAGAAACAATATCTACCCGTGACAGTATAATGATTTATCTTATAAACAAGGGCCTGCCTAACAAAGCATCATTTAAAATAATGGAAAAAGTGCGTAAAGGTAAAGGCCTTACAGATGAAGATATAGCTTTAATGAAAGAACATGATGTACCGCAGTGGTATATAGATTCATGCCTGAAAATAAAATATATGTTCCCCAAGGCTCATGCTGCAGCATATGTAATGATGGCATTTAGAATAGCGTATTTTAAAATAAACTATCCTTTAGCTTATTATGCGTCGTATTTTACAGTTAGGGCATGTGATGATTTTGATTATTCCTGCATGTGTTTAGGCGAGGAAACGGCACGGCAGGCGGTAAAAGAAATACATGACAAAGGTAATGATGCCACAACAAAAGATAAAAATAAGCTTACCGTTCTCGAAACTGTTATAGAGTTTTATGCAAGAGGTTTTAAGTTTTATCCTATAGATCTGTACAAATCGGATGCAAAAAGCTTTAAAATAGAACCGGGAGGACTTATACCGCCATTTAACTCCATGCAGGGGCTTGGACTTACTGCTGCACAGGGAATAGTAGACGGCAGGGATAAAGGCGGAGAGTTTACTACGATTGAAGACTTTAAAGAAAGAACAGGATTAGGCAAGACATTAATAGAACTGCTTAAAGAAAACAGTGTATTAAAAGGGATACCTGAAACAAACCAAATTTCTCTTTTTAATTTATAAATTTCACAAATGATATTATTTTTAAATACCCTTTGTATTGGCTGAGTTTGCATAAAACAATGCTTTTTAAAGGGTATTTTGTTTTGCAATAAATAAAGGCTTTAGAGAAGTTTTGGTTAATAATACTAATGCCTAAATCAAAGGTTTTTGTTTAAAGTGGCATATAATCCATAGCTTAAAGCAAATAATATAATAGAGGGTAGATAAATTATATATGGTTTGAATTATTACTAAAAATTAATAATTTAAGCAATTTTAACAAGGAGTTCATAAATAATTCAAAATTCAATATTATAATCTTTTTTAGAAAATAAATAATACATAACACCTAATGGGAGGCATTATTATGTTTGATGATAAAGAAAAGAATTTCGATGAAAATATAAATAACCAAAATAACTCCAGTTCTATTCCTGAAAATATTCAGGCAAAAAATCATTTTTATGATGAATATAAAAAGTCAGAGATGGAAAACGAAGATTCCCACAAAGAATCAAAGGGCGAAAACCAGAATAACGAAATTAAAAATAACAGTAATGCTTTAAATGAGAATAGTGATTTGCATGAAAAAGCTATTGAAAACCAACAAAGAAACGAAAATCAAAGCGCAGAAAATTTATCTTCGGCAGAATTTATAAAAAACGAAGATACATCAAACAGCAGCAGATATCAGCAGAGAGCTCCTTACGAGCCAATTAAAGATACTTACTATAAAGAAACAGTTAAAAAGAAAAAAGGGTCATTTAAAAAAGTAATAGCTGCCTGTGTTGTAGTAAGTCTTTTTGGCGGAACAGGAATAGGTGCCGGATATGCAGCAGTAAAAAGTTTTATAGACTCTAAAACGGGTTCATATACTGTTGACAGCGATACAAGTCTCGATGTACAGAAAACTGACAGTGATTCTTTTTCGGGTTCAAAGAGTACAAATAAATTACTCTCTACAAACTCTTCAGATGATGCTGTAGCAGTTATAAATGATGTTTATCCTTCAATTGTTAATATTACGATTAATGTTTCCGGCACAGCGATGTATTATGGCCTTACTATTCCTTACGAGAGTCAGGGTGCTGGTTCAGGTGTAATTTTTGATGAAGATGACAAATATGTATATATCGTTACAAATGACCATGTTGTAGACGGTGCAAGCTCTATAAGTATTTCAGTTACAGGAATTGAAAATATAGGTGCTGAAATTGTAGGTACAGATTCATCTAACGATATAGCTGTAATTAAAGTTCTAAAAAGCGATTTGCAGGCAGCCGGAGTTGATTACAAAGTAGCTAAATTCGGTGATTCTGATAAGTTGAATGTTGGACAAAGTGTTATAGCTATAGGCAATGCCCTTGGTGAGGGCAAAAGTGCAACAGGCGGAATGATAAGCGTTCTTAACAAATCACTTGAGCTTGAAGGCAAACATCTTACAGTTATACAAACAAGTGCTCCTATAAACCCTGGCAACAGCGGCGGTGCTCTTGTAAATTACGACGGAGAAGTTATCGGAATTAACACTGCAAAAACAGATACAACAGTTGCAGAAGGTATGGGATATGCTATACCAAGCAATACTGTTAAAGAAATAATGGAGCAGCTTGAAAAAGAAGGAACACAGCCTAAACCATATATAGGAATTATGGGTTCTGATATAACAGATGAAGTTTCACAGCTTTACAAGCTTCCTGTAGGAGTACTTGTAAGACAGGTTATAGAAGGCAGCCCTGCTGAAGCGAGCGGACTTCAGGAAGGTGACATAATAACTGCTATTGATGATAAGAGTGTAATGAATATGGATGCACTTATTGATGAGATAGCAAATTATGAGGTTGGAACAACTGTAAACCTTAATGTTATTAGGGCAAATGAAGCAATAACTGTTTCTCTTACAATTGCTGATGCCAACGATACTGGAAACGAATAATTTATATATAATAAGCCGTTATGGGATAAACCATAGCGGCTTTTTTTGTTGATATTTTAGGATTTATATTATAAGATTTATTTATAAATAAAGATAAAAATGAAAGGCGGAGTGCTATGCCAAAAGTTCTTTCGGAAATGATTGCAGATGATATACTTTACATGATTAATGTAGAAAAAAGATTTGAACAGACTAAGAAGCTGCCTAATGAAAATGATTTTGCAAAAGAATTGAATGTAAACAGGGCAACATTAAGAGAAGCTATAAGAATTTTAGTTACAAGCGGTGTTTTGGAAATTAAGCGCGGAGTCGGGACATTTATTAAAGAAAATGCAGCAGGAGCACAGAGCGATTATGATATTATTACATCTGACTGTGAGAATATTGATATACAGGATTTGTACGAAATGCGAATAGTTTTTGAGCCTGAAGCAGCCTTTTTCGCTACGCAGAGAGCTACAGAAACTGAAATGAAAAATATACTGCGTTATGGTGAGCTTGTTGAAAAAAAATTGATAGAAAATACTGAAAGGACAACAGAAGAACTGAATTTCCACAGAGCTATAGCTAAAGCTACACATAATATGTATATGAATAAGCTTATGCCAATGCTTTTAAAGATGATATACATATCTGTTAAAGTTACTCAAAACAACTCAGAACTTAGGGTTGAAACTATTCGCGACCACAGGCTTATTATGGACTTTATGAGGCAGAGAGACGCTGAGGGTGCTAAAACAGCTATGAGGCTGCATATGCTGCATGCCGTAAGACTTATGGAAAACAATATGGACAGCATAAATGATATTAAAAAAGAGTTTAAATAATATAAGTTGTTCAACAACATATTGACATTGAACAATCAAACGTATATAATGTCGATATTGTAATTTTAGGAAGCAATATTTATTTAATATTTTAGGAGGGATATTATGGCATTTTATTCACAGGCTCTTCCAAGTTATACTATTGGTGATACTGCATATGAGGATATTCCGCGTGTATGCGAGCCATATGGTACTACTGCTGTTGTTATAGGCGGTAAACGTGCTATGGCTGCGGCAAGGGATTATCTTTTAGATGCGCTTAAAGATTCAAAAATCAAAATACTTGACTTTGTTTGGTACGGCGGAGAAGCATCTTTTGAAAACGGTGATGCACTTATTGAAAATCCAGCTGTACAGCAGGCAGATATGATTTTTTCAATGGGCGGCGGCAAATGTGTAGACTGTGTTAAATATGTATGCTACAAGTTAAACAAGCCTCTTTTTGCGCTTCCTACTATAGCAGGTACATGTGCACCTGTTTCTTCTGTTGCTGTTATGTATTATCCTAACGGTGTTATGAAAGAAACATACCAGTTTTCACATACACCGCCTAAGCATGTATTTATAAATACAAGAGTAATTGCCGAAGCTCCGGATGTTTATCTTTGGACAGGTATGGGCGATACTATGGCTAAACACTTTGAAACAACTTTGGCTGCCAGGGGCAGAGATTTAGCTCACGGTGATGCTTTTGGTGTTGCAGCAGGTATACAGTGCTATAAACCGCTTGTTAAATATGGTGCTAAGGCTCTTGAAGACTGCAAAAACAACAACCCTTCTTTTGAAGTGGAACAGATTTGTCTTTGCAACCTTGTAACAACAGGCATGGTTTCTAATTTTATAGATTTTTCACTTAACAGCTGCATTGCGCATTCGCTTTTCTATGGCTTTACTGTTTTGCCGCAAATAGAGAAAAATCATCTTCATGGTGAAGTAGTATCTTATGGCGTACTTGTTCAGCTTATTTATGATGGACAGTATGATAAGCTTGATGAGCTTTATCCATTTTATAAATCAGTTAAACTACCTACAAAGCTTGCTGATATAGAAGTTAAGTTTGAAGAACTTGGCCCTGTTATTGATAAAACCCTTGAGGTTAGGGATATCAAAAACGCGCCTTATGAGGTAACAGCTCAAAAACTTCTTGATTCAATAGCTGAGCTTGAGGAATACAATAAAACTCATTAATTTTATTTAGGAGGTTGGGGAATGAGAAAAATAACTGTACCAGAAATTAAAGCAACAAAAACAAACGGCAGAAAAATATGTCTTATTACTTGCTACGACTATACATCAGCTACTATAGTTGAAAAAAGCGACATTGAAATGATACTTATTGGAGATTCCCTTGGAATGACAATGCTTGGTTATGAAGGAACTATAGGTGTTACACCTGATGATATTATCCATCATGGCAAAGCTGTAAGAAGAGGTGCTCCTACTACATTTATTATTGGTGATATGCCATTTGGTTATTATAATGAGTCTGTAGAGCAGGGAATTCATACTGCAAACAGATTTATGAGAGAAATTAACTGCGATGCCATTAAACTTGAAGGCGGAAGACGTTCAGCTGCTGTTGTTAAAGGCATTGTTGAAGCTGGAATACCTGTATGCGGTCACATTGGCCTTACACCTCAGAATTCATCTAATATGGGCGGATTTAAGGTTCAGGGCAAGAGCATGAACGCAGCCGAAGAATTACTTGCTGATGCTAAGGCTATAGAAGAAGCAGGTGCTTTTATGATTATGGTTGAAGGTGTTCCTGTTTCTGTATGCAAATATCTTAGAGATAATATAAACATACCTATTTTAGGTATTGGTGCAGGTATGGAGTGCGAAGCACAGGCTCTTATTATGCATGACATGCTTGGATTCTATGACTGGGTTCCTAAGTTTGCTAAAAAATTCGCAAATCTTGGACCGCAGATGCTTGATGCATTTAACGAGTATCATAAGGAAGTTGCAGAAGGTCTTTTCCCAACACCTGAGTATTCTTACAATACAAAAGTTGAAGGCCTTGAATAATTAGTTTGTTTTAAACCAAACATTGGTTTTATTTTCCCCTTGAGCTCTCCAGAAAGGAGAGCTCTTTTTTTGTGAATTATATTTGTTTAAAGGAAGCAAATATTGTATAATGTTACTTGTTGGAATTTATAAATATTTGAAAGTGGTGAGTATTTTTGAGATATATAAATGAGCTTAGAGAAGGAGAAAATGTTGTTGGGCACTATCTGTGCAAATCGAAGCAGACACTTAAATCAAGAGCTGGAAAAAGTTATTATTCTTTAAAGCTTCAAGACAAAACAGGATTGCTTGACGGTAAAGTCTGGGATTTAAACAATGAGATAAAGAGTTTTGAGGAAAACGATTTTATTAAAATCGATGGCACAGTGCTTATTTATAATAATGAGCCACAAATTAATATTCGCCGTATTAGAAAAAGCCTTGAAGGCGAATATGACCCTATGGACTATATTCCAAGTACTGAAAAGGATACTGAAGAAATGTATAAAAAGCTTATGGGTTATATCAATACTATAAGCGATAAATACATTAATAAGCTTCTTGTTGAAATATTTGAAAACAACAAAGAAGTGTCTGCTAATTTAAAAAAACATTCTGCAGCAAGAACCCTGCATCATGGATATTTAGGCGGTCTATTGGAGCATACGCTTTCTGTTACTGAAATTTGTGATTTCATGAGCGGACGCTACAAAAGAGTAAACAGAGATATTTTAATATGCTGTGCAATGCTTCATGATATAGGTAAAATATTTGAACTTTCTCAGTTTCCGGTTAATGAGTATACTGATGACGGACAGCTTTTAGGCCATATAATAATAGGCGCAGAAATGGTTCATGATGCGGCAGCAAAAATTGAAGGTTTTCCAAAAGAGCTTGAAAGCATAATTAAGCATTGCATACTGGCGCATCATGGTGAGTACGAATATGGTTCTCCAGAGCTGCCTAAAACAATAGAGGCTTTTATACTGCATTGTGCTGACAACATGGATGCAAAGGTTAAGGCAATAGAAGAAGCTATTGATGCAGACAGTACACAGGGAAAATGGGTTGGCTACAACAAAATGATGCAAAGGAACATCAGAAAAACAGAATATTAAAATAAATAGAAATGAGGATATTATGAACATTTTATGTCCTGTTGAGAAGAATAAAGAATATATAATGGCTATTGATGATATAGGAAATGACGGTGAAGGTATAGGAAAAATAGACGGGTTTACAGTGTTTGTTAAAGATGCTCTGCCAAATGAAAAGATTGAAGTATTGATAACCAAGGTAAAGAAAAACTATGCTTACGGCAGATTAATGGAAATCATTGAAGTTTCCAAAAGCAGAGTGAAACCGATTTGCAAAAACTATAAGCTCTGCGGCGGCTGTAATATACAGCATCTTTTATATGATGAACAACTTAGCTTTAAGACAAAAAAGGTTAAAGATGCGTTGGAGAGAATTGGCGGATTTACAGATGTTCCAGTAAAAAACACTATTGGTATGGAAAATTCATTTAATTACAGAAACAAAGCGCAATTTCCTGTTGGGAAAAACAATGGAAAAACTGTAATAGGTTTCTATTCCCCAAGAAGCCACAATATTGTAGATATTGAAAGCTGCTGTATACAAAATGAAATAAACGATAAGGTAATAAAAATAATCCGTCAGTTTATGGACGGAGAAAAAATATCCGCTTATGATGAAAATACCGGCAAAGGCCTTATAAGACATATTCTTACTAAAGTGGGTTTTGTATCAGGAGAAAAGTTAGTTTGTATTGTTATAAATGGCAACAGTATTCCCCAAAAAGAAAAGCTTATAGACAGACTTAAAGATATTGAAGGCTTAACAGGAATTGTGTTAAACATAAATAAGCAAAACACAAATGTAATACTTGGAAAAGAAATTAAAGTTCTGTGGGGCAGGGGATATATAACAGATTATATAGGGGATATAAAATTTGAAATATCCGTACACAGCTTTTTCCAAGTTAATCCTGTACAAACAAGAATATTATACAGCAAAGCTCTTGAATTGGCTGGTTTAACGGGAAATGAAAATGTACTTGATATATATTGCGGAATAGGAACAATCTCATTGTTTTTAGCACAGAAAGCAAAAAAAGTTGTTGGGGTTGAGATTGTAGAGCAGGCGATAAAAGATGCAAAAAGGAATGCAGAAATTAACGGGATAAAAAATGCAGAATTTATAGCTGGTCCGGCAGAGAAAGTAATTCCTGAAATTTATAATGAAGGTTTTGTAGCTGATACAGTAGTTGTTGACCCGCCAAGAAAGGGCTGTGACATAGCAGTTTTAAATACAATAATAAATATGAAACCTAAAAGGATAGTTTATGTATCGTGCGATCCATCAACTATGGCAAGAGATGTGAAAATATTATGTGAAAATGGATTTGAACTAAATGAAGTACAGCCTGTTGACCAGTTTTGCCATACAACACATGTTGAATCGGTGATAATGATGACGTATTGTGGTAAAGAGGCAAAAAATGAGGGTTAAACCACAATATGTTGTGGTTTGAAGCTCAAAATTAGGCGATTTCAAGGCTCAAAAATGCCCGTTTTTTGACCACAAAAAATTGCATTTTGACAGATGACATAAGAAAAAATAAACAAAAAATGTTTTTAAGGCAGTGAGATGGATAAAATCTCGCTGTCTTTTTTTGTTTCTCAAAATCGACAAAAAAGCGGTTTCAAAAAATATAACCATTTTTTGAAAAAAATTTAAAATATTTTAAAGTTTGTAAAAAAGAAATAAATTTCATTTTGAAAGAAACTGTATTTTTGTTGATACAGTTTTAAAGATATTTTCAAAAAGGGAGATGGGATTAAGATGTAATAAAAAAATAAATTTATTTTATGCAAAACAACTAAAATAGATATGATTTTGATATCAATAGGTTTAGATGACAATGTATTATCCTATTAAATGATAAAAATTGATTAGTTTGAGAGTTAACAGGAGAATAGACCGTTGTCGATTCCTTGTTTGTGCTTTAGTATAAAACCTCTGGCTATGTCAGGGGTGGATAAAATACCTTGGTAAGTGAAAACATCAATGATACAATAAAGATGGTTGGGAAGTCACATCAAAGTATCATGAAGGTTTTAAATTATATGAAAATAAAAATGAAATAAAACAAACAACTCATTCAAATTGTTGTTACAAATATCACATAGTCTTTGCACCAAAATACAGAAGAAAAATTATATATAAAATATTAAGAAAAAGATAAAAAGTATAGGTTATATAGATAGAAAAATATATGTTGAATTAAAAGTGAAAATATTAGGAATAGAAGCATGTACATACCATATACATATACTGGGATGAGTGATCAAAATAGATG
>CALWHR010000080.1 GCA_944380455.1 uncultured Clostridia bacterium
TAACACCGCTTTGAAGCCTTGACATATCACGTATATCTGTTACCAAGTTAGAGCGCCGGTTTGTTTTATCAAATATTATCTGACTATTTTCGTCATTGTTCTCACCGGGTATATCCCTCATAAGCTCGGCATAGCCGCGTATCATGGTAAGAGGCGTTCTTAAATCATGGGATATATTGGCCATTAAGTCACGCCTTAAATTTTCTGTTTTATTAAGCTCAGATGCGGCAAAGGTAAGGGTATCGTTTAATTCACGTATTTCCCTGTAACCGTCAGAATCAAACTTAATATCATAATTTCCTCTGGCCAAAGACATAGCTGTTTTATTTGTATTCATAATCGGCCTTGAAATCTTCCTGTATATCAGCACCGCCAGAAGTATTGAAACAGCAAGCATAACAGCACACACATAAAAAGTTTCTACATTTAAAATTTCCCGTGTAGCAAAAAGCGGTGTAAGAGCTGTGCTTAATACCATAACCACATCTTCACCGTTCATCTTGGCTGCCTGGCTTAATACCAAAATATCCTGAACTTCACGGCGTATATCTGGATTTTCCTTCATACGCTCCATATCGGTAAAGCTGAATACTCCTTTTCCCTGTCCCTGAATATCACCTGACACCATGTCATCATCAGGATTTTTCTGCTCCTTATGCTGCCCGTAAAAATTCATTGTTTCAAAGTATATCTTTGTACCCTCATCTATTGTTTCCTGAAAAAGTTTTTGCCTGTCGCTTATACTCATCTCATGTATAACACCAAAAGGCATAGCCGCTACATACCACTTTTCATTTCCGTCGGAGTCATAAATTTCTATGCACATTCCGCCTTCTCTTGCTGTACTTTTAAGCAATACATCGACATCTTCACCGTCCAGCTGGCTCGTTATGCTTTTAGCAGCACTTTTCAGCTCGTTTATCTTTATATTTCTGTAGAAATTATCAAGAAAGAACATATGAAAGGCCGACATAAGCACAAATTCCACAGCCACAAACAATGTCATGTACAGTATAAGTTTCCATTTAATGCTTATTTTATCAGCCTTCAAATCTGTAGCCAACTCCTCTTAAAGTAACTATGCGTTCGCTGTATTTTCCCAGACTTTTGCGCAGTATCTTAATATGGGTATCCAGTGTTCTGTCACCGCCGTAAAAATCATAGCCCCAAACATCGGTAATTATTTTCTCCCTGCTTAAAGCTATGTTCCTGTTCTTTACCAGATAAAAGAAAAGCTCGTATTCCTTTGGCGACATACTGATTCTTTCCCCGTCGATGTATACAATTCTTCCTGTAAAATCAACCTTTATGCCGTCACAATCGTATATATCATGCTTTTCTTCCTTATCCTCAGCACCTGAGCGTTTAAGTATAGCCGAAACACGCATCATAAGCTCCCTTGGCGAAAACGGCTTTACCACATAATCATCAACACCGGTTTCAAATCCGTGTATTCTGTCATACTCCTCGCCTCTGGCAGAAAGCATTATAACAGGAGTGTTTTTAAATTTGCGTATTTCACGGCAGGCTGAAAAACCGTCAAGCTCCGGCATCATAATATCCATTATTATTATATCGTAATCGTTTTTACGGCACATCTCAACAGCCTCTATGCCGTTTGACGCTTCCTGCACTTCATAGCCTTCAAATTTGGCATATTTAAATATTATCTGCCTTATATTCTCTTCATCATCAACTACAAGTATCTTCCGCAAAAATCCCACCTCCGTAATCAAATCATATTATACATTCCTTTTGTGACGGCAGTATGAAAATTATCAGACAGTTTAATGATAACAGACATTTTTTATACTAAAATATATATTTTAATCCGTTTTTAAGCGCTGATAATTAATTTATTTTACCATAAACATTCCGTATACAGTCTAATAATATCCAAATTACAGGCAACAAAAAAATACGCCGTAAAACTCCGGCGTATTCTGCTTACATTTATTTTTTTGATTCGGCTTATTATTTGCCGCAGGATATACTTTCTTTTTCTTTATTAAATATCTCGGAACTGCATATTGTTTTGCATATACATTTATTTTTTAAAACAGCCATATATTTAACTGTCATTTTAACCGGATAATAGGACTCCTTTGCCTTTCTTAATCCTTCAAGGCCCATATCCTCTTCGCGGTTAATAAAAAGCATGTCTTTATAGTTTTCTGAAGCAAACAACTGGTTAACGGCCGGATAAAGCCCGTCTATTCCATCAACAGCCTTTTCAATATGGATATGACCCATATAATCATTTACATATCCGCCTACTGTAAAGGCTTTCATCTTGCCATCTATAAATATAGCGCCGCCTTTTAATTTAAGCTTGCTAAGATTTTTAAGGGCTCTTACCACCGATTCTCTTTCGTTATACTGGTCTATGTCCTTTCCCAAATGCTCTTCGTGCCATTTGTCATAAACCTCCATGCAGATGTCAAAATCATCTTCTGTTACGGCTCTGTACTCAAAATCAGGATAATTAAGTTTAAGCCTGTTTATAAAGTTTCTCTTGCTGTGATATTTTTTCCCTTTAAGTGTTATAAGGTCTTCTGCATTATACACATAGTCCCAGGCCTCCCTGTGTTCCGTAAGTTCAAACTCAGGGCAGTATTTTTCAAACATCTCTTTAAATGGCTCACATACCGAATAAAATATAACTGGGTCACCTTTTGCCTCAAAATAATCCTTTGCCTTCATAACTGCAGCGTGATAATCCACAGTACTGTCAGCAGGTATAGGCGGCATTATTAAAGAAGGCTCGTGTGGATATCTAAGCTTAATATAAAGACAGCCGCAGTCCTCGGCTATCTGTACAAAAGAGTGCGCACCCCAGATATACAAGTGCTCAAATGTCATTTCGGCATTTTCAATACACCAGTTCTTTTTATACTTTTCAAATAACTCTCCGTCATCAATATTTATGTCTCTGAATTGAAGCTGCATAAAAACTTCCTTTCTGTATTCTCATGTATTAACTATATTTTTGTTTAATATTCATCAACTATATGACAGTTTACCTTAGGAAACATTTTGTTAATCTCCTGCGCAGCCTTTGAATTAAAAACTTCGGCCTCACCGGAATTTATAATTTCATCAAGAGCTCTGTAGCCCATAATCCACTGGGCAAAAAACTGTATCTCCATTTTTATATCAGGTTTTCTGTCAGTCTTTTGGCCTGAAAAATCAAATACACCGTTATTTCTTTCAACTGCTGCATCTGTAATTTCAATTGTATAGTTTAAATTACGGCCTATAGTCTTCAAAAGAGCAGGAGCATTGGCAACACCGCATACGTTTCTTGGCTTTACTGTTTTAATTCCATCATTATACTCCGATTTTGTCTCAGGCGGAAGTTTAACTTTAACTTTTCTGCCTTTTCCCGCATTAAAAAGGAAATTAACAATTTTCTGCTCCGATAATTCGTCTAAAGATATAATTTCCTCACCGCTTATGCCGTTTTCATCGTCAAAATATACAGCATACGCTGTTACATCACCATCATTAATTACACAGGCGCATTTAGCACCGCATGAAAGATAATCACTTGTTTTTAATTTAAAATCTGCAAAAGACCTTAAAACTATACCGGAATATTTTTGACTGGCCAAAGAATAGCACTTTAAAAGCGGGCTTATGTTTGTTTCTAAATCAAATTCCGCTGTATCTTCACTTACAGGTGCACCTTGGGAGTTTTCTGTTTCTATAAAAGCCGTATCGCTTACAGGATAATGTCCTACATAAAAATATGTTCTTAAAACAGCCGGAGTATGTGCGCAAAGCACAACACCCATATCACCTATCATATTCATGTAATATGTATACAATTCCTTCATATATCCCCGTCTTTTGTAATCCGGATGAGTACATGCCCCCACCATTATACTTGAAGGCACAGCCGTGCCGCGCACATTTAAAAATACAGGCATAGACTGAACTTCAGAAGAAACATCGCCGTTTTCTTCCTCTATAAGAGCACAGTAATCCGGCACAAAGCGTGTACCGAAAAACCAGTCGCTGAATTCCTTGCTGTCACCAAAGCTTATATCCCATAATTTTCTGAAATTGTTTTTGTCTGATACAACAGCCGGTCTTAATTTTTTCATTTATATACATCTCCCGCTAAATACAAATCAACCAATTCTGCCTTCCGCCGCCGATTCGGATTTTTCAAATTCCATAACAGCATCTTTAATATGTTTTAAAGAAAGAGTCAAAAGCCTTTCTTTTTCTGCACTGCCTACCGGCGAAAATATGTCCATATCCTCGTCAGCCCACTGTATAAAGTCTACGGCGGCGGCACACATAGTCTGTTCCAGAAGCCTTCTGGCATCACGGCCGTTGCCGAAATTTGGATTGCTTACGCGCTTTTCAAAAAACGGTCTTAAAATATCTCTCCAGCCTTCTTCCAGACCGAAATCAGAATTTTTTGCTAACAGAGCAAATATATCAAGCATTTCTTCCGTATTATACGATGAAAAATTAACTGTAAATGTTATTCTGCTGGCAATTCCGGGATTTTCGTTGAAAAACCTTTTCATTTTATTGTTTTTCTCGTCTATATCCCCGCCGTAGCCTGCAAATATAATCAGCTTGTCATCGCTGTGTTCCTCAACCTCTGTGCAGAGCTGGGCAAGTGCCTCCTGGGAGAAGTTGTCCGTTTTATCTGAATCGTTATAATTTACCAATGAGTAAGCCTCATCTATAATTATAATATCATTTTTAATAAAAAGCTCATGTACTTTTTCAGCCGTTTGTCCTACATACTTGGCTTTAAGCTGTGAGCCTGTTACATATGCCATTGTGGAACCGTTTAAAACCTGCATTTCTTTAAGCATACTGGCAAAATAAACCGAAGCCGTTGTTTTGGCCGTTCCCGGCGGTCCTACAAAAGCAAAAACCTTGTGCATAGGAACTTTCATTAAATTATAAGCCTCACGTCTTTTGCTGTACTGAAATACTGCTCCCAGGCGGCAAAGGGCTTTTTTCATATCTTCCTGTCCCAATATAACATTACAGAGCCTTTTGTATGCGTCTGTCTTTTCAGGATTAATAAGCATGTTTTTAATTTTTCCGGCTTCTATAAGATACCTTCCGTAAACAAGATATTCTTTAAGAAATTTATATTCTCCAGCATCCATATTAATGGAATACATATTAAGGGGATTACCAATGTCTATACTTTTTACAAGTGACAAATAGCTGTGCTTTTTATTTTTAAACAGAGCATCAAAGTCAGCACCTGTTTTATGCTCTATCATACTGTTTCCTTTGTTTTGAGAAAAATAAATTTCATAAATTTTCTCAATATACCTGTCGGCATCTTCATAAGAACAGTCTGTGGCAAATACAGCGTTTTCATACGCCCGGCGTTCTATATTCTCAATTTCAATTTCATTCATAAAATCACCTATAGTATTTAATAATAATTATCAGTTGATATTCTTTATAATATACTGTTACTTAAAAATAATCAAGGTATTTTGCAAAATAAATAAAAGAGCGAATAAAACCGCTCTTTTATTTATTGTCATCACCAAATTTAATAATTTCAATATCTACATTCTTTTTTCTGGCATAATCTATTGTATAACCTGTTCCGCCGCCTTCCTTTCCGTCAGTAACAGCTATAACTTTCTGACACGCATCTACCATCTGCCTGTTTCTTTTATGGTAACAGCCCTTGAAATATCTATCTGAACATGGTTTAATATCATCGCACAACTGCAACAAATCCTGTATTTTTTTTGAATTTTTTCTCTCTTTATAAGGAAGGTATGCCACAAGGCGCACTCCTTTGCATTTATCTCTTAAATTAAGAACAATTTCGGATGCCATTAAATCCGTACCGGAAGCAAAACCCGAAATAAAACATGTAAAGCCATCTTTAACTGCTTTGTGTATTTCTTCTTCAAGTCTGCTATAAACCATTTCAGAATATTCCTCCGGTATGTTTCTTCTTCCGGTAAAACAGCATATCTTATCTTCCATAATCAACCGTCCAGTCTGCAAAATATAACACCATTTATGATTTTCAGTAATTATATCACAAAAAACAAAATATTAATAGCGAACACTTAAAAATAAATAAAATTTTCACCATACATAAAAAAATAAACTCTATACCAGCTTTATACATAACAAAAGGCACATTTTGTATACAATTACATGTAAAACACCGTAATTATTAAAAACATCACGATGTATAGCTAATTAAATTTGTGAATTATAAGATATTTTCAAAGTACAAAATTGTATAATATATATATTTATCTTTGATTATTATATTTCTTTAGCAATTTTTGTGATAATGAGCTTCAATTTATACTGCACTGATTGTCAATATTCTATAGTAAAAAAAAATAAAACAAAGGAGTTTTTTGTCGTTTCATGACTTTAATTACACATGTAAACAATTAATTATAACCATGCCATTTCGACATGATATCCAGTAAATTTTGGATATTTACATACAAAATTTATGAATTATAATTAAATTAAAGCATTTGGCTGAATAATAGTTCGTTTAATAGAAAATTTTTAAACCATATTGGTACAACACATTGTAATATAACATATAACAAACGGGATTGAATGTTATATGTAGGTTAATAAATTTAGTTAGATGTCATTCTGTAGAATGACTATTGCATGTTACATATTTATTGTCTGTGTAATAATTCGGAGTACCGGCATATAATTTAATACTTGGTGTGCTTTAATTTTTATAGTATGTTACGTGTAATTTTATTTTTCAATTCTATTGCATGTTACACATAATATATTAAATTAGTCTTTCTTAATTTGATTTATTCCAAACATCAGCGAACATGTTTGGTTTAAATATGGAATAATAATATTTAAGGAAAATATTAAAAGAAGGAAGGGTAAAAAGTTTATGAGCATTAATTATTTATTACTTGGCGCCGTTATAGCCTACATCGCAGTTGTAGTTATTGTCGGTGCTGTTTCATCCAAAAGACACCCTGCTAAAGACACCAAGGATATGTTAATTGCAGGCGGACAGCTTGGTCCTCTTGTTTTAGGCGGTACAATGGCTGCTACATGGGTAGGCGGCGGTACTATTACAGGCGGTTCTCTTGCCGTTGGCGCAAACTATGGCTGGTGGCCAGCTATACTGTATATGTCATTCCAGAGCTTTGCTCCGTTATTCCTTTATGTAGTTGCTAAAAAGGTTAACCGCCGCGGCTCTATTACAGTAAGTAACGTATTTAATGACCGTTACGGTTCATTTGCAAGAAACTACTCAGCTATCGTTATCGTTATAGCTTATGTTGGTACATGCGCATTCCAGTTCAAAGCTTTCGGAAACGCCATTTATGTTTGTACAGGTCTTAGCGTTGACGTTGCTACTATAGTAGGTATTATAATTATTGTAGCCATAGCTATGATGGGTGGTATGCGAAGCGTTGCTCTTACAGATGCCATGTCAGCCATATTCATTGTATTCTGTATGATAGCTGCTCTTGTTGCAGTATTTGTTGGAAACGGCGGTATCGCTGGTGTTCTTGAGCGTACAGCAGAAGGCACAACAGCATTCCCATTCGGAAATTACGGTTTCCTCGGTTGGGCAGCTCTTACATTCGGCGGTACAATGAATATCATCGGTGACCAGAACTTCATTCAGAGAATGGCTTCCGGTAAAGACAATAAATCACTTAAATATGCTATCTACATTTTCGTAGCAATTATATTTGCCGTTATGTTCTGCTCATCAACACTTGGCTTTGCACTCCGTACAGTATTCCCAGACGTAACAAGCGACCTTTTATTCTTTACATACGCTGGTGTTGCTAATCCTATTATCGGATGCCTTATGCTTGGCTGCGGTGCTGCACTTATACTTACAACTGGTAACTCATATCTTCTTTCTGCTACAACAAGCGGTGTTATGGATATCTGGTGCAGATTCTTTGACAAAGACGCTACAGAAACAAGAAAAGTATGGTATATCCGTGTTTGTCTTGTAATATTCGCTGTTATAGCTTATGTAATGGGTAAATATTTCCCAGACGTACTTGCAGTTCAGAACTATGTTTACGCTCTTTATTCATCAGCTATCACACCTGCACTTTTTGCAGCTCTTCTTTGGAAGAAAGTTACAGTTCCAGGTGCGTTATGCTCAATCATTTCAGGTTCTGTTATTACACTTGTAAACGAGTTCTCAGGTCAGCCTTTCGGTATACCAAGTGCTATATTTGCAATACCTGTATCTGTTCTTCTTCTTTACTTTGTATCTAAAGCTACATACAAAGGACCTACAGAAAGAGATATTAAATTCTTCGCAGACCAGGGCGATACAATTTAATTTTATAAATTAAAGGCGGCGGGAGAAATCCCGCCCCTGTAAAAAACAATTAAGCTGTTTTCAATAAGTTCGCATTGAAAACTGCTTTAATATTAAACAGTTATTATAATTTTACAAAAACGCAATTATAAAATAAATTAAACCAAAAAAGCCTATATAAAAAAACAAATAAAAACCAAAAATCCTATAGCAAATTGCTTTAGAACAATTTGTTTAAATACATCATTTACAATATTTTCCAAGGAGGAGACTAACAATGAAACTGATGCATACAAAACTGCCTGATTTTAAAAGAAAAGTGGCTGAAGCCGGAAAAAAACTTCGTCCGGAGACAGAAGTAGTTCTTCGCGGACTTGAAAACATGGAGAGCGCAAAATTAGCTTCACTTCGTGTTGGCCGTATTGAAGAAGAAATTATCGAAATTACACAGGATCCAAGCGTAGCTAAAGTAGAAGTTACTGTTCTTCCTCAGATACCTGAAACAATTCACTGTGTTGTTATTAAAGGTATCCAGAAAGACGGTACAAGCAAAAAGACAATTCTTGAGAGCATGTTCATTACAACACCTGCTCCTGAATGCTATTACTATGACTCAGAAGAAATCGACGACCGCAGAGTATCTTACGACTAATACAATACCTGTAAATATCATTTAAACTGAAAATAGTAATTGCTTATTTTTAAAGCAGAAAGAGAGGAGTAATTAACATGGCTACATTAAAATACAAACTTATTCCAGCGGGTGCCGCTGAAGGCAGAGTACCTATTAACCTTATATTTATTGATAAAAAAGACGTTATAGCAGCAGGTCTTACATATCGTCAGGCTTGTGAAGTTATGGCTAAAAACTTCAAAAAGCCAGCTGCTGTTGATATTATCGATATGGATGCTATTACAGTATCAAGCGATGGTATCGTTGTTGATTATGCTGTTGTTGCTTTTGCTTCTATCGATTACGGCATGATTAACAGAGACTTTGGTTTCCTTTCAGTTTCAGAGCAGGGTTATTCAGAAAAACTTCTTGCTGAAGAGCCACATATGAAACAGTGGAACGCTATTGATGCTTACAGAGGCAAACAGCTCTTCAGAGGCCCTAACTTTGAAGACAGATGGCCACGTGTTCCTCACAACGAAACACAGACAATCACAGGCCGTATAGCTAACAACAACACAGGTTCAGAAATGATGAATGTTATCGACATGACAGAAATTCTTGTACCTGCTTACGGCGCTCTTGAAATTATGAAAGACGGCGAAGTTCTTATCGGTGTTGCAGGCCCTGAAATCTCAGTTGGTATCGGTATGGTTGTATTCGAGACATACGGACGTATCTTCAACCGTTCATACGGCGCAGGCAAGACAGCTCATAACTCAGGCGAATATGCTAAAACAGTTAAGAGCGATTATCCAGCTATTGCCGGAAGAAAGTCAACACTTGCTGAATATACACTCCGTGCTCTTGAAATCGGCCTTGTTCCAGGCAAAGACCTTGGCTGCTCACCAGCAGTTCTTGCAATTGCTAAAGCAGGCGGATTTGAAATCGCTTATGACAATATTGAAGAAAGAGCATGGATTGAGCTTGCAAGCGTAGGCATTACAAAAGAATGGCTTCAGGCTCCAAGCAAGAAACTTACTCATGAAGAAATCCTTGCTAAGGCTGATGAAATCGTTCCTGGTCTTACAGACGGAAAACTCTTCAAAGTTTCAGACATCTGCAAAGTTTGCGAAGCAGAAATCTAATTACATACTAACGTAAGTTGTTTTCTTTGACACACCCTCATTCATATAGTAGAATGAGGGTGTATGTCTAAATAAACTATACGGAGGTAATGAAATTGGAACACGAATACATAATAGCCCATGCTGATAAATCGGTACTTAAAATTTCCGGTCTTGAAGTTAAAGGGTTAAACACAAAACAGCTTGAACAGATACTTGGTGAAAAACTCCACACTTTCGTACGTGTAATTGGCGTTACAGGCGATAATATCGAAATGGATGTTTATGATATTGAGCCTGAGCAGGTACGCAAAAATGAAAAAGGCCTTATCGAAAGCATAGTGCTTACAGAAGGCATAACTGTTACAGAGCTTACAAAGCTTTCTTGCAGTGAAAAGATAGTTGAGGTAGACTACGACTCAATACCTGACGAGCCTATCTCAGCCTGCGCTATGGAAAGGTGGATGAAGAGGAAATGAGATTAGTATATATACTGCCTACAGGCGATGAAATAAAAAGCGGCATAGTTCTTGACCTTGACGCTCCTGAAATAGTTGGTCAAATGGTAAAGGCTTTTCCTGAGGCTGAAGTTACACGCCTCTGCCCTCTTTTAGATGTTGAGGATACTATATTCAACAAAATAAAAGAGGTAGCTGAAGAAAAAGAGCCTGATTTAATTATACTTATAGGCGGAAGCGGCGGCGGACACCGTTTCAGCAAAACTTTAGGTAAAGACTTTACACATTCAGCTCTTGAGAAATATCTCGACCAGTACGCTTCTCATGAGATTTACGGCAAAAACGGCCACATGTGGTCAAAGCTTGTCTGCGGCAAAAAAGGCAATACAATAATTATAAATGTACCGGGTCCTTTTGTTGAGGCACAGGCGGCCTGCAAAGCTTTTCTTGAAGCATATTCCAAAGGTCTTTCATTAGATGAAATAAGCCTTGAAATGGCTAACGCAGTTTTAGCTCAGTACCCTACAGGCGCCGCAAAGACAGTATAAATACAAAATCCCTTTTCCTTAATAAAAGCTGTTTTAAATTTAAATAAAGCTTAAAATACATTAAAGGAATGGGAGTTAAAATATGTCAGGCATTACAAAACTTATAGACCATATAACACTGCCGCGCTTTGTTAAAGCGCATCAGATATTTGAGCATAACGAGCTTACAGAAGAAGAAATAGGCAAAAGACTTAAAGAAGGCCTTGAAAATCCTGAAATTGCAGGCAAAATCAAGCCTGGTATGAGAGTATGTATTACCTGCGGAAGCCGCGGTATAAGCAATATGCCTTTTGTAACAAAGTCACTTGTTGAATATGTAAAAAGCCTTGGCGCAGAGCCTTTTCTTATACCTGCTATGGGCAGCCACGGCGGTGCTACTGCCGAAGGTCAGATTGAAATTTTAAAAAGTCTTGGCATCACAGAAGAATCTATGGGCCCCCCAACCCCCCCCCCCACCAAAACACACAAAATAAGCCACGAAACACACCCCCAACACGAACAACACCCATCCACAGACAAAAACGCATCAGAA
>CALWHR010000081.1 GCA_944380455.1 uncultured Clostridia bacterium
GCCGGTCTTTGAACAGGACCAAATTCACATATATCATGGTCAGGAGGTACAATCATAAGCCCACCCGGGTGCTGGCCTGTGGTACGCTTTACACCGGTACAGCCCTTTGCAAGCCGGGCTATTTCGGCATTATGTGCTGTTTTGTTATGTCCTTCAAGATATTTAAGTACATATCCATAAGCCGTTTTGTCTGCAAGTGTACTTATTGTACCGGCTTTAAAAACCTTTCCTTTGCCAAAAAGCTCTTCAGTGTAGGCATGTGCCTGCTGCTGATACTCACCGGAAAAGTTAAGGTCAATGTCCGGCTCTTTGTCGCCTTCAAAACCAAGGAAAGTTTCAAAAGGTATATTATGGCCTTCTTTTCTTAACTTATGTCCACATCTTGGGCATATAGCGTCCGGCATATCAAAACCGCTTCCGCCTTCCTGAACAAATTTCTGTACAACTTCGCTGTCAAAGTCCGAATATTTGCACTCAGGGCAAAGATAATGCGGCTGCAAAGAGTTAACTTCTGTTATACCTGCCATATTGGCAACAAATGAAGAGCCAACAGAACCACGTGAGCCGACAAGGTATCCGTGCTCAACACTGTTCCAAACAAGTTTTTGAGCTATTATGTACAACACAGCATAGCCGTTTGAAATAATAGAGTTAAGCTCTCTGTTAAGTCGTTTTTCAACTATTTCCGGCAACGGGTCGCCGTAAAGCTCAATAGCTCTGTTTGTTGTAATACGTCTTAAATCATCATCAGCTCCGTCAAAATGCGGAGGAAATGTGCCGTCAGGTATAGGCTTTATGTCCTCAATCATATCAGCAATTAAGTTCGTATTTTTAACAACAACCTCATAAGCCTTTTCATAACCCAAATAATCAAATTCATCAAGCATTTCTTCGGTTGTTCTTAAATATAACGGCGGCTGATTGTCTGCGTCGGAAAAGCCTTCGGCATTCATTATTATTTTTCTGTAGTCAGAATCTTTTGGGTCTATAAAATGCACATCACATGTTGCCACACAGAGCTTATTGTGTGTTTGAGCCAATTCAACAATTTTTTTGTTGTATGCCTTAATGTCATCTAAAGAGTTTACACTTTCAATTTTAGGTGAATTAATCATAAACTTATTGTTTCCCAAAGGCTGTATTTCGAGGTAATCGTAAAAATTAACTATTTCCTCAATAACTCCTTTCGGCTTATCATCAAGAAGCGCCCTGTAAAGCTCACCGGCTTCACAGGCACTGCCTAAAATCAAGCCTTCTTTGTGCTTCATAAGCTGACTTTTAGGTATTCTCGGCCGTTTATGATAATATTCCAAATGTGAAACAGATATAAGCTCATAAAGATTTCTTAAACCTACATAATTCTTAACAAGTATAATTGCATGGTATGGCTTAAGTTTATTGTAATTAATTACACCAGAACAAAGAACATTAATATCATCAACATTTATAATATTCTTTTCTGCAAGCATGTCTATAAACTTAATAAATACTTCTGCCGTTGCCTGAGCATCATTTACTGCTCTGTGGTGTCCGTTAAGACTTACACCAAGCCTTTCACAAACCATATCCAGTTTGTGCTTTTTCAAATCTTTTAAAAGAGTTCTGGCAAGCTCTAAAGTATCTATAACAGTGTTGTCTATATCACCATAGCCGTAAACCTCAGCGGCTTTACGTATAAATCCTGTATCAAAAGACGCATTATGAGCTACCAAAATACCATTTGAGAAAAACTTCATAAATTCCGGCAAAACTTCTTTAATAGTAGGTGCATCTTTTACCATTTCGTTAGTAATGCCTGTAAGCTTTGTTATTTCTTCTGAAATAGGCATTTCAGGGTTAACAAATGTACTGAATTTATCAATTATTTTACCGTCTTTAATTTTAACAGCACCAATTTCTGTAATTTTATCTTTTTCCCTTGAAAGTCCTGTTGTTTCTATATCAAAAACAGTAAATTCATCATCTAAAAGCTGACCTCTCGGCATAGTAACAGCCGAGCCTAAGTCATCTATCAAGTACGCCTCAACACCGTATATAACTTTAATGTCTTTGCCGCGCGCTGTTTCCATTGCTTCCGGAAAAGCCTGAACAACTCCGTGGTCAGTAATGGCAATCGCCTTATGCCCCCATTTTAAAGCTCTTGAAATATACTCTTTAGCCGTTGTAATGCCGTCCATACGGCTCATCTGTGTATGAAGGTGAAGTTCAACTCTTTTTTCTTCGGCATTATCCATTCTTTGCGGCGGCTCACTGCCAATAGATATATCACGAGCCATTATGATAATTTCACGAGCATATTTGTCATACTGTACTTCGCCTTTTACCTTTACATATTTACCGTCTTTAAAATTGCTCTTTAATTCGTCAGTAAATTCTTTTTGTGAAATAAAGAATTTAACAGTTGTAGAATCTGTATAATCCGTTATATCAAATGAAACAATAAGCTTTCCGCCCTTTATCTCTCGGGTATCCAGATTAAACACTAAACCTTCAATTATAACTTTTTCGCCTTCAGAACGTGTTTCGGATATTTTAACTACATTTCCGCTTATTTCACGGCCAAGAAGTATTCCGTCAGAAAGCTTTTTATTTACTTTTTCAGTTATTTCTTCCTGCTTTGCATTCTCGTTTTCAGCCTTCTCCTCGCTGAATCTCCTGAACATATCTGCTTCAACAGTTTGTTTTTCTTTAATCCTCAGGCTTTCTTCTTCTTTAGTAAGCTTTTCGTCTTTAAATACTACCCTTATATCAATGCCATTTTCCTCTTTAAGCTTTTTTTCAATAAGCCTGTCCGCCTTTTTAGCATTCATATAAAATGACATATTGTCGCGAACTTTTATAATTAAGCTGTTATTTTCTAATTCCCACTTAGAGTCTGACATAATGCTTTTACATACAGGTCCAGTACATGATACACTATGCACTATGTTCTGCCAGTCTTTTTTTATAAGCATACCGGTATCTGTGCAGTCGTTACAGTATGTAAGTGACACTATAATGTCTTTAACTCCCGGCACCTGACAAAAAAGCTCATTTTTAAAGTCATCAACAATACATTCGTTTACAATATCCGGAAGCTTTAACTTGATATCAAGAACACGTTCTTTTCTGTATATTTTAAACGAAGTAACCTGCGAATTAGAAAAAACATCGGTAACCTTATCAGACAATGATATTTTACTAAAAACAGTATTAAAATCTCTTTCAGAAAGCATTAAACATCAACCTCAAAGCTTTTCTATCTCTTCCATAAGCGCATTAAGCAGTTCATCTTCCGGTACTTTTTTCAAAATCTCGCCTTTTTTGAATATAAGGCCTTCTCCGCGGCCGCCTGCAATTCCAATATCAGCCTCACGAGCCTCTCCCGGCCCATTAACAGCACAGCCCATAACCGCAACTTTTATATTTTTGTTTATATTAGCACATCTTTTTTCAACTTTATCAGCAAGACCGATTAAATCTATTTGTGTTCTGCCGCATGTTGGACAGCTTATAAGCTCAATACCGAATTTTCTTAATTCAAGGCTTTTAAGTATTTCTTTAGCGGCTTTAATCTCTTCCACCGGGTTTCCGGTAAGAGATACTCTTATTGTATCGCCTATACCCATAGAAAGTATAGCTCCTATTCCTACTGCCGATTTAACTGTACCGGAATATACAGTGCCGGCTTCTGTTATACCCAAATGCAGCGGATAATCAACCGCCTGAGAAAGCAACTTGTAAGCCTCTATACTGAAAGGTACATTTGACGATTTAATCGATATAACAATATCTCTGAAATTACATTCTTCAAGTATTTTCACATGGCTTAAAGCACTTTCCACCATAGCCTCAGGTGTTACATGGCCGAATTTTTTAAGCAAATCTTTTTGAAGCGAGCCTGAATTTACACCAATTCTTATTGGTATGCCTTTTGCTTTTGCTTTATCCGCCACCAGCTGAACCTTTTCTCTGCTTCCTATATTTCCCGGGTTTAAACGTATTTTATCTATCCCCTGATTAATAGCTTCAAGAGCCAGTCTGTAATCAAAGTGAATATCTGCCACAAGCGGAATATTTATTTTTTCTTTAATTCTTCCAATGCACATAGCAGCATCCATATCTATTACAGCTACTCTTACCATTTCACAGCCTGCTTCTTCAAGCTCATTTATCTGTTTAACTGTAGAAACAATATCGTGCGTATCTGTATTGCACATGGACTGTATAACAACCGGATTATCGCCGCCTATAAGCACATTTCCTGCTTTTACAGTTGTTGTGTTTTTTCTATTGTATATCAATTTAATCACCTGCCGCTGAATATCCTGAATACATCGTTTGACGCTACTAAAAACATAAACATAATTAGCAGTACAAAACCTATAAAATGTACAAAACCTTCTTTTTCACGGTCAAAAGGTCTGCCTCTTAATCCTTCTATAAATAAAAATACAAGTCTTCCTCCGTCCATAGATGGAATAGGAAAAAGATTGATAACACCAAGGTTTACACTTAAAAGCGCCGAAAGTGTAAGCAGACTTTTAATTACAGACCAAATACTATAGCTTATTCCTGTTTCAACTGTATCGCCTACTACCTGAACAATACCTATAGGCCCTGCTACTTCTTCCGGTGAAAGTCTAAGTGTAAAAAGCCTTACAAATCCCACAACAACACTTTTTACATAATAAATAAGCGTGTACACACTGTTTTTTACTGCTTCTATAAATGTAACACTGTCGTAGCCGTCAACCTTTGGCGCAAAAAGTCCCGTTTTAACTTCCGGTCTGAAGCCTATAATATATTCCTGCTGTTCTTCATTAAATACCGGTGTAATATTAAGAGCAACTTTTTCTCCGTCTCTTTCAACAACTACATTTAAATTACTGTTTCCGGCATCATATAAAGCAAAATACAAATCCTGATATGTGTTAACAGACTGATTATTTATTTTAACTATCCTGTCACCTGCTTCAAGACCCTGCTCAGCGGCATTGCTTTCTTGTATAACCTCGCTTACAACAGGCTCTATAACCGACTGTGCCGTTGCGCCTACTATAAAAACGGCTATAAACGCAAATATAAAATTCATTAACGGGCCTGTAAATACTACAGCCATTCTGGCTAAAACACTTTTATTGTTAAATGACCTGCTGTCACTGCTGTCCTCATCTTCTCCCATCATTCGGCAAAAACCGCCTAAAGGCAGCGCTCTTATGGAATACATTGTATCACCTATAGTCTTGGAAAACACCAGCGGCCCCATGCCGACAGAAAACTCCTCAACATAAATTCCGTTAATTTTTGCTACAGCAAAATGTCCTGCCTCGTGCACCACTACAAGAACGCTGAAAATCAGAAGTGTAAGCAGTATATATATTACTGACATAAATTAATTCCTTCCTTATGTTATTTTAGCATTGACTGAGCATACTGTCTTGCCCATTTATCAGAATCCAAAAGCTCATCAATGCTGTAATTATATTTTACAGTATATGCCCCCATAGTATTTTTTATAATATCCGGTATATCCATAAACCCAACTTTACCTTTTAAAAACGCATCAACAGCTATTTCATTTGCCGCATTAAGCACTGCCGGCATAGTTCCGCCTGTTTTAATAGCTGAATAAGCCAATCCCAAGCACTGAAATGTTTCAAAATCTGGTTCTTCAAATGTAAGAGTGCCTACTTTTGTAATATCCAGCTTTTCAAATCCGTTTGCAATTCTATTTGGATATGTTAAAGCATAAGATATTGGTACTTTCATATCCGGCACACCCATTTGACCAATTACGGCTCCGTCTTCATACTCAACAGCTGAATGAAGTATACTCTGCGGATGAACAACAACCTGTATCTTACTTACATCAATATTAAAAAGCCATTTAGCCTCTATAACCTCAAGGCCTTTATTCATCATAGTTGATGAGTCTATTGTTATTTTAGCTCCCATATCCCAGTTAGGGTGTTTAAGGGCATCTTTTGCGGTTACGTTCATAAGCTCCTCTTTTTTTCGCCCTCTGAAAGGGCCGCCGGAAGCAGTTAAAATTATCTTTCGTATTTTGTTCATACTGTTTCCCTGAAGGCTTTGGAATATAGCTGAGTGCTCGCTGTCTATAGGAAGTATTCTTACCCCGTTTTTCTCGGCTTCGTTTGTAATAAGGCTTCCCCCGGAAACCATAACCTCTTTTGTGGCAAGAGCAATTTCTTTTTTGCAGTTAATAGCTTCATAAGTTGGCTTAATACCTATATTTCCTACAAGGGAAACAACAACTGTTTCTGCACTCTTGATTGTTGCAGCTTCAATAACACCATCCATTCCCGAAAGAACTTTAATGTTGGACATAGTTGTTTTAGAAAGTCTTTCTCTTAATTCTTCGGCTTTGTCATTGTTCATAACAGCTATAACCTTCGGCCTGAATTCCTCAGCCTGTTTTTCTAAGACATCAATATTACTGTTAGCTGTTAAGGCTTCTATTTTTATATCTTTTAAATTTCTGCATACTTCAATAGTTTGCGTTCCTATTGAGCCTGTAGAGCCAAGTATACTAATATTTTTCATTTTAAACTCCCAAATATACTATTTAATTAAAAAACTTTTATAAGTGCTACCATAACATAATAAACAACAGGCGCTGTTATTATAACACTGTCAAACCTGTCCATTATTCCGCCATGGCCTGGTATAAGCTTCCCATAGTCCTTTATTCCTACCATTCTTTTAAATGATGATGCTGCCAAATCACCTATCTGAGATAAAACAGAACCAACAATACCTATAATTGTACATAAAAGTATAGTAGAAACATCTTCAAGCACGAAATAATTTTCAATTATAATTCCGTAAAAAATAGCCGCTGCTGTAGCCCAAACAACACCGCCTACAGCACCTTCAATTGTTTTTTTAGGACTTAAATCCGGTATTAATTTATGTTTTCCAAAAAGCATTCCTGTAAAGTATGCTCCTGTATCGCACATAAAAGAAGAAATAAATATAAGCCAGACAAAGAATTTTCCATATGGATAAATTCTTGCAAGATAAATGTGCATAAGCAAAAAGCACACATAAAAGAAACCAAATAATGTAATAAATACATCTCTGTCATTGCATGTTTTATGGAATATAACCATATAAATTAATAAAAGTACAATAAATACCGCTACAAAGGCATTAAATGCGTTATCAATATTAATCAGTCGCTCAGCAAATATTCCGTAAAAAATACATGCCGCAAAGCCAAAATAATGAACATGCTCTATTTTCCCGGACATAGCTTTATAAAACTCATAAAGTCCTATGGCAGAAACAACAATATTGGTTATGTGTAAAGGCAAGCCGCCGTATACAATCAAAAAAACTAAAATCGGCAGCAAAACAACGCCGGAAATAATCCTGTTGCGCATATAATCATCCCCTTGTTATTTTCTTCCGCCGAATCTGCGGTCTCTGTTTTGATAGCTGAATATTGCTTCTTTTAAATCGCTTTCATCAAAGTCAGGCCAAAGTTTATCAGAAAATATAAATTCAGTATACGCAAGCTGCCACAATAAAAAGTTGCTTATCCTGAGTTCTCCGCTTGTTCTAATTAAAAGCTCAGGGTCAGGAACTCCGGCTGTGTCAAGAGAGAGCGAAATTGTATCTTCATTAATTTGGTCACTTTTTAATTGACCAGACTCTATTTTGTGTGCAATCTTTTTTGTAGCTCTTAAAAGCTCATCTCGTCCGCCGTAATTAAGGGCTATATGTAAAAACAAACCTGTGTTGTTTTCTGTCAAAGACTCTAAGGTTTTTATTTTATCCTGAATATCTTCATCAAGCCTTGAAGGGTCACCTAACATATTTACTTTAAAGTTGTCATTTTTGCACTTTTTAATATGCTCATCAAGGTATCTTCTTAACAAGTCCATTATTCCGGCTACTTCTTCATCGCTTCTTTTCCAGTTTTCCGTTGAAAAAGCATAAACTGTAAGATGCTTTACACCTAAGTCTTGAGCACAGCGTGAAATTTTCTCAAGGGTATCTGCTCCAGCCTTATGGCCCATTTTTCTAATAAGTCCGCGTTTTTTAGCCCAACGTCCGTTACCGTCCATTATTATGGCTATGTGCTGAGGAACATTATTCAAATCTATATCAAAATCATCTTTTGTGTTATTAGAGTTATTAAAAAACATAAATTACCTCTCCTAAAATATAAATTATGAAAATGCCCCTCTTTGAGGGGCAGCTTTATATTTTTGCTATAAACTTATAATTAAACAGACATAATATCCTTGCTTTTTGCCTCGCTCTTTTTATCGATTTCAGCAATGCTTTTGTCTGTAATCTTCTGAATTTCATCAGTAAGGTCAGCAAGTTCATCTTCTGTAATCTCATGAGCTTTTTCCTGTTTCTTAAATGTATCAAGAGCATCACGTCTTATATTCCTGATAGCTACTTTAGCGTCTTCGCCTTTCTTTTTAACTTCTTTAGCCAAAACAGCACGTCTTTCTTCTGTAAGCTCAGGGAATACAAGTCTTATAACTTTTCCGTCGCTGTTTGGATTAATTCCTATATCTGATTTGTTAATTGCTTTTTCAATAGCTTTAAGCATACTAGCGTCCCAAGGCTGAATCTGTAAAAGTCTTGGTTCTGGAACAGTAATATTTCCAACTTGGTTAATAGGTGTAGCTGTTCCATAATAATCAACAGTTATTCTGTCAAGTACATGAGGATTAGCCCTTCCTGCTCTGATAGTAGCATATTCGCTTTCAAGATTTGCAAGTGTTTTATTCATTTTTTCCTGATATAATGTTACTTTCTCTGACATAGTTAATTCCTCCTGTATTATAAATTAATCAACTGTAACAATAGTTCCTATTTTTTCTCCGCCTGCGGCGCGTATAATGCTGTTTTCTTCATTAAGACCGAAAATAACTACCGGTATTTTATTGTCAAAACAAAGTGTTGCCGCTGTAAGGTCTATTACCCTTAAATTATTTTTTATAATATCGCCGCATGCAATTTCATCAATTTTCTTTGCATCCGGGTTTTTAGCCGGGTCATCATCATAAACTCCGTCTACATTTTTAGCAAATAATAATCCGTCAACCTCAAGCTCAGCTCCGCGAAGAGCGGTAATAGTGTCAGTAGAAAACATCGGATGTCCCAATCCGCCTGCAAAAATTACTACCTCACCTTTTTTAATATGCTCAATAGCTGAATCTTTAGAAAATTCCTCTGTCATTGTGCCACATTTAAAAGGAGTCTGAACAACAGCGCCAACACCTTCCTGCCTTAAAAAGTCAGCAACGTAAATGGCATTCATTACAGTTGCAAGCATTCCAATCTGGTCAGCTTTAGTTCTGTCCATATTGTGGTCGGCACTTCTGCCTCTCCAAAAGTTACCTCCGCCAATAACAAGGGTAACTTCTGTGCCGTTTTTCATAATTTCTTTTATCTGTAAAACTATGCCTCTAATAATATCATTATCAAACTTAACGCCGGGTTTGTCTCCTGCAAGAGCCTCACCGCTAAGTTTAAGCACTATTCTTTTATACATCAAAATTCCTCCCCGAATTTCATAGTCGCACATTAATAATGTACCATATATTATGCTAAAATTCAATACAATAAACTTTCTGGAGCATTTATAAAACACTGTATCTCTTTACTTTGAACAAAAAAGTATTATAATTACTTTTATATTAAAATTTAATGGAGAATAAAAGCAAACAAGGAGGCATCACCGATGGGTACAGACACAAATAATTTAGGTCAGGGCAGTGTAGGCAAGCTTATATTTCGTTTGGCAGTACCTGCAATAGCTGCTCAGATTATAAATCTTCTGTATAATATAGTTGACAGAATGTATATAGGCCATATTCCTGAAATAGGCAAAACCGCACTTACAGGTGTTGGCGTAACATTCCCAATAATAATGATTATATCCGCATTCAGTGCCCTCATTGGTATGGGAGGCGCTCCTCAGGCAGCAATTAAAATGGGTAAAGGCGATTATAGAAGCGCTGAAAAAATATTGGGCACATGTTTCGGTACGCTTATAATTATTTCTGTAATTCTTACAGCGTTTATACTTATTTTCCAGCGCAGTCTGCTTATGATTTTCGGCGGAAGTGAAAATACAATAGGCTATGCAGTGGATTACCTTACTATTTATTCTATAGGCACAATATTTGTTCAAATGGTTCTTGGTCTAAATATGTTTATTACTTGCCAAGGGTTTGCAGGAACAGGAATGGCAACAACTGTAATAGGAGCAGTTTTAAATATTATACTTGACCCGGTTTTCATATATCTTTTTGGAATGGGTGTTCGCGGTGCTGCTTTGGCAACAATAATATCCCAAGCTGTTTCATGTATATGGGTACTTAAATTTTTAACTGGAAATAAAACAACTCTTAAAATAAAAAAAGAATACATTATACCGGATAAGGCCTTAGCGTTTGGAGTTATTTCTTTAGGTGTATCTCCTTTTATTATGCAGTCTACAGAAAGCCTTATTACAGTATGCTTTAATTCGTCACTTCAATCCTTCGGCGGAGATATGGCAGTTGGCGCTATGACAATACTTTCAAGCATTATGCAGTTTGCAATGCTTCCTGTAATGGGTCTTACTCAGGGTTGCCAGCCTGTTATCAGTTTTAACTTCGGTGCAAAAAATAATGACAGAGTAATAAAAGCATATAAAATAGTACTTGCTTCATGCTTTATATTTACTTTTCTTCTGTGGCTTGTGGTAATGCTTATTCCTCAGGTACTTATATCCGCTTTTACATCTGATGTTCAATTTATAGAAGTAACAAAATGGGCTTTAAGGATTTATATGGGAACAACTTTGTTATTTGGTATTCAAACTGCCTGCCAGCAGACATTTATAGCCTTAGGCCAGGCTAAAATATCAGTGTTTTTAGCTATTTTAAGAAAAATAATACTTCTTATACCGCTTATAATTATACTGCCAAGAGTTATTCCTGCATCATTTGCTATGAATTTTATACCTGAAGCCATAGCACCATTGTTTTCAAATCCAGAAAAAGTATTTTCTGTTTTCTTAGCAGAACCTATAGCTGATTTAGGGGCAGTAATATGTACGTCTATAATGTTTAAACTTAACTTTAAAAAAATTCTTTCTCATGGCGCAAAATAAATTTTTAAATAAACATAAAAAAGACTTCCTATGTCACAGGAAATAAACAAGCACATTTTGTGCGAACATCAGAAAAAAGCGCCCTTATGAACATTATATTTGATTTTAAAGCGATACTGCTCCGCTTTTTGATGCTTTATCATAAATGCCCCCCTCATGTAGCTCTATTATACTGCATAAGGGGGGGCATTGTTATTTATTGTCCGTTTTTACTACTTCAGTTCACATAGGAAGTCTTTTTTGCTATTAATCAATATCCGTATTCTTCACCAACAAGAATTATTTTTATTCTGCCTTCAATTTTGCTGTTTCTTAAAATATGAATACAGCTGCAAATACATCCCGGAGCATTGCAGTCATGGCATGTTCCATCAACTTTGCAAGGTGTTTTCATATCTTCAAATCTTGCGGCATTAATCGGTGCTGCTGTACTTCTTGCTCTTTTAACAGCTGACTCTATGTCCTGACAAACTTTATTAAGGCTTACAACAAAAAGTACGTTTTTAGGGCCAAATGTAATAGCCGCTACCCTGTTTCCCATACCATCAATATTTACAAGCTGTCCGTCCTCTGAAACAGCATTTGCGCTTGTAATAAACCAATCCATTGAAAAAGCCCTTCTCATGGCCTTCTGATTTTCTTCAGGGTCTGTACATATATCTCTGTCAAATATATCATAATTTTTTTCGTGAAGAGCCTTAACAAGACCCATATCCCTGATAGTCATTGAGCCGCCCCATGTCATAGAACTGCCTTCTGGTATAAGCTCAAGTGCTTTATTAACTGCTTCTTCCTTTGTTGGGCAGTAATAAGCTTCCATATGTCTTTTCTGAAAATTCTTTATAAGCTTTTCAGCCAAAAGCCTGTTTCTTATTTCCATTGGTGTATCCATTTAAACTCCCCCTTTTATATAACTGATTAATATTTTTTAAGAGAAATCATATGACGTTTTAAATCTTTAAGCTCATCTCTTTCCCTTATAAGAACAACATCATTATTTTCACGAATAAGTATTTCAGCCGGTCTTAATCTGTTATTATAATTAGAAGCCATTGAGAAACCATAAGCTCCTGCGTCCAGGACACATAAAATGTCACCTTCAAATATTTCAGGCAGCACCCTGTCTTTTGCCAATATATCTCCGCTTTCGCAGATATTACCTACAATAGTCACATTTTCAGTTGTTTCGGATTTTTTATCATCTTTTCTGAAAATTTCGACACCATGATATGAATCGTACATAATCGGTCTTTGAAGAACATTGAAGCCTATATCAGTGCCTATAAATTTATGAGAATGGTTGTATTTTACAGAATGTACCTTACCTAAAATAACACTGCATTCAGCTGAAATATATCTTCCCGGTTCAATTCTGAATGTAACTTGCTTTCCATACTCCTCGGCAAATTTAAAAAGCGCTTCATCGATTTTGCTTCCTAAATCTTTAAGGTCAAGACTTGGCTGGTCATTCTCTTTATTATATGGTATACCAAAACCGCCGCCCATATCAATAAATTTTAAATCTTTAAACTGCTTTGCTATTTCAAGAAGCTTGCCTATACTTTCTACAAAAGCAGTTCCATCCATAAAAAGTGAACCTATATGCTGATTTATACCTATAAGTTTTAAATTATATTTATCTAAAATTTCTTTTACCTGTGGTATAAATTCAGGGTCAACGGCAAATTTTGTTTTCTTTCCGGCAGTAACAACCTTTTCATGATGACCAGCACCAACACCAGGATTAAAACGAACTGCTATTTCTCCGCCTGGATTAAGTTTCCCATACTGTTCCAGCTGAGAAAGAGAGTCAACGCTTATTACAACACCCTCGTCAATTGCATACTGCATTTCTTCTTCAGAAACATTGTTGCATATATAAAAAATTTCTTTAGGTTCAAAACCAGCTAATTTTTCAATATATATTTCACCCGGACTCATAGCATCAACTTCAAGCCCTTCAGATTTAACTATCTCAAGAAATGCTAAATTAGAGTTAGCCTTAGCGGAATAATCAACAACAAAATTTGGATATTTAACAAGATTTTTAAGGTCACGGCATCTTTGTCTTAAAATTCTTTCGTTATAAACATAAAGCGGAGTACCATATTTTTCAGCTAATTCGTTAGGGTCTATCCCCTGAAAAAAATTCATTTTATCAGTTACTTTTGTGTAAATTTTCTGCATGTAAAATTCTCCAATCCTCTAAATATCTTTAAAATAATGTATAATTATACATCTATGTTTTTAGTATAAAATATATCATTATTTTGCAAAAAAATCAAATATCACTTTTACATGAGATATATTGCTTATAGGCTAATATTCCGGCCATTGTCTTTACGTCTTCTATTTTTCCCTCAAATATCATTTTTAAAGCTTCATCAACAGTATATTTTTCAATTTCTATTATCTCGTCAGGGTCTGGATTAAGCTTGCCAGGCTTTAACTCTTCGGCAATATAGAAATATACCTTTTCCGTGCAGATACCTATAGCCATATACGTATCGCATATAAAAGTAAGCTTTTCAGCCTTAAATCCTATTTCCTCTTCTAATTCACGGTAAGCCGCAACTTTGGGGTCTTCACCTTTTTCAATCATTCCTGCCGGAATTTCCAAAATAAGTTTTTTAGCTGCGTGCCTGTATTGACGCACAAAATACATGTTTCCATCATTATCAACAGGTATCATAGCAACAGCAGAGCCTCTTACTACATTTTCCCTTGTTGCCGTAGCTCCATTAGGAAGTTTTACTTTGTCACTGTATACCTTTAAAACCTTGCCGTCATATTTAAGCTGACTGTCTACTACTTCATAATCCATTGCTGCTCCTCCTTTAATTTAATATCCAAAATTTTCCTCTTTAATCAGCAGCCTGCGGTTTAAACTATGCAAATCAGTTTATAATAAGATATTTAAAAAGCCGTAGTTTTCATTAAGAAAATACGGCTTTTTATTGACTTATAAAGCCAATATCTGTATTAGTTTAATTCACTTACAAACTCTGCAATTCTATCCATTCCTTTTTTAATATCTTCAAGAGATATAGCATAAGAAAGTCTAATATAATTATCCATGCCAAAATCAGCACATGGAACTACAGCTGTAAGTTTATTGTCAAGAAGAAGTGTTGCAAAGTCAGCCGCATTCTTAATCTCTGTACCTTTGTATTTTTTACCGCATGTGCCGGAAATATCTACAAAAAGATAAAATGCGCCTTCTGGTTTAAGAGCGGAAAGATATGGTATTTCTTCTTCTCTTTCATAAATATAATCACAGCGTTTTTCAAACTGCTGTCTCATAAGCTCAACACTTTCCTGCGGCCCTGTAATAGCCTCAAGAGCAGCCTTTTGAGCAATAGCATTTGCGTTTGATGCCATATGTGACTGAATTACGTTTATACACTTTGCAACAGCTGGCGGAGCTGCAACATAGCCTATTCTCCAGCCTGTCATGGCATAGCTTTTTGAAACACCATTTATTGTAATAGTTCTATCGAAAATCTCTTTGTTTAAAGAACCGATACTTATATGTTTTTTATTTTTATTGTATATAAGTTTCTCATAAATTTCGTCGGCAATAACAAGCAAATCCTTTTCAACAGCAAAATCAGCAATATCCTGAAGATTTTCTCTTGAAGCAATCATTCCTGTAGGATTTGAAGGGCTTACAAGCACAATCGCTTTAGTTTTGTCAGTATATGCTCCCTGCAAATCTTCTTTAGAAAGCATAAAGTT
Organism: uncultured Clostridia bacterium; assembly: GCA_944380455.1. Lineage (GTDB taxonomy): Bacteria > Bacillota > Clostridia > Lachnospirales > Anaerotignaceae > Neoanaerotignum_A. Next base: position 14,870 of record CALWHR010000081.1, read on the forward strand.
ATTTTCAGCTTTAGTGTAAACAATAACAGGTTTTCCTCCTGCAATCTCAACCATAGCTGAATAGCTTACCCAGTAAGGAGCAGGTATTATAACTTCGTCACCATCATTAAGTATAGCCATAAAAGTATTGGCTAATGCATGCTTAGCTCCGTTGCAAACTATAATCTGGCTTGGGTCATATTCCATATTATTGTCATTTTTAAGCTTGTCACATATAGCTTTTCTAAGCTCAATAATACCAGGAGCAGCTGTATATCTTGTAAATCCACTGTTAATGGCATCAATACCAGCCTGCCTTATATTTTCAGGAGTATCAAAATCAGGCTCACCTGCTGCAAAAGCAATTACATCTTTTCCTGCTGCTTTAAGATCTTTTGCCTTAGCTGTAACAGCAAGAGTTGCAGAAGGCTTAATACTCATAATTTTTCTTGATAATTCCATAAATAATCCCACCTCAAAATTTTTATTAGAAATATTTTATAACAATAATTTTCTATTTGCAACAATTAAACTCAATATTATTTAAATGCACCAAATCAATATTTTGTTTAAATTAATAAAATTAAAGCATTCACATGTCACAAATTGTATTTTTTTCTAATATTTATTCTATTATAGTAGGCTAAGCATAATTAAGAGCAGCACTCACTAAATACTAAAATCTATGTAAAGATTATTTTTGTTTTTAAAGTAAATGATAGATTTATAAAAATCAACTTATAATTTTTTAACAATACAAAACCCCTGACCTTTATTTAATAAACAAAATCAAATACAAGTCAGGGGTAAATTCCAAAAATACTATATTCAGTTCTTAATTATCACGCAATCAGTCAACAAGTACGCCTTTTTTGCCATTTTTAAGGTCTGCTTTATTCTTCATACGTCCAATTGTAAGGAATGGTATTACGCAGATAACAATTGCAAGATAACCGCAGTATTTATATCCTACAGCAACAATAGCAGTAAGACCGAATGATGAAATAGCCATACATAAAATAATACAGAATACTGTAATAAGAATACGTCTTGACATTATGTTACCCATAACGCCCTGTGCATTTTTGAAAAGTATATTTTCAAAACGAACAACTATACCGAAAATACAGGAAACACCAGTAGATATAAGACAGCAGAAAAGACAAATCTTATAGAAATAGAATAATACATGTATTCCAAGCTGTTCACAAACATAAAGTGTAGGAAGTTTTAAAACAGCATCTCCTCCGGCAATAAGTCCATCTCTGTATCCAATAAGCATCCAAACAGTAAGAGCAACACCAAAACCATTCATAAGGAAGCCTAAGAAAGAAGCCATATTGATGCTTGATTTTGTTTTAAGATGCTCACAGCATGCAACCATAGCCGGAATAGCAACGCACTGGAAACCACAGTAAACAATTGTCTGCCACAAAGGTTTAAGCCAGCCTGAAGGAGCATAACCAGAAGCGATTGTAGCACCTAAAACATCAATTTTACTGCAAAAACCAATTATGTAAATAGTAAAACCAGAAACTATAATTAAAATACCGAGTATTGTAGCAACACGTCTAACAAGGTCTGCACCAAAAATAATAAGAAGAAGAAGTATAATTCCGACTATTATTGTAGCAAGCATTGTAGTCATAGGTATAATTTCCTGAATCATACCTGAAGCAGATGAAATAACACCACCTACAGCTGCAAGAACGATACAGTAATAGAAAATTTCAAAAAGAACATAAAGTTTGTCATATGGCTTGTAAGCATATTTCATAACATCGCCGTAAGACCTTGTGTCAATAATCTGGGCCATAATCATTACTTCTCTAAGTACAAGAGCAAGCAATCCCATTGAAACAAGCGGGAATATCATTCCCGGGATACCGTATACTGCGTAGTATTGCCATGCCTGATTACCTGTAGCAAAGCCAGCGCCTGCATGAGTAGTAAACCAGACAGAAGCAACTGAGAACGCAGCACCAAAACCAATTTTTTGCTTTGTTGCATTTGTCATAAAAACTCTCCCTTTCTTATAAGAAATATAATTGCATAACTGAATATAAATACATCCCACCCTAATTTATATTCAGTTTTTATAATAATACCAACTTAAAACAGCAATGTCAATATTTTCAAAACATTAATTTATATGCTCTTTTTGGTTATTTATTAAATCAAATATTTCATAAAAATGCTGCTTGCACTGAAATAAATCCAAAATGCAAGCAGCAAAATTCATTTACTTTAACACTAAGATCAAGTATTCAAAGCACTATTAAGCCTCTTTTTCATTTTTCTTTTTGTCAATAACAGCCTGCTGTACTTCTGCCGGAGCTTCTTCATATCTTTCAAAATAGAAGCTGTATTCACCGCGGCTTTGTGTCATCGACCTTAAATCAGTACAATATTTAAATATCTCTGACTCAGGCACTTCTGCAACTATACGCATATTCTTGCCTTCAGGATCCATTTTAAGTATCCTTCCGCGTCTTTTATTTATGTCACCCATTATATCGCCCATATACTTTTCAGGCGCTAAAACTTCAATATGTACGATTGGTTCAAGTATTGTAGGTTTAGCTCTTGTAAGACCTTCTTTAAATGCCATTGATGTAGCCATTTTAAATGCCATTTCACTTGAATCTACAGGATGATATGAACCGTCAAGCAATACTGCTTTAAGTCCAACAACTGGATATCCAGCAAGCACACCGCTTAATACACATTCCTGAATACCTTTTTCTACAGCCGGGAAATACTGTTTTGGAACAGCTCCGCCAAAAATCTTTTCTTCAAATTCATAAGATTTTGAAAGGTCGCCTAATGGCTCAAAAGACATGAGAACATCACCAAACTGTCCATGTCCGCCAGACTGCTTTTTGTATTTGCCTCTAACTTCAACTTTGGTTTTAATTGTTTCTCTGTAAGGAATTACAGGCTCTGAAAGCTCAGCTTCGATTTTATATTTATTTTTAAGCTTGCTTAAAAGTATATCAAGGTGCTGCTCACCAATACCATAAACAAGTGTTTGTTTTGTTTCTTTGTCAACTTCTACTTTGATTGTAGGATCTTCTTCACGGAGCTTTGTAAGAGCAGCTGATATTTTATCCTCATCGCCCTTTCCCTTAGGCTTAATAGCCATAGCATGAACCGGTGCCGGGAATGCGATTCCTTCAATTTTAACGGCTTTATCCTTAACTGTAAGTGTATCATTTGTAGACGTATTAGAAAGTTTTGAAAGAGCACCTATATCGCCGGCCTGAATCTCAGGAACTTCAATAAGCTCTTTTCCTTTGCATACATATACATGAGCTATTCTTTCTTCTGTATCTTTTTGAACATTATATATAGTCATATCCTTTTTAAGCACACCGCTTACTGCTTTAAAAAGATTAAGGCGGCCTACATAAGGGTCAGATATTGTTTTAAATACTATAGAAGCAAAAGGTTCTGCCGGGTCGCACTTTCTTTCTGCTATATCGCCTGTTTTAATATCTTCGCACTCAATAGAAGGTCTGCACTCATTTGAAGGCGGAAGATATTTAACAATACAATTCATAAGTACTTTTATACCATAACCAAGTGTGACAGCACCGCAAAGAACCGGTGCAACAGTTCCTGCCAGTATACCAACGTGAAGACCTTTATAAATTTCTTCTTCTGTGAGCTCTTCATCGTTAAAATATTTTTCAAGAAGCTCGTCATCGCTTTCAGCAGCTGCTTCAATAAGCATGTTTCTTAAACTTTCAACCTCGCCCTCCATCATTTCAGGTACTTCGCTGTCTACAAGTATTTTACCGTCTTTGCTGTCCTGAATAATTCTGGCATAGCGCTCTATACAGTTAATAAATCCAATAAATTTTCCGTCATCATCTCTTAATGGAATCTGGAAAGGTGCTATAGCTTTTCCGAATTTTTTTCTCATCTGGCCGAGAGTTCTGTTGAAATCTGCATTTTCATCGTCCATTTGGTTAACAAGTATCATTCTTGGGAGCTTCATTTCCTCGCAGTAATCCCATGCTTTTTCAGTACCTACTTCAGGACCTGATTTTCCCGAAACAACAATAAGGGCCGCATCTGCTGCCAAAAGAGCGGATTTAACCTCTCCTGCAAAATCAAAGTAACCCGGAGTATCAATAAAGTTAATCTTTGTGTCCATCCATTCTACAGGCACAACAGATGTCTGGATTGAAACTCCTCTTTTAATTTCCTCAGCATCATAATCACTTACTGTATTTCCTTCGCTTACTTTGCCGAATCTTTTAGTAGCTCCGGAATAAAAAAGCGCTGATTCTGTTACAGTTGTCTTGCCGCAGCCGCTGTGGCCCAAAATGACAATGTTTCTTACTTCACCTGTTTGATAAGTTCTCATAATACATCAGCTCCCGAATGAATATAATATATTTAAAAATGTTAAATTTATAAGGAAGTTATAGCACACGGCAAATATGTCATGCAAACGACCTTGATTATATTATTCTATATATGTAATAAATATCCTTCTTTTTAATACAAAATTATAATATTTTAGTCATATTATACAATTATTTTTTCATGTTCAAACCTTCGTTCCGTTATTAATTATAAATACTGTTTTTTTATATATTTAGAAATTCTTATAAAAAAACAGAGCACTGTATGCTCCGCTTTTTAGTATTCTTCTGCTTAATTATTTTATCTGATTCTTTGAGTGAAACCAATTTTTTTCTGAACCTTGCTTAAAGTTCTGTCTGCAAGGCGAGATGCTCTTTCAGTGTTGTTCTTAATTATAGAATCAATATAGTCTTTATTATTTTCAAGGTCATGGAATTTCTTCTGTATAGGCTCAAGCTTTGCAACAACAGCCTCACCAACAGCTTTTTTAAAGTCACCGTAGCCACAAGATGAAAACTCTTTTTCAGCCTGTTCTACAGTATAGCCTGTAACTGCGCAGTAAATATTAAGAAGATTGCTTACTCCTGGCTTTTCTTCTGACATTCTAACTTCATTTTCGGAGTCTGTAACAGCCTTTTTAAATTTGCTCATTATAACTTCCGGCGGGTCCATAATAGCTATTGTGTTGTTCTTATTCTCATCTGATTTGGACATTTTCTTTGTAGGGTCCTGAAGAGCCATAACTCTTGCGCCTACTTTTCCTATATAAGCCTCCGGAATTTTAAATACATCTCCGTAAAGTCTGTTAAATCTGTTAGCAATTTCTCTTGTAATTTCAAGATGCTGTCTTTGGTCTTCACCAACAGGTACAAGGTCTGTTTGATAAAGAAGAATATCAGCCGCCATAAGAA
>CALWHR010000082.1 GCA_944380455.1 uncultured Clostridia bacterium
GGTCTTCTTCTTTTTTCTTTTCAAATTTTGGTTTGCGTCCTTTTATTGTACCGCTATCAGCGCAAGCTCTGCCACGGCGTTCCAATTCTAATCCTTCTGGTCCTTCTTCCAGATAAATTCGTTCCCATTTTTTGATTGTATCATGATTGCTTATTTCAAATCGACGTGCAGTTTCTCTGTAGCTAAGACTCTCATTACACATAGTTTCAACAACAAGTTTCTTAAACTCAGGTGTATATTTTTTGTTTGCTATTCCTTTTGGCATAAAAAATCACCCCATTTGTTATTTAGTATATCATACTGTCTAACAAATGGGGTGCATTTCACTTTGCCGGTTTTTTATTTTATCTTCCTGCTCTAAATCCAATTTTTTTCTTATCTTTTCTTTCCTTCTTTTCCTTCTTCTGGCTCTGCGCGGACTGCTGTGCAGGCTGTTCTTCTTTTTTTCTTTCTGGTCTTTGTCTTGAGCGTTTGAATCTTTCCTCAAACTCAATGAACTTACCTGTTCCAAGTGCTACGCACGAAACAGCGTCATCAGCTATTATTGTATTAATGTGTGTTCTTTCTGATATCAGTTTGTCAAGTCCGTAAAGCAAGCTTCCCCCGCCTGTCATTACAATTCCCCTGTCTGCAATATCTGCCGCAAGCTCCGGCGGTGTTTTTTCAAGTATAGAGTGAACCGCATCGGCTATCATGTTAACCGGCTCAGAAAGAGCTTCCAGCATTTCATCGCTTGTAACGGTAATATTTTTAGGAAGTCCTGTTATAAGGTTTCTTCCTCTGATATCCATTGAAACAGGCATTGTTCTCTCATAAGCCGTGCCTATATTAATTTTAAGAGCCTCAGCACTTCTTTCACCTATAAGCAGGTTATGCTTTTTGCGCATATGCTTTATTATAGCCTCGTCAAAATTATCCCCTGCAATTTTTAAAGAAGTGCTTACTACATTTCCGCCAAGTGATATAACGGCAATGTCTGTTGTACCTCCGCCTATATCCACAACCATACTTCCGCAGGCTTTTGAAATATCAATTCCGGCACCTATAGCCGCCGCAATAGGTTCTTCTATAATATGAACTTTTCTTGCGCCTGCCTGCCTTGTAGCATCTTCTACAGCACGCCTTTCAACCTCTGTAATGGCACTAGGCACACAAACGGCTATTGTAGGCTTTGCCAAAGGATGACTTCCCATTGCCTTTTGAATGAAATATTTAAGCATTCTTTCCGTTGTTTCGTAATCCGAAATAACACCCTCTTTAAGCGGCCTTATGGCAACAATGCTTCCCGGCGTTTTTCCTATCATCTCACGGGCTTCCTCGCCTACTGCAAGTATCGTATTTGTATTTTTGTCTATAGTAACAACCGATGGTTCTCTAAGAACAATTCCCCTGCCTTTTATATAAACAAGAACTGTAGCAGTTCCCAAATCTATGCCTATGCTTTCTCCAAAACCAAAAAATCTGTCAAAAAACATTTTATACCTCCCAGCCAATTAAAGCATTTCTGATTAATTATACATCAAAAAGCTTTAATTACAACACAATTTTTGAAGAATACACAATTTATTCACATAAAAAGCGGAAGAGATAATCTTCCGCTTTATTTAAACCAAAACTGCTTTATTTAAAACTATTTACTCTGCCTTCAAACAGTATATCTCCTGTTTCATTGTTGCGTATAAAATAATAAAATGGCCTGTCTGCAACAAATTCCAGATTTCTTTCGTTTATACTTCTGTATACAATAACTTCGGATGCCGATGAAGCAACTGTTCCTTTTTCATCAATACCTAAAACGGCATTTTGCATAACATTTCCCACATAATACCCTGAGCCTTCAAGCATAGGTGAAAAATCCGCTGTTTGGGCATTAAATATATCAGTTATACCCATATTTTTAAGTATATCAACAACATCAATCTCGTTTTCAATATAAAACTTAGGCAGCTGAATAAAAACATCAGCAGTTCTGCCATTATTAAATATTCTGTTTAATGTATCGCTGTCAAGCTCTTTGTCTGTTAATACAAAAACCATTTCATAAGGTGGATTTTCGGACTTTACATTTATATAGTCACTAAAAGCTCCGTATTTTAAAGTAATAGCTTTAAGTCCATCTTCTTCATAATATTTAAAATCTTCACCGTAATTAAAAAACCTTTTAATATAATCAACAGGCAATTTTGAGCCGTCTGCATTATTGAATATTCCGCTTTCGGTAGACCTTTCATCAAACGAATACTTCCATTTACCAACAAAATCAGCAGTATTTAAAAGCATAATGTTAAAATCAGTATTATCAATAACTTTTTCAATTTTTCCGTTTGTGTTTTCTTTTACCCAGTTGTTTATGCTCTCCGGACTTTCGCCTACAACAGATATTAAACCATCGTATTTATCATTAACTAATTCTTTGTAGTCATATTTTAATATATTGTCATCACCCTTAACCCATACAGAGTTAGCCATTTTATAACTTACTGAAGTAAAAGGCGACTGGTTTAGTATCAAATTTTTTTCCTTTTGTTGGGTGTTGTATTCTTCCAAATCATCTATATTCAAAGCATTAAGAAGCTGTTTTTGTGTTTCGCCTTCTGTTCCGTTTGCCGTCATAGCCAAAACAGTTTTAAGACTTTCAGGGGAAACTGCACTGTTTTCTTCTTTTGAAAGACTGTTTAAAATATCAGTTTCAAAGCCATAGTTTACGTTCAGTTCTTCTTTCTTACCAATTGACTGATTAATAAGAATACCTTTTCCATTTTCAAGCACACCTGATGAAATGCTGAGTCTTATAAGCAAATCCGATGGAATATACATTCTGCCATCTACAATTTCGGGATAATGCTTAATATCAAAATCAACATCAACACCTTCATATTTGCAGTCAAATGTGGAAAGTTTAACTGTATTTTCAAAATTAGTTTTTTTCACGTATACATAGCAGTATGGTTCAGTATAGCTTATTTTGTACCCAACCTTATTACACAGCTCCCTTAGTGGCAGATATATAATGCCGTCTTTTTCATAAGGCGCATTTTCAAATTCCGTGGCTTTTTCGCTGTTAAAATATACTTTTATATCGTTTTCAGATGCAAAAGATACAGTTGGCATACAAAAAAATACTGAAAGCAGTACCGCTAATAATCTCTTTTTCATAACTTACCCCTCCCCGAAAGCATAACAATATGTATAAAAATTCTGTCTATATCCAAATTATACCATTAACCGTTCCACATTCAGTTACAGTACTCTTACTTTTAAATTACAAAACCATAACAAAAAAGCGGATAACCGTTTTTTCGGTTTCCGCATTTAAGTAAAATAAATATTTTATATTTCCGGGTATTTTTTATCTTTCCAATACCACCATTTAAGTTTTTCCGCCTTTTTATTTTCGTTTTCAGCATAATACACAGCTAAGCGGAAAACATAAAGCAGACACCTGTCCTCTTTAAAACCTTTAAACAAACAGCTTTTGTTATACAAATCTTCAGGGTCTTTGCCCTTTAAGTCGATTATTTTTTCTATCCCTATATTAATTAAATCCTGTTCAATACTTTTACCCACACCGGGTATATTTTTTAAATCGCTCATATTCAGTCCAACCTATCTATATTAAGCGTTGCTATAGCCGACTGGCTTGGCTCGCCGGTAATAAGGTTCTGCACCGACGGCACAAGAAGCATAAACCCGTCTTTTGAACATCTTTTTTCTCTGTCTAAAGCATAAGATTTTTCCACCATAATATTTTCTACTTTTCCCGTTACCATGGCAGTAATGCCCGCACCGCTTAAATCACGCATATCCACAAGACTAAGCTCCATGCTTATAAATGCCTCGTCAATATACGGCGCATTTATATGTCTGCACTTTTTAAGGGTAAAGCCGCCTGCTTTAAACTCGTCCGTTTCAAAATTATTGTTGTTAATTGTATCAACCAATCTGTCATAACAGTTTACAGGCAGAAAATTAATACAAAAACATTTATCCCTTTTTATGTTGGCGTAGGTATGAGTATGCTGATAAAGGCAGCCCATTACGGCATAAAATGCAGTTTTGTCACCGTGAAAACAGCTCCATGAATGAAAGCACACATTGGGCTTTGAGTTTTCTTTCCATGTAGTAATGGCAAAAAGCACCTGCGGCACCGCCGCCGTTGTTTCAAGGTGAGAAAAAAGCTGAAACTCTTCTGGATAAAGGGATTTAAAATATTCAGGCAGTTTATTTCCTATCTCTATTTTATCCATACCGCACCTCCGACAAACTAATAAAACCGTTATTTTATTCGTTTATAAATAATAGGCTCATCATAGCCCATTGTACGCTTTGAGTTCATTTCCATTGTTTCGCTAACTTCAAGTGTATCTCCATAAAATCTTTCAAAAAGCGTAAATTTAAGCATAGGAGTAAACATGCTTACACTTCCGCCTTCCCAAACGCCGTCTTTAAGAGTGTAATAAGCCGGTGTAAATTTTGCAGAAGCCTTTAAATCGTTAAATTCCACATTACCCATTTTATCATAAGTAAAGTCGCTTTTTCCATATCCCTCCGGCAAATCATAAGAAGTAAGCTTTATTTTTTCGCCTTCCTGAGTAAAAAGGAAAATATGAGGCGAAGAATGTGTATTGCCATTTACCGTGTAATAACTCTCTTCCACAATAAATATTCCATCAAAACCTTCCGGCAGGTTTTTAATTTTATTGTTGCATACGGTGTTTACATGTTTTGCAAAAGGAAAATCTGTTTTCCCATCTTCCTGCATTCTGTCAAACTGTGCTTTATTGTCAAAAATTCCTGTTAATATATCAACAAAATTTTCAAGCTCTCTCATAATTGCCCTCCTTTTCTATTATATTTAAAATTATATAAAAGTTATATAACTATACAGCAAAAAACAGCTTACGGCTATATTTATTTGTTTTAATTAACAAATAGTTTACATATACTCCAAAATAAAAAAGCACAAAACCGGAAATCACCGGCTTTGTGCCCTGTTTAAATAAATTATTTTATTCTTCTTCCTTAACCGCTATTTCAAGCTCATCAAGCTGTGCCTTGTCAACTACGTTAGGCGCATCTGTAAGAAGGCATGACGCATCTTTTACCTTAGGGAATGCAATAACGTCTCTTATAGTGCTTGCTCCTGCCATAAGCATAACCATACGGTCAAGACCGAATGCAAGTCCGCCATGAGGCGGTACGCCATATTTAAATGCTGTAAGAAGGAAACCGAACTTGTTCTCGGCTTCTTCGTCTGTAAAGCCCAAAAGCTCAAATATTTTCTTCTGTATATCCTGTCTGTGAATACGAATGCTTCCGCCGCCAAGCTCTACGCCGTTAAGTACCATATCGTAAGCCTTTGCTCTTACAGCGCCAGGGTTTGTGTCTAAAAGTTCCAAATCCTCGTCCATAGGTGAAGTAAACGGATGATGCTCTGCAACCCATCTGTTTTCTTCTTCGCTGTACTCAAACATAGGGAATTCTGTAATCCAAAGGAAGTTATAATCATCAGGCTTTGTGAGGTCAAGGCGTCTTGCCATTTCAAGACGGAGAGCGCCTAATGAGTCAAATACAATTTTGTCCTTATCAGCGCATATAAGTATAAGGTCGCCTGGCTTAGCGTCCATGGCAGAAACAATCTCGGCCATCTTTTCATCTGTAAAGAATTTTGCAATCTGGCTCTTTATGCTGCCGTCTTCATTTACAACTATCCATGCAAGACCTTTTGCCTTATAAGTCTTAACAAACTCTACAAGCTGGTCAATCTGCTTTCTTGGCATTTTGCCGCAGCCGTTGGCATTAATAGCTCTTACAGAGCCGCCTGCTTCAATAGCGTTTTTAAATACAGCAAAATCTGTGCCTTTTACTATTTCTGTAATATTTTTAAGCTCCATACCAAAACGCATATCCGGCTTATCAGAACCAAAACGCTCCATGCCCTCTTTCCAAGTCATTCTTCTGAAAGGAGTTGGAACATCAACATTAAGAACCTCTTTAAATACTCTCTTAATAAGTCTTTCGTTTATATCAAGTATATCGTCAATATCAATAAATGAAAGCTCCATGTCTATCTGTGTAAACTCCGGCTGTCTGTCGGCTCTTAAATCCTCATCACGGAAACATCTTGCAATCTGGAAATATCTGTCCATACCGGAAACCATAAGAAGCTGTTTAAAAAGCTGTGGTGACTGAGGAAGTGCATAAAAATTGCCCGGATGCACACGGCTTGGAACAAGGTAATCCCTTGCGCCTTCAGGTGTGCTTCTTGTAAGCATAGGTGTTTCAATTTCCAAAAAGCCTTCTTTATCAAGGAAATCACGCACAACATGTGTTACATTGTGGCGAAGCTTAATATTTCTGAAAATATTAGGTCTTCTTAAATCAAGATATCTGTATTTAAGTCTTAACTCATCATTAACAGTAATGTTTTCCTCAATCTGGAAAGGTGTTGTTTCACTTTCGGAAAGTATTCTTAAATCCTCGGCTAATATCTCTATTTTGCCTGTTTTCATGTTTTCATTAATATTTTCTGCTGTTCTTAAAGCAACAGTACCTGTAATGGCAACTACAAATTCGCTTCTAATAGTTTCAGCTTTTTCAAATACGGCCTTTTCGGAATTTCCGTCTGCTACAGCCTGAACAATGCCTGTTCTGTCCCTTAAAGCTATAAATATAAGCTGGCCTAAGTCCCTTCTTCTCTGAACCCAGCCCATAACAGTAACTTTTTCACCGGCCATTTTTTCGTTTATATCGCCG
>CALWHR010000083.1 GCA_944380455.1 uncultured Clostridia bacterium
AATCTCATTCAAAAATCAAGCCTGTCGGCATAAAAAGAACCGATAACGGCTATAACAGCATGGAAACAAAGGGCATTTTTGCTTCGGCTACTAAAATACGTGCTCTTTTTGAAGAAAACATAGACAGCGCAAAAAATTTCGTTCCTGAAAACATATTCAGTTTATTAAAATCAAACTATTTAAACGGACAGACAGTAACACCTGATGATTTATCTCACATTCTCAACTATATTTTAAGAACTTCTCCAGCGGATGAATTAAAAGAAATACTTGATATCCGTGAAGGAATTGAAAACAAAATATTAAAATCAATACAAAACAGTTATTATTTTAAAGACATAGCATTTGATATAAAATCAAAAAGATATTCCTACACAGGCGTACAGCGCATGCTGCTTCATATCATACTTAATTTAAAATCAAAGGACATGCTGTATTTCAAAGAAAATGGTTTTTGCCAATATATCAGAGTCTTGGGGTTTAAAAAAAGCTCTCTGCCGCTTTTGAAGCTTCTTACGGAAAAATCTTCTGTGCCTGTAATAACAAACACAAAAAAAGATGAAGCAAAACTAAGCAATATGGGAAATTTTCTGTTTGATTTTGAAAAAAAGGCAGATGATATTTATTTCATGTGCCAAAAGAATAAATCTTTCAGTGCCCCTAATAAGAATTATACTCTCCAGCCTGTAATAATTTAGCTTCTTTTGAAATATATAAAAATAAACACATACAGGATAAATATATATGAAAAATATATTAAAAATAAACTTTGTTAACTCTGCGGCTGTTTTAGCAATGTTATTTCTTCTTATTTATCCAAAAGAGACAATATATTTCGCAAAAAGCGGTCTGATGGCGTGGTTTAATAATGTTATCCCTTCACTCTTTCCTTTTATGGTAGCTGTAAATATAATTACATGCCACTCGGATAGATGCGTTTTTCCGGAATTTTTAACACGGTCTTTCGGAAAAATATTTAACGTAAATCCAAACGGATTTATAGTATTTTTGTTTGGTATTTTGTCCGGATATCCGTTAGGTGCAAAAATATCGTCTGATTTATACTGTGATAACCAGCTTGAAACCATTGATGTACAGAAACTAATGGTTTTCTGCTCCAATGCCGGACCCATGTTTATTGTAGGAACATTGGCCAGCTCTGTTTTAAACAATGTCAAAGCCGGATACATAATTCTTTTGTGCTCAATTTTTTCAAATGTAATTACAGGTATAACAGTTAACAACATCATCTTAAAATACAGCAGACCATATATAAGAGCCATATGTTCCTGCCGCAAAGAAAACAAAAAAAGCCCTTCAGCCGTTCAGAATTCCTGCGAAGCTGTTATACGTGTAGGCGGATATGTGGTTTTGTTTTCAGTAATAGGCGGAATGCTTGAAATATTGGATATTACGGATGTATTTTCGGCTTTTGTTTCAAGCTTTACACCTGTCAGCGCTTCCGATATTAAAACCATAACTGCCGGAATGCTTGAAATGACATGCGGTGTTAATTCTCTTTTAAACAGCACATCTCCGTTAAGTATAAAATGCGCCATTGGAGCGTTTATCGTCAGCTTCGGCGGGATTTCTGTTATTGCACAGTCAGCTGATTTTCTTAAAGATACAAATATAAGTATACTTTTCTTTGTTTTATGTAAGTTTTTAAACGGTCTAATTACTTCTTTGCTTACTTATCTTTGTTCTTCAATATTTTTATAAAAAATAAAAGCATGAATATGTCCGATACGCAGACAATTCATGCTTTATATTTTAATTAAGCCTATTCTACAGTGATTCCTGTGAAATAGTATTTAAGTATTTCTTTGTAACTATACCCAGCTTCTGCCATACCTTTAGCACCATACTGGCTCATGCCTACACCATGTCCATTGCCTTTTCCATAAAAAACAAACTTGCCGTCAACTGGGTAAACCGTTCCGCCTTCATATATTTTATTTGCAGCTGTTGAAACAGTACTTCTTGATGAAGAAGATGTTTTTGTATCTATGCTTTCCTTTCCATTTGACGTAACAGCATAAATATCTCCTGAGACAGCTGTACTTTCACCAGAATAGTTAACTGCGTATAAATCATCTTTGTTTGTCTGGCTTGTTCCGTTTGAACTAACTACAAATATAGTGCCTGACTGGCTTGAAGTTTCTTCTTTTATCTCACTGTCCTCATCAGGAACATATATTTCGTTTGTATTTATAGAATACATTCTGCTTACAAGAGAACCCTGAGAAGAACCTGAACAAAATGTTCTTGTTTCCTCTTTAGTAAGCACTGTACTGCCTGAAGAGCCGTTTATTTTAAGTTCCTGCACCCTTCCGTACTCACCTGTTGATACAGTTATGCTTTCTACCGTTCCTACATTTTTACCCTTAGACGATAAAAGAGCTCCCAATTCTTCCTGAGTAAATGTTCTTGTCCAGGTTGGCGCAGATTCATTGATTTCAGGCACAGCTCTTAAATATGCAATTTCATTTGACCATACGTTTTCAGAGTTATCAGTTGAACCGCCGCTTGATGAGAAAAACACAGCATTAATAGGCTGACCGTTATAATAAGCCAAAACACCTTCTGTATCATCAACAGCATTTCTGGCAGATTCGCTTTCGTTTGTATATCCAATATAAACCTGGCAGTTTGTACCATCGCAAAGTTCATAGCCATCAGCTTCATGTACTTTCATATCTCTCCTTGTAAGAGCATAGCTCCTTGCCGCCACAGCCTGAGCCTTAATTGCTTCAATGTTCCAAGATGACGGCATTTCGCTTGGCACAACACCATATAAATATTCCTCAAGACCAACAACATTAACAGCTGTAATATTTCCGCCTGTATATCTTCCAAACTCAATAATACCTCTGTAGCTTCTGTCGGAAAGTGTTATAACATTGCTGTCATCAGGTTTTATCTGCGGATTAACACCATCAAAAAACATAACTGGTTCAGACGAATCTCTAAGCTCAATAACATCTGTTCCGCCTGCAATACTGCCGGATACTGTATCTGCGGCATATGATAAGCTGTCACTGCCAGTATCATAAATATATACATTCCATAATCCTTCATCGACAAAAGCAGGAACCGCTTTATAATCCCACAAGTCCTCAATGTCATCACAAGCTCTTAAAGCCTTGCTGTAGCTTGGATAAAATTCGTTAGCATCTATAATAGAGCATTGCGGAACATTTACAGATAAAGATGAGCCTGTAATCTCTGTTTCTTCAACAAATTTTCCGTTCTGCTCAGAACCTATTATTATACTGCTGTTTGAAATAGGTACAGACGAAACATTTTTGTATTTATACTCAAGACCTACCATAACAGTTTCCGGCACATCATAACCAAAAGCCGGAAATGCAAATACCATACCGGCACAAAAAACTGCGGCAGTAATAATTCCATTAATTATTTTTCTCAATTCAATCTCTCTTTTCACTTAATAAATTACATGATAATTAATTTATTTTAGCATTAATTAAATTCAGCCGCAACAAAAATACACAAAAAAAGACATCTTTTGCAGATGTCTTTTAAAGTCAGTAAAACCTGAAAGTTAAATTTATTTTGCTATGTTCAATTCAAAACGCTCAAAAAAGCCAATCCATTGGCCTTTATCATTGCGCACACCCTGCATGTATATCCTTTGGTTGCGAACACTTACACCAATAAATATTTCTTTTCCGTTTCGTTTAATTTCTTCATAGCATTCTTTAATGCGTTCAACAGACTGAGGCTTATGACAGTCAAATATGCTTTTTCCAATTAAGTCATCATATCCTCTTTCATCACAGTAAAAATATCTTGCGTTTTTATTCATATATCTTACTATATAATCATTGTCAACAAATACTATAGGATACGGATAAGCATTTAAAATACCATGTAACATTTCCAATTCCTGCATAATCACTGCCCCCCAACAAATAAATTTAAATATAATCCATTTTTCTGACAATATTAAAAACAGTTTAACAAAAATATTCTATCATAAATTATTATGCTTCAGAATTAATGCCCATATAAAACCTTAGACACCTTCTCAGGTGTCTTTAGGAATAATAACATTATTTATTATCTGTTTCTTCAGTTGTTTTCTCTTCAGTTGCTTTTTCTTTTTTTCTGAAACCGCCGAAAAGAGATTTCTTTTCAGGAACAGGCTCTTCTTCTACTTTATTAGTAAGGTTAGGCTCTTTAACAGCATATACTGACTGTTTAACAACAGGTATTCTGATGCCTTTATTTGTACCAAACTCTATTATATAACATTCAGCTGTTACATCTACAACTTTTCCATAGAATCCTGTGCTTAAAAGAACAGAATCTCCAACTTTAATTGAGTTTCTCATATCCTGCTGTTCTTTGTCTTTCTTTCTCTGTGGTTTAATTGAGAAGAAATAAAATACAGCAAAGATAACAATACAGTAGAAAACAATCATCATAATAGGGCTCATTCCGCCGCCTGAAGAAGAACCGCCGGAACCGCTTGCACCGCTAACTACTGTACTGGCGTCTAAAAGTAAACTTGGTAAATACATCTTTTGCATACGCTCCTTTTACATTTATTGAATGAAATGAAACATCATTCATTTTAAGACATAAGCTAATTATATAAAATTTAATAATTTCCGTCAACTAAAAATTAATTTAATTGTCATAATGACTTATTTCGTTTATAAATAATCTTGTCATTTTCAGCAGTTTTAAATCCTTCAAGCCTCATTTTTTTGTACTCAGCAAATGTATCATTATCAATTGCATTTCTTATTTCTTCCATTAAATTGTTAAAAAAGTACAAATTATGGATAACGCAAAGCCGCATTGCGAGCATTTCCTTGGCTTTAAACAAATGCCTTATATATGCCTTTGAATATCTTTGGCATGTAGGGCACTGGCATTCATCATCAATAGGTGTATCATCCAGCTCATACCTTGCATTTAAAAGATTAAGCTTGCCTTTATTGGTGTAAACATGTGCATGACGGCCGTTTCTTGCCGGCAGAACACAGTCAAAAAAGTCAATTCCCCTTTCAACCGCTTCAAGTATATTTTCAGGCGTTCCTACACCCATTAAATAAGTAGGCTTATTCTGAGGAAGATACGGCACTGTCTGCTCAATTATATGATACATTTCATCATGGCTTTCACCTACTGCAAGGCCGCCTATAGCATAGCCGTCTAAATCCATTTCTGATATTATTTTAGCATGCTCAATTCTTATATCGTCAAATATTGCACCTTGATTAATGCCAAAAAGCATCTGCTTTTTGTTTATTGTATCTTCAAGGCTGTTGAGCCTGTCCATCTCAGTTTTGCACCTTCTGAGCCATCTTGTTGTTCTTGCCACAGAATTTTCCACATAGCTTCTGTCAGCTTTAGCCGGAGCGCACTCATCAAAAGCCATAGCTATTGTGCTGGCTAAATTAGATTGAATACGCATGCTTTCTTCCGGTCCCATGAATATTTTTCTGCCGTCAATATGTGATGAAAAATACACACCTTCTTCTTTAATTTTTCTAAGCTGTGCAAGTGAAAAAACCTGAAATCCGCCGGAATCAGTAAGTATAGGTTTATCCCAAACCATAAATTTATGAAGTCCGCCAAGCTTTTTAACCACCTCATCACCCGGGCGTACGTGCAGATGATAAGTATTTGAAAGTTCAACCTGACACTTAATTCTTTCCAAATCCTCACTTGACAAAGCACCTTTAATTGCAGCGCAAGTTCCTACATTCATAAAAACAGGGGTTTGGATAATACCGTGCGGTGTGTGGAACTCTCCTCTTTTTGCCCTTCCAATAGTCTTTAATAATTTATACATCTAACTACTCCTAACTGCTTATTAAAATTTAGTAATAATAAAAATATACAATCTTTTAGCTATTTTTTCAATATAAATTCACAAAGCCCTTAGTTTATGATAAAATCTAAATAATACATTCCGCAAAATAAAAAGAAACGGTGATTAAATGAAAAACATAAGATTAATAGCAACATCCACATTCGGTCTTGAATCCTGCATTAAGCGTGAGGCTCAAAGGCTCGGTTTTAAAAACATTAAGGCCTTTGACGGCCGTGTTGAGTTCGACGGTGACGAAAGCGATATAGTAAAAGCCAATATCTGGATGAGATTTCCAAGCAAAATACTTATTAAAATGGGCGAATTTAAAGCCCTCACATTCGACAGCCTTTTTGAATCTGTTAAAGCTCTTGACTGGGGAAGCTGGATACCTGTTGACGGCAAATTTACGGTAATAGGCAAATCAGTTAAATCAACACTTCATTCAGTTCCTGACTGTCAGGCTATAGTTAAAAAAGCTGTTGTTGAAAAGCTTAAACTCAAATACAATGTAGACTGGTTCGACGAAACAGGCGCAGACTACAAAATTCAGGTGGCACTTCTTAATGATATTGCAACCCTTACAATTGACACTTCCGGTGACAGCCTTCATAAACGCGGCTACAGACAAAACGCTATGGACGCACCATTAAAAGAAAATCTTGCGGCAGCTATGATAGATTTAAGCTACTGGCGCAAAAACAGAATACTTTTCGACCCTATGTGCGGCTCAGGAACTATTCCTATTGAAGCTGCTTTAATTGCCAGAAACATAGCTCCCGGTCTTAACCGTTCCTTTGCCTGCGACAGCTGGGAAAGAATAGACAAATCCCTTTGGAAACAGGCAAAAATTGAAGCTTACAAAGCTATAGACTACGACTTTCCTCTTAAAATATATGGAAACGATATAGACTCTGATGCTATTGAGCTTGCAAAGGAAAATGCCGAAAAAGCCGGTGTTGATGACTGTATTGAATTCAGTGTAAAACCTCTTAAAGATGCTTCTTTAATGGGAGATTACGGCTGTATGATAACAAATCCACCTTATGGTGAGCGTTTAGGAGAGCTTAAAACCGTTGAAGAACTTTACCGCACACTTGGCAGACTTATGGCTACTAATCCAACTTGGTCGTCTTATGTAATTACTTCTATGGAATATTTTGAAAAGCTTTTTGGCAAAAGAGCCGACGCCAAAAGAAAGCTCTTTAACGGAAGAATTAAAACGGACTATTATCAGTTCTACGGTCCTCGCCCGCCTAAGGACTGGAATAACTAACTGACTTAAACAGTATTTTACAAAACAAGAAAATTAAAAGATTATAAAAAGACGTTTTCTAAAAAGAAAACGTCTTTTTATAATCTTTGTCTAACCACTTCATACATTAAAACTGCCGCCGCTACAGAGGCATTAAGGCTTTCCGCCCTTCCCGGCATAGGTATCTTAATTAGTATATCGCATTTTTCAGCTGTTTTTTCGCTTAATCCCCTTGCCTCGTTGCCAATAACAAATGCTGTAGGAAGATTTAAATTAAATTCGTAAGGTGTTTTTTCTCCTTTTAAGTGCGCCGCATAAAGTGTTATGCTGTTTTGTTTAAATAAATTTATGCACTCGTCAATATCAATATCAGTAATAACAGGCACATGAAAAACAGAACCCATTGTAGAACGTAATACTTTACTGTTATATAAATCCACACTGCCCTTTGACAAAAAAACTCCGTCTGCACCGCAGGCATCGGCAGTTCTTATAATAGTGCCTAAATTTCCAGGGTCATTAAGCTCCTCCGCAATAACAAACAATCCGTTTTTGCTGCTTTTAAGTAATTCTTTAATGTCAAAATTTTTCTTTCTGCAAACAGCAATTATACCCTGCGGACTATTGGTATCCGAAAAATCTTTAAATGTTTTATCACTAAAAACATAGCTTAATGCTGTTTTTTCATATTTATCTGTGCTGTTTTCTTTGCAGAAGCTTTCGGAAAAGACATAGTATTCTATTTTATAATCTTTAGGAATTTCATTTACAAATCTTAAACCTTCAGATATGAAAAGCTCTGTTTCATCTCTGTACTTTTTTTCTTTTAAAGCTTTTATCTGTTTTGAAATTTTATTCGTTCCTGTCTGTATCATTTAAACCACCCAAAAAATTTTAACACAGCCAGTAAATGTTTACAATACAGAACAAAATATATTTTATCGATTTATTGATAATATTTAACATATTTATTATAATTGTCTTTAATCAATTAGAATTTTATAATTTTTTTGGGGATTAACAGGGGTAATTATTATGACAGACGTAACAGTTTTAAATTTAGGCAAAACACCGACCAGAACAGTTTTAAAACTCTCATGGCCGGCTATTGTAGAGCAGTTTTTAATTTCAATGGCAAGCATTATAGATACCGCTATGGTAGGCTCATTAGGTCCTAATGCCACAGCCGCCGTTGCCATTAATACCTCAACTATATGGCTTTTGGAAGGATTTTCAACAGCCCTCAGTGCCGGATTCATGTATGTTATATCCCATGCTTTAGGAGAGCAGAATACATATAATGCCAAAAGAGCGGTTCGTCAGTCGATAACATCAGCTTTAATTTTAGGAATAACAATAACTATTCTTGTAGAATTAATTTCACCATATCTATGTATATGGCTCGGCGGAGAAGAAGAAATTTATCAAAGTGCAAGAAGCTATTTATCAATTATAGGCTTCGGTATGGTTTTTAAATCATTAACAATAGTACTTTCATCTGTTTTAAGAGCCGCCGGAAATACAAAAACACCTTTAAGAATTAATATAGCCGCAAACCTTATAAATATATTAGGCAATTTCCTGCTTATATACAGCACACGTCAGATAGTTTTAGGCAAAATGTCATTTACTGTATGGGGCGCAGGCTTTGCTGTTTCGGGAGCGGCAATGTCTACAGCTTTTTCGCAGTTTGTATCCGGTATGCTCCTTCTTATAGCTTTGTACCGGGTAAATACCCCTATAAAACTCAAAATAAAAGGCGATTACCGTCTTTCAAAAAAGCTGATTTCAAAAGTAATCTCCATCAGCATACCTGTGGCAATGGAAAGAATAACTCTTTGCTGCGGCCAGATTGTGCTTACAAGGATAATTTCAAGTGTCGGCACAATTGCTCTTGCTGTTCATCAGCTGGTTAACCAGTGTGAAAGCATTATGTATCTTCCTGCATATGGTTTTGCGGCCTCAGGTACAACCCTTATAGGCCAGTCGATAGGTGCTAAAGATATGAAAAAAGCAGACAAGTTTGCAAAAATACTTTTTATAGTAAATATTATATTTATAGCATGCCTGTGCCTGCCTATATTCATATTTGCCCGCCAGATAATGTCATTTTTTACACCAAGTGCAGAAACAATAGCTTTAGGCAATATAGCCCTTAAAATCACGGCTGCTACTGAGGTTCTTTTCTCTCTTACAGTCGTTATGGGCGGTATCTGCCGCGGTTCAGGAGATGTTAAATTCCCTCTCCTTCTTTCATTGGGCGGTATGTGGATAATAAGGCTTTTGCCTGCTTATATATTCGCAAATATACTTGGTTTTGGTGTAATAGGCATTGAAACTGCGATAGGTATAGATGTATCAATACGAGGAATTATTTGTATTTTACGTTTAAAAAGTGGAAAATGGAAACCGAAACATTGCTAACCTTTATAAACTTCTGGCGTTTTAAAAACGCCGGATTATTTTATTTTAAATCCGGAGGAAAACTTATGAAATCTAAAAAATGCGCCCTTGCAGCGGCATTTCCGTATACACTGCCTATTTGTGCTGGCTTCTTATTTTTAGGCGCATCTTACGGCCTTTTAATGACAAGCAAAGGATTTTCACCTTTTTATCCAATTTTAATGAGTATGTTTATATTTGCAGGCTCAATGGAGTTTATTACAGTTAACCTTCTTTTGTCATCATTTAACCCAGTATACGCTTTTTTGCTTACCCTTGTTGTTAACGCAAGACATTTGTTTTACGGCATTTCTATGCTTGATAAATTCAAAGGCACAGGCTATAAGAAGCTATATTTGATATTCGGAATGTGCGACGAATCATTTTGTATAAACAGCGCAGTTAAAATTCCAGAAGGTATAGATAAAGGGGATTTTATGTTTTTTGTTACACTGCTAAACCAAATATACTGGGTAGGCGGTGCATCTTTGGGTGCTGTTTTTGGAAGCTTTATAACATTTAACACAGAAGGAATAGATTTTGTTTTAACATGCCTTTTCTATGTAATATTTCTTAATCAGTGGCTTGAAAATAAAAATCATTCCCCTGCTGTTATAGGCGTTGTTTCCACAGCTATATGCCTTTTAATTTTTGGTGCAGATTTATTTATTATTCCTTCAATGGTTTTAATTATAATAATTTTTTATATTATGAAAAAAAGAGGTGAAATTAAACTGTGACACTACAGGAAAAAATAATAACAATTATATGTGTTGTACTTGGTACAATGACTACAAGATTCCTGCCATTTGCAGTATTTCCCCCTAACAGAGAAACACCTGAGTTTCTTCAGTATCTGTCCGTCGTTCTTCCCAGTGCCATAATAGGATTTCTTGTTGCATACTGCTTTAAAAATGTATCTTTTATTTCCGGCAGCCATGGAATACCGGAAATTATATCGATGCTTTTTATTACTCTTTTGCATCTATGGAAGAAAAACACTCTTTTAAGCATTGCAGGCGGTACAATAATGTACATGGTACTTGTTCAGACTGTTTTTTGACATCTAAAAATATAATTAACCGAATTTCAGTTCTGACTTAGAAAAAACCGCGGCAGCTTAAATTAAAGATACCGCGGTTTATTATTATGTAAATTTCATCATTTCTTTTTTAAGCCTGTTTATAATACGTTTTTCAAGCCTTGAAATATACGACTGAGAAATACCCAAAAGGTCAGCAACTTCTTTTTGAGTCTTTTCTTCGCCGTTTGAGCTTATGCCAAACCTTAAATTAACAATCTTTTTTTCTCTGCTGCTAAGGTGAGATATAGCTTTTTGCAGCAGGCTTTTATCAACTTCATCTTCTATTCCGCGGCATATTATATCTGAGTCTGTTCCTAATATATCGCTTAATAAAAGCTCATTTCCTTCCCAATCCACATTAAGCGGCTCATCAATTGAAACTTCAGTTTTTGTTTTTGAATTACGCCTTAAATACATTAAAATTTCGTTTTCTATACATCTTGAGGCATATGTAGCAAGTTTTATTTTCTTTTCTGTTTTAAATGTGTTTATGGCCTTTATTAGTCCAATTGTACCAATAGAAATCAAATCCTCTACATTTATTCCTGTATTTTCAAACTTTCTTGCTATATACACTACAAGCCGTAGATTTCTTTCAATAAGTATGGCTTTAGCTCTTTCTTCCTCATCTGTTCCGAGCATTTTTAATATTGCCTCTTCTTCTTCTGTTTCCAGCGGCGGCGGGAAAGTATCGCTGCCGCCTATATAGTATATCTCCTGCGTCCTTTTTGCCAGCCGAAGTTTTAGTGTTTCTAAATTGTACTTAAATAAAAAATAAAAATACATCAGGTTCATTTTCCAAGCCCCCTTATTCTATTATAGTCATCACCTGATATAATAGCCCTGTAGCCTCCTTTAGGAGATAAAACACCGCTATATAAAGCGACATCACTGTCAAAACTTATAATTGTTTTTTCGTCGAATATGTACTCCGTTTTATCAGGCCTAATAACTTCCATAACTCCGTTTTTACTGCCTAATGCAGTATAATTAATTTCATAAACAGCATCTAAATTGCCTTTTATAAAATCACTAAACTGTTTTTTGTACATTGCACAAACAGCTCCTTTTTCTGCAATAATAAGCGCCCTGTTATCTTTTGCTTTTAAAAAATTGCCGCTGTCAATAAGAGCAGTTATTTCACAGACTGATTGACTGCGGTAAATCCTTACTCTGCAAAATTTTTCTCTTTGTGCATAAAGCACATCTATCCATCTTCCTGAAAGCTTAATAAATCCATAAGAAACAACAGCTGTAATTATCAGAACCATGGCTGTATACTTTCCGTAACCCATGCCGAAATAAGCATTCAAAGCCTGAGGAATATTTGAAAAACACATTATCCATACAGACAGACCGCAAAGAGTAAATGCAGTTATAATCATAATAAGCGCCTGTTCTAAAAACCTTCGTACTGAAACAGGCCTAAAAACAATCTCAAGAGCAGCAAAATTAGATAACACCGCCAGAAAAAGCCCCCATAAACCAAATATCATACCGCTTAACGCCAAAATACAGTAAAACCCAGATTCAGCAAGGCATACAACAGCTATTCTTTTTAAAGAAGCCCTGCTTTTTGATATAATACCTGTTATAAAAAATACAGCAAAATCCATAACAAAATTAATCAGAAAGCATACATCTAAATAAACCGTCATGTTTTACTCACCTGGTAAAATTATACATTGACAGGCATTAAAAAAATGCCGAATTATGTATCCGGCATTAATTTTAATATGTCAAATTATTCTTTTTTACGCAGTTAAATACTAAATCTTCATCAACTTATTTTACTTCAATAAGCTCATATTCAAGAGAACCCATGCCTATTTTTGCAGCATGCTCAAGGCATCCAAGCCAGTTTGTTGTAGGATGCATAGCAGCAAAATGGTCATGTCCGCAGTCGCAGCTTCCTTTATCAATAGCACTTCCATGCATAACAGGCTGTTTGTTTGCCATATCTGCACAGGCTTTATCAAGGGCAACCGGGTCAAAGGAAGCAAACATGCCTACATTAGGTATTATAGCCAAATCATTTTCCGCATGACAATCGCAATATGGTGAAACATCCATTACAAGATTAATATGGAATGCAGGTTTGTCTTTAACAACAGCCCATGCGTATTCAGCCATCTTTTTGTTAAATGAATCAATGGAAATATCATATGTCGGCTTAATAGCATTAAAAGCACATACACCAATACACCTTCCACATCCTACACATTTATCAAAATCAATTTTAGCTTTTCCGCCTTCATAACTTATAGCACTGTGAGCACATATTTTTGAACAAACCTTACAGTTTACACATTTTCTCTCTGAAATAGAAGGCTTTCCGTCACTGTGCATCTCCATTTTTCCTGCCCTGCTTCCGCTTCCCATGCCTATGTTTTTAATAGCACCGCCAAATCCGGCTTGTTCATGGCCTTTAAAATGGTTAACTGAAATAAAAATATCCGCATCCATAATAGCTGTACCAATTTTAGCTTCTTTTACCAATTCTCCGTCTATAGGCACAATTGTTTCATCTGTTCCTTTAAGGCCATCAGCTATAATAACATGGCATCCTGTTGTCATAGGTGTAAAACCATTTTCATAAGCTGCGCTTATGTGTTCAAGAGCCTGTTTTCTTCTGCCTACATAAAGAGTGTTGCAATCTGTAAGAAAAGGTTCTCCGCCCAAAGAACGGACTGCATCAGCAACTGTTTTTATATAGTTCGGTCTAATATAAGACATATTTCCAGGCTCGCCGAAATTGAGCTTAATAGCTGCAAATTTTTTATTAAAATCAATATTTTCTATACCTGCTTCTTTTATTAATTTTTCCAGTTTCTGTAAAAGATTGTTACCCATTTTTACTCTCATGTCAGTAAAGTAAACTTTAGATTTTTCCATATTTTACTCTCCTTTTTTATTAATCAAATGAATAAAGCAGCGTGTAAAGAGCATAATAACTATATCAA
>CALWHR010000084.1 GCA_944380455.1 uncultured Clostridia bacterium
GAAGGCTTTTCTAATCTTTTATCTATAACAAGTATAGGCGTTACGGTTTTATACTGGTTTATAAAAGACTGTGCCTCAAGGTTTTTGGCATAGTTTTTTTTGCCAAAGTGGTACATTAAAGCAATAACAATTACTACAATTACCGATATAATGATAACAATATCACCAAACGTCATTTTACTTCCTCCTTAAAAATCACTTAAATACAATTTTAACATATAATCTTCATTTATGAAATAGTAATTTTAAAATAGCTTAAAAAATTATGTCGCTAAATATACTGCATTCGAGAAAACAGTAAAATTAATAATGTTTTTTAAATCTGTATATGAATATACATATGGTTTATGTTATACTAAGACAATGTTAAATTCACAAAAGAAAGGAGCTATATTGTGGATACATGGAGCATAGTTGTTACAATAGTCAGTGCGGTATTTATACTTAACGTGGCTCTGGCCGCCGCAGTGGTATTTTTTGAGCGCAGAAGTCCTTCCAGTACATGGGCATGGCTTTTTGTGCTGTTTTTTATACCTGTAATTGGGTTTTTAATATATCTTATTTTTGGCCGTAATACTGGGAAAAAGAAGGCTTTCGGACCTAAGATAGGTATTGACGAGCAGATTTATATCGATTTTGTCAAAAATACAGAAGGTCTGGTAGACGAGGTGGAAAACCAGCTTTTCAGCAATGACGGCATAAAGCTGAGCAAAACATACAGGCATCTTTTGGACTTTGCCACACTCAATTTAAACTCCGGAAGCTGGATGACATATCATAATACAATTGAGCATTTTACAGACGGCAATAAAAAGTTTGAATCACTTATAAATGATATACGCGGCGCAGAAAAGTTTATCCATATGGAATATTATATTTTCAGAGGCGACAGTCTGGGGCGCAGGATAGTTGACGAGCTTACTAAAAAAGCTAAAGAGGGAGTTCAAGTAAGGCTGATGTATGACTTTATGGGAAATACAGCTCTGCCTAAAAATTTTTTTAAAGACCTGAAAGCCGCTGGAGGAAAGGTATGTGCTTTTATACCATCGTTTTTTATACGTCTTAATTACAGAAACCACAGGAAAATAGTTGTTATAGATGGAAAAATAGGCTATGTAGGCGGTTTTAATGTAGGCAATGAATACCTTGGCCTTGTTAAGCGTTTCGGATACTGGAGGGATACTCATGCCAGATTTGAAGGCCAGGTTGTTGACCAGCTTCAGCTCAGGTTTATGATGGACTGGAATTTTTGCTGTGACGATAAGTTTGAAATAAACAGTTTTTATTATCCTGTTAAAGATGTTAAGAATTATCTTCCGGCGCAGATTGTATCTTCCGGGCCGGATACCAGATGGCATAATGTGCGCAACAGCTATTTTAAAATGATAAACGAGGCAGAAAAAAAGATATATATTGAAACACCGTATTTTTCACCAGATGACTCTATACAGGAGGCACTTAAAATAGCGGCTCTTTCAGGAATTGATGTAAGGATTATAATTCCGGCGCATCCAGACCATTTTTTTGTTTACTGGGCCAGTATGTCATACTTAGGTGAGCTTTTGGAAGCGGGAGTTAAGTGCTATCAGTACGAAACAGGCTTTATACACAGCAAAACAGTGTTTGTTGATGGAATAGTCGGCAGTATAGGTACTGCTAATATGGATATAAGAAGCTTTGGCCTTAATTTTGAAACAAATGCTTTTATATTTGATGAAGACAAGGTTTCTGAGCTGGAAAAAGACTTTTTAAATGATTTAAAGGAATGTACTGAAATCACTTATGAAAAATACTCAAAACGAGGAAAAATGTTTAAAATACGCGAGTCGGTCGCAAGGCTTATATCGCCTATGCTTTAAAAAGTGTTTATTATTTAAGAAGGACTTGAGTTAAATGGATTATAAATTTGAATGGAATAATACCGTATCATATTATGCTGTAGACGGCAGAATGAATGCAACATTAAATGCCATTATGGCATATTTTCAGGAGATAGCCATTATGCACTCCAATGAGGCAGGGTACAGCATAGAAAAGCTGGCGCAGCAGAATTTAGGCTGGGTTATAACCAACTATCATATTATAATTGATAAAATGCCAAAATGCGGCCAGAGCCTTATGCTTAAAACCTGGTCAAGCAGTATCAAGCATTTTCAGGCGGAAAGAAGCTATACAATAGAAGACGAAAAAGGGAATATAATGATAAAAGCTTCATCAAGGTGGGTGCTTATAGACCTTGAAAAGCGCTCTTTTGCTTCTGTTAACGATGATATGGAAAAGGCTTATAAAACAGGCGCTCCGCCTGCCATAGATAACGAGAAATATAAAATGCCGAAGGAGCGGGAAAGTCTTTTGTCTGAGTTTAATATACAGGTTACAAGAAGCCAGACAGATACAAACGGTCACACAAATAACACACAGTATGCTGCATGGGCAAATGATATGGTGCCTGACGAGATTTATAATAATTACAGCTGTGTGGATTTTAAAATTGTATTCCGCAATGAAAGCAAAAAAGGCGATAAACTTGTTTTAAAAACATATATAAATAAGAAATCGGATAAAGAAGCTCAGATAGTTACAGACTTTATTAATTCCGACGAAAGCGTAATATGCACTGCTGTTTTTGTATACCACAGGTAAATATAAGCATCTGGCTTAATCCGTAAAATATCCATATTAAAGGCCGTATCCGTGGCATTGGATTTAAATAATTGGCCGCTACCAGTATGTCGCAGACGGCAAAGGGGATAAATGAAGCAAAAATATCCGGTTTTTTAAGCTTATATAAAATAAATATATGGTAATAAAATAAACAGGCGTATATCAGGAATACTGACGGTACGCCTGTTTTGTTTAGTGGATATATAATTAAAAAAATAAATGGTGCAGTACAAAAACTGAGTCTTTTGCCGTTTCGCAGTATGAAAATATACATGGCGGCGCAAAAGAAAGCGACTCCCAGCTCGTATTTATAGGTAAAAAGCAGGCAGTAATCAGCCGGCAGTATGAACATTTCGGCTAAAAAGAGCAGCTTATCTCTGTACAGCAGTGAGTAAAAAGCAATACAGAGTACAAAAAAATACTTTAAGCAGTCGTTGTAAAAGCTGGGATAAAAGATATCACAAAAAACAAATAAAAAGTAAACAGCAGCTAAAGATAATCTAAAAATGGTATTTGATTTTATTTAGACCACTCCCGGTTATTTATTGGGACTGCCTGTGAAAACACGGTTACTGTTTATTCTTTTGATTGCTTTTTTGGTTGCGTTTAAATATTTTATTAAAATATTTAAGAGTTAAAGCATATTCTATTTTTAAATCATTCTGCCCAAAGCGCCATGTCCAGTTTCCATTTTCTGTACCAGGAGTATTCATCCTGCCTTCGGAAGATATAGCCAGCACGTCCTGCAAAGGAAATATTGCTGTATTGGCACAGGAAGAAAAAGCAAGACGTATTAAATCCCAGGAAGGATTGCTGCCATCGGTATTCATATACCGCCTTAAATAATCACGGCAGAAATCAGATGTGTTTTCATACCAGCCTCTGGAGGTGTCATTATCGTGAGTTCCGGTATATACAACACAGTTTTTCTCGTAATTATGCGGCAGATAATCGTTGTTTTCGCTGTCATCAAAAGCAAACTGGAGTATTTTCATTCCCGGAAGAGCGGCTTTAAGCCTTAAAGAGACTACCTCATCTGTTATTATGCCCAAATCTTCGGCAATAAACGGACAAGAGCCTAATTCTTTTTTTACGGCGTTAAAAAAGTCCTCTCCGGGGCCTTTAATCCATTGGCCTGTTGTTGCATCGGGCATTCCCAAAGGTATGGCGTAATAGCTCTCGAAGCCTCGGAAATGGTCTATTCTTATTATATCAGTAAGTTTAAGAGAGTTTTTAATTCGGTTTATCCACCATAAATATCCGCCTTTTTTGTGTTTATCCCAGTTATAGAGCGGATTTCCCCAAAGCTGGCCTGTAGGGCTGAAATAATCAGGCGGAACGCCGGCGCACTTTTCGGGAAAACCGTTTTCGTTTAAATAGAAAAGCTCTTTGTTCTCCCAAACATCGGCGCTGTCCCATGCAACAAAAATTGGTATGTCACCTATTATTGAAATATCTTTTTTGTGGGCATACTGTTTTAAGGCATGCCATTGTTTGAAAAATACATACTGCAAAAAAGCATAAAATTCCATTTCATTTTTTAGCAGTGAAGAAAATTTTTCAAGAGTCTGTTTATCACGGTTAATAACGTCTTTTTCCCATGTTACCCAAACAGCGCCGTAATAGTAGTCGTTTTGTACGTTTTCTGAAAGGAAATCTTTTGTAAGTGTGCGGAATTTTTTTAAATCCTCGCTTTCAAACTCGTTTTTCCTTTTTTCTATGTAATAGTCCTTTAGTGCCGCAAAAAGACAGCAGTTGTCAAGCCAAAAAGAATTATCTTTTTTAAACTGAATGTAATCCTTATTTGTCTGGACAGTTTTTGTAAATCTATTAAATGCTTTTTTAAGAAGCGGCATTTTGTATTCTATGGCTTTGCCGTATTCTACATTTTTTGATGAAAAATCAGGAGTATTCTCAAAGTCTTTTTCCGTAAGAAGATGCTCTTTTAAAAGTAAGTCAGGACTTATTAAATAGTAATTTCCGGCAAAAGCCGAATAGCTTTGATAAGGCGAGTCTTTAAAGCCTGTAGGGCCTAAAGGCAGTACCTGCCATATGCTTTGTCCTGCTTCGTATAAAAAATCAATAAACTCATAGGCACTGCGGCCTAAATCGCCTATGCCGTATATGGAGGGCAGAGATGTTGGGTGAAGCAGTATGCCGCTTTTTCGTAAATTTTCCATTTTATTCCTCCGTTTATAATAAATTTCAGCCTATCCAAATTAACTACAGTATATACTGATATATTTTACAAAAAATATTTAGGCAATACAATAATTTTGTAATTTGGGGAGGCATGGTTTTAAATGAAAAAGATATTTTTTGTTTTGGCAGCTTCGGTTTTTGGTGCTGCTTTAGCCGGCTGTTCTTCAGACTCGGCGCAAAACAATCTTTCAAGAGCTATTGACGGTACAGAAAGAGCTGTTGAAAGAGGTGTTGACCAATTGGAAAACGGAATGTATGATACGGTTTATGATGAGAGAGGCTGGGACAATGGTACAACAACAAACGGCTCACACTCGGAATATTACAGCGACAATTATACGGGATATAATGATTACTACAACGGCGGCATAAGCGGAACAAAATACGGCGATGACAGCGGCTATCAGGGGTATTATGACATTAACTATAATAACAGAAATACAGGCTCTATAAACTGACTTTATCCGGCATTTACTGCCGGATTTACATATTTTGGAGTATATAGCTGCTTTGAATATTTATTATTTTATTTGGAAATAGTTAAAATATTGTAAACAATGTGCTTTTTATTTTAAATTTTATTGCGGCACGGGATTTTATCTGATAAACTATGTAATAATGGTTTAGTATGTTTAAAAATTGATACAATTTTTATATATTTTGAGGTGACATTAAAAATGGGATTATTGGAAAAAATATTCGGCAACTACAGCGCCAAAGAGATTAAAAAGATAAGTCCTATAGTTGACAAAATTGAGTCATATAAGGATGAATATGCTGCTCTTTCCGACGAAGCGCTGAGAGCCAAAACAGACGAGTTTAAAGAAAGATACAAAAACGGCGAAAGCCTTGATGATATCCTTCCTGAAGCATATGCCACAGTAAGAGAAGCCGCTTTCAGAACACTTGGCTACAGACATTTCAGGGTACAGCTTATAGGCGGTGTTGTACTTCATCAGGGACGTATAGCCGAAATGAAAACAGGCGAAGGAAAAACTCTTGTTGCTACTCTTCCATCTTATCTTAACGCATTAACAGGAAAAGGCGTGCATGTTGTAACAGTTAACGATTACCTTGCTAAGCGTGACGCCGAGTGGATGGGGCAGGTACACAAATTTTTAGGCCTTAGTGTTGGTGTTATACTTAACAGCATGAATAATCTTGAAAGACACATGAATTATGACTGTGATATAACTTACGGTACAAACAACGAATTTGGTTTTGACTATCTTCGTGACAACATGGTTGTAAAAAAAGAGCACATGGTTCAGCGCGGACTTAACTTTGCACTTATCGACGAGGTTGACTCCGTGCTTATTGATGAGGCCAGAACACCGCTTATTATCTCTGGAAGCGGAAACAAAAGCACCCAGCTTTACCATGTGGCTGACCAGTTTGTTAAAATGCTGAAAAAAGGCCGCATTCTTAACGAGGAAGAAGCCCTTAACCCTATACTTAAAGAGGATATAGTGGAAGAAGGCGATTTTGTTGTTGACGAAAAGATGAAAACAGTTACTCTCACACAGCAGGGTGTTGAAAGAGCTGAAAAATTCTTTAAAATTGAAAACCTTACAGACCCTGAAAACATGCAGATACTCCATCATATAAACAACGCCCTTAAAGCTAACTACCAGATGGCTATTGACAAGGATTATGTTGTTAAAGATGACGAGGTTATGATTGTTGACGAGTTTACAGGACGTATTATGCCTGGCAGAAGGTATTCTGACGGACTTCATCAGGCTATTGAGGCAAAGGAAAATGTTAAGGTAAACAAAGAAAGCAAAACACTTGCCACAATTACATTCCAGAACTTCTTTAATAAATACACCAAAAAAGCCGGTATGACTGGTACAGCGCAGACAGAAGAAGCTGAATTCAGAAATATATACAACATGGACGTTGTTCAGATACCTACAAACCTTCCTGTTATAAGAAAAGACCTTACAGATATTGTTTATAAAACAGAAAGAGCTAAATTTAAAGCTGTAGCTGATGATATAGAGCAGACACATGCTAAAGGTCAGCCGGTACTTGTAGGCACTATATCAATTGAAAAATCAGAGGAATTAAGCTCTCTGCTTAAAAAGAGGGGTATACCTCATCAGGTGCTTAACGCAAAGTATCATGAAAAAGAGGCTGAAATAGTAGCTCTTGCAGGCCAAATGGGTGCTGTAACAATTGCTACAAACATGGCCGGACGTGGTACAGACATTAAGCTTGGCGAAGGCGTAAAAGAGCTTGGAGGCCTTAAAATTATAGGTACAGAGCGCCATGAGTCAAGACGAATTGACAATCAGCTCAGGGGTCGTTCAGGACGTCAGGGAGACCCTGGCGAGTCAAGATTTTATATCTCACTTGAAGATGACCTTATGCGTCTTTTCGGCGGAGAGAGAACTATGAAAATAGTTGATACTCTTGGCCTTGCGGAAGATGACCCTATTGAACATTCAATGCTGGGAAAAGCTATTGAAAATGCTCAAAAGAAAGTAGAGGGTAATAACTTTGCAACACGTAAGAACCTTCTTGAGTATGACCAGGTTATGAATGAGCAGAGAGAAACCATATACAGCGAAAGAAAGAGAGTGCTTTACGGCGAAAATCTCCGCGACAGCGTTATTAATATGATGAAAAATATTATAGACAACGCTGTTGAAAAGAGTGCAGGCGCATCAACGTACCCTGAAGAATGGGATATGAAATCTCTTAACGAATATCTGCTTCCGATAATGCCGCTTGGCATTATTAAGCTTTCAGAAGATGATTTAAAATCCATTACAAAGGAAAAGCTTTCTGAAAGAATATTTGAAAAAGCCAAAGAGCTTTATGAGGCTAAGGAGAAAGAAATTAACTCAACAGCCGAAGAAGGCGAAACTGAAGAACGTATGCGCGGACTTGAGAGATATATTATGCTCCGTGTTATAGACCAGAAGTGGATGGACCATATAGATGACATGGACCAGATGCGTCAGGGTATTGGCCTTCACGCATATGCTCAGAGAGACCCGCTTATTGAGTATAAATATGTAAGCTTTGATATGTTTGAAGAGCTTAACATGAATATTCAGATTGAAACTGTCAGAGCTCTTATGCATGTAAGAATAGTACAGAAGCCTATAGAGCTTAAAGAAGAAGAAAGACAGACTTTTACAAACAAAGATGACACTCTTAAAAAAGAGCCTAAAAAGAATGCTGATGCAAAGGTAGGCAGAAACGACCCTTGCCCTTGCGGAAGCGGAAAAAAATATAAACACTGCTGCGGCAAAAACGCGTAATTAAAGTTAAAACCGCCTGAGCAGGCATAAACAGTTTAAAAATCCGCCTGTAATAAACAGCCGGATTTTTGCCTGTGTCAGACTTAATTAAAATAATTAAATATACAAAGGGAGTTGAAAAAATGTTTGAGCTTGATCAGATAAGCAATGAGCTTTCGGCTTATAACGAAAAATTAGAGGAAATGGGGAATTTACTTTGACATCGCTAATTCAAAGGAAAAGATAAGAGAACTTGAAGAATTGGCGGCAGACCCTGACTTTTGGAACAATATGGAAAAGAGCAAAAAAGTTTTGAAACAAACAGCTGCTCTTAAAGCCAAGGTTGAAGGCTACGAAGGCCTTGTCAGACAGTATGAGGATATTAATACCCTTATAGAAATGGGCAACGAGGAAGAAGACGAGGAGATAGTAGCGGAAGTAAAGGAACTTAAAGAAGAATTTATCGCAAAATATGACGAGCTTAAAATAAGCACGCTTCTTGACGGCGAGTATGACAAGGAAAACGCCATTGTTACTCTTCATGCCGGAGAAGGCGGAACAGAGGCCTGCGACTGGGTAAGTATGCTCTTTAGAATGTATACAAGATGGGCAGAGAAAAAAGGCTTTGATGTGGAAACCCTTGACTATCTGGAAGGTGACGAGGCCGGAATTAAGTCTGTTACTATTCAGGTTACAGGTGAAAATGCCTATGGTTATCTTAAAAGCGAGAAAGGTGTTCACCGTCTTGTAAGAGTATCGCCTTTTGACTCAGCAGGCAGAAGACATACTTCATTTGCATCCTGCGATGTAATGCCTGAAATTGACGATGATGTAACTATAGAGGTTAACCCAGATGATATCAGGGTAGACACATACCGCTCCAGCGGTGCAGGCGGACAGCATATCAATAAAACTTCATCTGCCATTCGTATTACTCACTTCCCTACGGGAATTGTAGTGCAGTGCCAGAACGAAAGAAGTCAGCACAGCAACAAAGATACAGCTATGAAAATGCTCAAAGCCAAACTTTTAGAGCTTAAAATAGAAGAGCAGATGAAAAAATTAGCTGAAATCCGCGGTGTTCAGCAGGAAATAGGCTGGGGCAGCCAGATTAGAAGCTATGTATTTATGCCATATACCCTTGTTAAAGACAACCGTACAGGCGAGGAAACAGGCAATGTTCAGTCTGTTATGGATGGTAATATTGATAACTTTATAAATGCCTACCTTAGCTGGATACACAGCTGATTTATTGAAGGGATTTTGAAATGAAGGAAATTAGAATAAGCCCAAAAGAAGAAAACCAGAGGCTGGATAAATTTCTGCTTAAATATTTTAACAAAGCGCCTAAGTCCTTTGTTTATAAAATGCTCAGGAAAAAGCGCATTAAATTAAACGGCGCAAAGGCCGAAGGAAACGAGATAATAGCAAACGGCGATGTTTTGACTATGTACCTTTCGGAAGAAACAATGGACTCTTTTATGGAGGCTAAAACCGTTAATAAGGCAGAGCGGCATTTTGGTATAGTATACGAAGATGAGAACATAATTATTGTATCAAAGCCTGCTGGCCTTTTAACCCACCCTCAAAGCGCTCAGGACAAAGAAACCCTTATAGACCAAATTTTATACTATCTGCACGAAAAAGGCGAATACAGCGCTGATAAAGAGGCTTCTTTTACACCTGCTGTATGCAACAGGCTCGACAGAAATACCGGCGGATTAGTAATAGCAGGCAAAAATTTGCAGTCTGTACAGGCGGTTAATAAGGCCATTGCCCAAAAGCATATACAGAAGTTTTATGTAACAATGGTGCGTGGTGAAATGACCCAGAGATGTGAGTTTTACGGATATCATGTTAAAGATGAAAAAACCAACACCGTTAGAGTGCTTAAAAAGGAAACTCCGGGAGCAAGTGCTATTTTCACAAATGTAAATCCTTTGAAAGTTAAAGACGGATTTTCTCTTTTGGAAGTAGAACTTATAACCGGAAAGAGCCACCAGATAAGAGCGCACCTTAAAGCTATGGGTTATTCTGTTGTTGGTGACAGGAAATACGGTGATGAGCGTGTAAACAAAAAGGTAAAAGAAAAATACGGTTTAAACAACCAGTTTTTATACGCCTGCCGATTGGTTTTCAATGAACAAGACGGATATATTTCATATCTTAACGGAAGGGAATTTACATCCAAGCTTCCGGATAATCTTGAAGTGGTTAAAAGGGCATATTTTGATTAATAAAGCGAGGAATACAAATGAAAGCTATAATACTTGTAGCAGGGTACGCCACAAGGCTATATCCTTTAACACTTAATACCCCAAAGGCGCTTTTGCCTATAAACGGCAAGGCTATTGTTGACTATATTGTTGACCAGATACAGACAATAGATGCTGTAGATGAAATATATGTTATAACAAACCACAAATTTGCGGGGCAGTTTGAGGATTGGGCAAATATACACACAAGCAAAAAGCCATTGACAGTAATAGATGACGGCACTGTTTCAGAAGAAACTAGACGAGGCGCTATTGGTGATATTTTATACACTATAGAGCGCGAGAATATAGATGATGATGTTATGATAATAGCCGGAGACAATTATTTTACATATAACCTTTCGGATTATTATAATTTCTTTAAGCAAAAAGACAGCGACTGTGTATGTGTTAAAGCCTTTGACAACAAGGAAATGCTTAAACAGTTTGGCATTGCTCTTTTGGACAGCGAATCAAAGGTTATTGATATTGAAGAAAAACCTGCAAACCCGAAATCTAACAATGTTGTTTATGCCACATATATTTATAAAAGAGAAACAGTTCCTCTTTTTAAAAAATATATTGAAGAAGGCAATAAGCCTGATGCACCGGGTAACTTTGTTGTATGGCTTCATACAAGAAAGCCTGTTTACGCTTATAAATTTAATGAAGAGTGTTATGATATAGGCACACCTGAAAGCTACAAATTTGTATGCGATTTGTTTAGAAAATAATATAAAAAGCAATAAAAAAAGCCCTTTGGGGCTTTTTTTATTGTATTACAGAAAATATAAAATCGTTTTGACTTTCAGGCAGAAACGGCATAATACTGTCTGCAATAAAAGTATTTATTATAAATAAAACAAGCACAAAGTGCAATATTAAAGAAAGAGCGAATATTATTTTAAAGCTCCACTTGCGGTTTTTGTGATGGAACAGATACATTGCTGCAAAACCGCCTGCTGCTCCGCCTAAAAAAGACATTATAAACAAAGTGGATTCCGGAATACGCCACTTTCCTTTTTTAGCTTTGGATTTATCAGCAGCCATAGCTAAAAACAAAACTATATTAACTGCAAAATAATAAATCAGGATAATTTTTGTAAGCATTTTATTTAACTACGTTTCTCCAGTCAAGGTCACCACGGTCTAAGGCAAGAAGCAGTATTTCAGCTGTAGCCAAATTGCTGGCCAAAGGTATATTGTGTATATCGCAAAGTCTTAAAATGCTGTTTATGCTTGGCTCATAGCTTTTTTGTGTAACAGGGTCGCGAAGGAATATAACAAGGTCTATGTCATTGCTTGCTACTTGGCTTCCGAGCTGCTGTTCACCGCCAAGAGGTCCGGCTAAATATTTATGCACAGTTAAATTGGCAGCTTCTTCTACGAGGCGTCCTGTTGTGCCTGTGGCATACAGAGTGTGTTTGGATAAAATGTGTCTGTATGCAATACAAAGGTTTTCCATAAGTTTCTTTTTATTATCATGGGCTATTAATGCTATATTCACTAATTTTAAACCTCCTCGAATAAAGATTTAGAGCGTTTAAGGCCTATATTAAGCACAAGACCTATAGACGCCATGTTAGTCCACATAGAGCTTCCGCCGTAGCTTACAAAAGGCAGTGACATGCCTGTGTTTGGCAGTATTCCTGTGGCTACACCTGTATTTACAAATGTTTGAAAAGCTATCATACCAGCTATACCGGCTGCTACTAACTGAAGGAAGCTGTCACGGCAGTTCATGGCCGTTAAAGCGCACCTGAAAACTATAAAAAACTGAAAAGCTAAAACACCGACACAGCCAATAAAGCCGAATTCCTCACCGATAACAGAAAATATAAAGTCGTTATATGGCTCAGGAAGGTAGCTAAGCTGGTTTAATGTGCCTTCGTAAAGACCCTTTCCCATTAACTGACCGGAACCTATAGCACTTATTGATTTTAGTGTTTGATAATAGTTATCCGGGTCGGCTTCTGGTTTAAGGAATGTAAGAATACGGGTTATCTGATGCGGACGCAGAATTTTATCTATTATAACAGGGTCCTCACGCAAAACATCCCACATTATAAAAAGCATTACAGGGACTATAATGGCACAAGCAATGCCGATATATTTATAATCAAGACCTGCTGCAAATACTTCAACAGCCAGTATGGCTATTAAAACAAGACTTGCCGAAAGAGAAGGCTGTTTTTGTATAAGCACTAAAGGTATAGCAGTAAATATACATACTTTCACAAGTATATTTTTATTATTAATCCATTGTCTGTTTTTGTCAATAACTTTTGCAAGGCAAAATATCATTATAAGCTTTGAAAACTCAGAGGGCTGTATTCCAACCGGCCCGAAATATATCCAGCGCGTAGCACCGTTAGCCGAATGGCCTATAAGAAGAACAGCCACAAGAAGGAGCACATTAAGCACATAAATCTGCTTGTAAAATCCTGCAAAAAAATCAATATTAACATAAGCTGCTGCAAACATAATGAATATTCCTATTATTACCCATACCATCTGAGAGTAATATGTAGACCGGCTTTCGCCTAAATTTATATGAGTTGCAGAGCCTATACAGACTATCCCGAAAATAGACAGGGCTATTACAGCGCCTATCAGCCACCAGTCAAGGTTTTTAAATCTTTTTAATCGCATTTGTATTCTCCGATATTAAAAGGCAGACTGAGCCCTTTTGCCAGTCTGCCTGAATTAGCTGTGGTTTAATTTGAATTCCTTCGCATACTCTTAATAGGAATATTGGCGTAAAGTACAGGAACAGTACCGGAATTGTCTTCAGAACGTGTTTGAGTTATGTTTATATCAAGCTCGTCCTCATCAATTTCCATATAGTTTGATATTACTTTTATAATATCGCCTTTAAGCATTTCCAGTACCTGTGACGAACAATTTACACGGTCGTGAACGAGAACAAGTTTAAGCCTGTCTTTTGCCACTGTACCGGAGGAAGGCTCTTTCTTTTTAAGAAAACCAAATAAATCAAACAGATCCACTTATATCACTCCTGTCAAAAACTTTATAAATCCCCATTGCCAAGGCCTAAAATCAGGGTTTTGTTTTGGCATAAGGCGTACAAATCAACCCTTATGGAATAATTTTTTAAGCTTGTCCATGAAAGATTCTTCCTGTTTAAATTCCATTAAAGGCACATCATTGCCTAATATTCTTTGTGTAATATTGCGGTAAGCCTGTCCTGCTTTTGAGCTTTCTACTGTAACAGCAGGTTCACCTTTATTTGTCTGTACTACTATGGACTCGTCATCAGGTACAACGCCGATAATGTCAACAGCCAGTATCTCTGTTACATCGTCCATACTCATCATATCGCCCCTGTCTACCATATCCGGCCTTACACGGTTAAGTATAAGAGACGGACTTGAAAGCTCATTGGCCTCAAGAAGGCCTATTATTCTGTCGGCATCTCTAACAGCTGATACTTCAGGGGTTGTAACTACAAGAGCACGGTCTGCGCCTGCAATGGCATTTTTAAAGCCTTGCTCTATACCGGCAGGGCAGTCGATAATTATGTAATCAAATTCTTCTTCTTTAAGATTTTCACAGAGTTTCTGCATCTGCTCAGGAGAAACAGCATCTTTATCCCTTGTCTGAGCTGCCGGAAGAAGATAAAGACCGGCATAGCGTTTATCTTTTATAAGAGCCTGTTTAAGTCTGCATTTTCCTTCTACAACATCAACAAGGTCGTATACTATTCTGTTTTCAAGGCCCATTACAACATCTAAGTTTCTAAGACCGATATCAGCGTCTACAAGTGCTACTTTTTTGCCGGCTATGGCAAGGCCGCAGCCTAAATTGGCGGAAGTTGTTGTTTTGCCGACACCGCCTTTACCGCTTGTTATAACTATTACTTCTCCCATTTGTTATCCTCCCAGCATTTTAAGCTTATATTGCCAAGTTATGATTAAAATCAAATATTTAGGTTTATTATTTACAAATAATTCTATATAAATCTATATTAACAAATATGTAAATATTTTGCATTAGTTTTTTTTAGCAAATTTTAAAAATATATATTAAAATTCGATTGCATTTTACAATACATTATACATATCCCTATAAAAAGATACACAAAAAAGGCATAATTATTCGAAAGGAGAGACGTATATTTTTCCGTCCTCTACATAAGCATATTCAGGCTTGCGGTTTACTTTAGAATCACCGTCTGGAAATCTTGTGATAATATTGCCTATTCTAAGCTGAACTGGTATAAGATTTAAAGCAAATACAAAAGCTTCTGTGCTGCCTTTGCAGCCAGCATGGGCTATGCCCTTTAAAGCACCTAATATAAGTATATTGCCTGTGGCTTTTACTTCAGCTCCGGCATTTACATCGCCTAATATTATAAGACTTCCGTCATATTCTAATGACATGCCGTTTCTAAGGTTGCCTTTATGGAATTTGGCTGTGTGCTCGGTCATTGAAAACTCTTTTTCTATTATGTCTTTTATGTTTTCCTCTGTAACGCTTTTTTCTTTGATGTTTTCGGAGTTTTCAGTATTTTCAGAATTTATCTGTGTTTCATTTTCCGCCTCTGCCTGCTCAATTATTTTTTCAACAGGCTGACCCTTTTGACTAAGGCCTACATCAGGACTTTCGTCTTCAAGGGGAGCATTTTTTTTATCATTGTCGGTTACAAAAGTAATCATAATTGAAATCTCCTCCATAATGTATTTGTATATATTATACTGTTATTGTCAAATAACTGCAAGTTTTAGGACATTTTGAGGCGCAGGTTTACTTTTTGTTTTATTCTGCTAAAGAAGTATCCATATAGCTGTTTTCAGGTGTATAGTTTAAGCCCATATATTCACCAATAATATTCCTTCCCACAACAGCAGCAGGAGATGATGAAGCCTCGCCGAAAGGTATCATAACAGTTACTGCTATCTGTGGGTCTTCATAAGGCGCAAAACCTACAAACCAAGTATGTGAGCTTCTTGAAAGGCTTTCCTGAGCTGTACCGGATTTAGCAGCTACATTAACAGGAAAATCACGGAATACTGTTCTAAGTGTGCCTTTAGGGCCGTTTGTAACAAGAAGCATACCTTTATATACAGCCTCAAGGTTTTCTTCTGCAATTTCTATCTGCTGTTCAATTTCAGGTTCTTTCTGAAGAGTTGTTTCACCATTAGATGTCTGAACTTTATCTATTATATGGTATTTATAGCGTGTACCGCCGTTTGCAAGAGTAGCTATATATTTTGTCATAACAGCCGGTGTAAAATTGTTTACAGACTGGCCTATAGCTGCTCTTATGGTATCACCGTCTGTCCAGCGGGTTTGGCTTGTTGTGGCATCCGGATTCTGCCATTTAATTGTTTCCTCTTTATATTCAGGAGAAGCCATGTTTGACTCGCTTTCCTCAAGTTCTATGCCGGAAACGGTATTAAGACCGAAAGCCTCCATGTATTCGTTTAATTTGGCAATACCTTCTTCGGTTGTGCCTTCGTCGCTGTTGCCAAGGCGGTAGGCTGTTTCGTAAAAGTAATAGTTGCAGGAAACCTCAAGAGCCTCTGAAACATTTATAGGTCCGTGGGTATATCCGCTGGTATAACTCCAGCACTTGGCATATGGTGTACCGGCTTTTGTAAAGCTGCCCAAATCTCGTATAGTGCTTAAAGGCGAAATTACGCCTGTTTCAAGTCCGGCTATAGCTGTTACCATTTTAAATGTTGAGCCCGGAGCTTTTTTCTGTTTAAGGGGACGGTTTACAAGAGGTGTTGTAGGGTCGTTTAACAGCTGATTGTAGTATTCATTATCAAAGTTGTTAACAAGCCTGTTGCTGTCATAAGACGGATAGGTAACAAGAGCCAGTACTTCGCCTGTATCCACGCTTGATACTACAACTGAGCCTGTACAAGGGTCAAGATTTGTCTGATATGGGTGCAGCTCAAGGCTTTCAAGTTTTTCTATAATAACTGAAAGAGGAGAACGGCTGCCGTTTTTTATGCTGTTTATATATTCCTCATCACCGGTTAATAAACCCTGCTCAAAAAGCAGCAGAGTCATATCCCTTGTGGATATTGCACCGGTTTCGATGCCGGAAGTTATAACAAGCTTTGCAGTATCTGAAGCATCATCTGATGCTGTATCAAAATCCGGATACTGCTCTTTAATCATGTCGTATATGTTTTTTGAAATGCCATCCTGTGCAGAGTATATCTTTTTAAGTGATATATTATTGCTGTTTACCATGGATATAAAAAGCTCTTTTAAAGAAATAGGATTGTCTTTGGAGCTTACAGCCTGGAGCTTATTTATAAGCGTCTGAGACAGTGCTTCTTCAAGATAATCATAGGCCGCTATTTGAAGCTCTTTGTCGATAGTTAAAAATACATTGCTGCCGGAAACAGGTTCTTTTGTTTCTATGGTATTAATTCTGCGGCCGGAAGCGTCTACTTCAACAAGGCTTTCGCCGTCCTCGCCTCTTAAATCCAGCTCATAAAGGTTTTCAACGCCTATTTTGCCTATAATATCATTGGCGGTGTAGCCATACTCTTTGAATTTCTCATATTCAGTATCATTTATTTTTCCTATATAGCCTATTATGTTTGAAAAATACTCTCCGTCAGGGTATTCCCTTAATGAATCGGTGTATATTGTAACTCCTGGAAATTTGCCGTTATTTTCTTCAATAGATGCTACTGTTTCGTCTTTAACATTAATAGCAACTGTTATAGGCTGATACTTTCTGTAGCGCATTAAATAAAGAGAGTAGCGTATTGCTATGGCATCACGTTTTATATCCTCTGAAAGACACTGAGGTATTTCAAAAAAGTCTATTAAATACTCCACAGTTTCATCTGCCGTATAATCATATTGCTCCTCATCCATGGCAATGCTCTGTTTAAATGACAGTTCTTTAGACTCATTGCCGTCGTATAAGAATTCATAAGGCTTTGTCTGACTTATAGGCAGGTCATCACTTATAGTTTCCCCGTTGGCATTTAAAATATCTATAAGTGAGAGTATCATAAGGTTTTTATCGGAACAGCTGATGCTTAATGAAATGAATTTACGCTCAGTATCATTATTAAGACCTTCCGGTACTTCATAT
This sequence comes from uncultured Clostridia bacterium, assembly GCA_944380455.1. GTDB lineage: Bacteria > Bacillota > Clostridia > Lachnospirales > Anaerotignaceae > Neoanaerotignum_A. The sequence continues at coordinate 17,466 of CALWHR010000084.1, forward strand.
TTTTCCAGAAAATAGTCATAAAGCTCATCAGCTGTATATTTCATTTGTTTTTTGCTTAAACCAATAGATTCTTTCCAGGCTGCTTCTTCTTCCTCGGTTGAGAAAGTGAATCTCCTTGGAGCAGTTTTGGTTATTGGCAAATCGTCGGATATGGATTCATTATTTGAATTTATAAAATCCAATATTGATTTGGAACGGTTTGCCAAAGGCGCAGTAACACTGTCGTCGAATTTTATAGAAAAAGCCGCCTCGTTTACAGCGAGAGGACGGCCGTACCTGTCGTAAATCATGCCGCGTGAGGCAGGAATGGTTATATTCTGCATTATGCTTGTTTTAAGGTCCTGCTGATATGTTTCACCGTTTACTATCTGCAAAACAAAAAGGCGTATTACTATAAATGTGAAGAGCACAAATACGCCTGAGAGTATTATAAATATACGGCTTTTGGTAAATTCAGATATGTGTTCAAAGAATCTTTTCATCAATTTTATTCACCATAAATTTTTATTTAATACTAAAAAGCTTGCGTTTATATTTTTCGGATTTTTCTATTCTGTCATTTACTGAAAAAAGAATGCGGTAGATGACAATAGACACAACTGCTGTGTACACAGCTTCAGGAAGTATAATATTTATAAGGAAATAAAAATAGTTTAAATATCCGTCGAAAAACGCCCCGGTAAAGAATACTGCGCTTTCGTATATTAGTGTACCTGTAAAGCAGAGAAAAACAGGAAGAGCATAGTTTTCCCTGTAATAGTTGTGGTTGAATCTGCCGATTATATAACCGCTTAAAACGCCTAAAAGGGCATAGTATCCCAGGGAATTGCCGAAAAATATATCCTGAAGTATACCTGCGGCAAAGCCTGTTAAACAGCCTTCAAGGCGGCCTCTTAAAAGAGCCATTGAAATTATAACGGCAAGAGCCGTATTTGGTATAACCGAGTTAATTCTAAAATACTGCAGTACAGTACTTTGAAAAACCAGATTAAAAATAAGTATTATAAATATTATAACAGCTCTTTTCATTGTTCATCACCTGAGGACTGGTTTTGTAAATCTGCCGGGGTCTGCTGAGGTATTTCTTCCGGAGTATTTTCTTCAGGCAGAGCAGATTGTGCAAAACTGTCTGTAATTACAAGCAGTGTGGATATGTGTTTAAAATCCACAGAAGGCTCTATAACGGCATATTTTGTAAGGCCGTTTTCATCAGTTATTACTTCTTTAACATATCCGATAGTAATGCCGGAAGGGTAAATATCGCTGAGATAAGACGTAACTATTTCGTCACCTTTCATTATTTCACTTTCGGCATCGATATATTCCATTTTGCACAGTCCGTCATTCATTAATGTATAGTCACCCTTCACTACGCCCAAATCACCTGTTCTAAGGCTCATGGCTGAAACAGAAGAACGGCTGTCAAGTATGGACTCTACTTTTGAGTAAATATATCCGCATTCTGTAATTCTGCCTACAAGTCCGCCGGCATCGGTAAGAGCCATATCAGGGGCTAATCCGTCTTTTGTGCCCTTATCTATTGTAAAGGTAAAAAACCAGTTGCCCGGGTCTTTGGCAATTACGTTTGTTCCGGTTGTTTCGTAGTCAGGATATTTTTGGGATATGTCTAAAAGAGCAGAAAGACGCTTATTTTCTTCCTCATACATTGAAAGACGCTTGTTTTCTGCTTCCAAAAGCTCCACCTGTGCCTTTAGCTCGGCATTTTCCTCAGCAATGTTGGTATCATCTTTAAAAGATGATATTTTGCTTGAAAACCATGAGCTTACACTGGAAGAGATATTCTGTGCGGGAGTTACAATAAATCCCAGCATATTATCAATAGGTGTGGCTTTTGTTTTTTTGCCTACTGTGAAAAAAGCCAGTATCACCAGCAAGGCTATAACCAAATATAAAATTTGTTTTTTATAAGTGTTAAAAAAATTCAATCTTTAGCACTCCTTGTTACATTCTGAGTTTTTTAGGTGAAACAAGGACTTTGCGCAGAGTATCTATATGCTCAAGTACAATTCCTGTGCCCATTACAACACAGTTTAAAGGTTCATTTGCTATATGAACCGGCATGCCTGTTTCATTTGTTATAAGCTGGTCAAGGCCTGAAAGCAGTGCGCCGCCGCCTGTAAGAGTTATGCCGAATTCCATAATGTCGGCTGCAAGCTCCGGTGGTGTAGCCTCAAGAGTCTGCTTAATACAGTCTATAATGGCTGTTATAGGCTCTGAAATAGCCGAAAGTATTTCGTTTGATGTGATTGTTATTGTTTTTGGAAGGCCTGAAACAAGGTCACGTCCGCGGATATCCATTGTTTCTTCTTCAGGCTTAGGAAATGCACAGCCGATTTTTATTTTAATTTCCTCGGCCGTTCTTTCACCTATAGCAAGGCTGTATTCCCTTTTGATATAGCCTATTATATAAGAATCTATTTCATCACCGGCAACGCGAAGAGATGTGCTGGTTACTATTCCGCCAAGGGAGATAACAGCAACCTCGCTTGTACCGCCGCCGATATCTACAACCATGCTTCCTGTAGGCTCCTCTACAGGAAGACCTGCACCTATTGATGCGGCCATAGGCTCTTCTATAAGGTAGGCATCGTTGCTTTTTGCTCCTGCAGCAACTGAAGCTTCCATAACAGCACGTTTTTCAACTTCCGTAACACCTGAAGGCACGCAGATAACAACTCTTGGCTTTGGTCCGAACATAGAGCGGGCATATGCCTTATCTATAAAATATCTCAGCATAGCCTGTGTTATGTCAAAATCAGCAATAACACCGTCTTTCATAGGGCGGATTGCTACAATATTTCCAGGCGTACGGCCTATCATTTCTTTGGCTTCGTTTCCTACAGCCAATACTTCTTTTGTGAGTGTATTTATAGCTACAACCGATGGTTCATTAACAACTATTCCTTTGCCTTTAACAAATACAAGGGTATTAGCTGTTCCAAGGTCGATTCCCATATCTCTTGCAAACATTTAAATTCCTCCTGTGGGGTAATGTAAAGATTAAAAGTAAAAATTTACAAATTAGTATAAAATACCATACTAATATAATAACTCTAAAAAATTTGTTTTTCAATAGAAACACTGTTTTGAAGTACAACCTTAAAATTATTTTAACAATTTATACATTAATTGTTAAAATAAAGTACTTTGCTTTTAAATATTAGGATTAATAATACTGGATTTTTTATACATCTAATTGCAGACAGTATTTAATTTTTTGCCGCATATTAAATTTTATAATAGATTTTGTAAAATTCAATAGTAAATTTCAAATAAAACACAAAAAAACGGAAAACTTTAGTTTTCCGCTTTTAAGGTCATTTATTTCCAATAATCTGTTATGTCAATGCCGTGGTCTTTAAGTGCTTTGTATAATATTGAAACCGGAAGACCGATTACTGTTTCAGGACTGCCTTTTATGTGGTCTATAAATATAGATGCTTTGCCCTGAATAGCATATCCGCCGGCCTTGTCTGAATATTCCCCTGTAGAAAGATATTTTTCTATTTCATCTGTTGAAATAGGGTTAAAGCAAACCTCAGTAGCGTCAACAAATGATTCATACTCACGGTTACCGTTTTCATCTATAAAAAACAGTGTCATACCGGTATAAACCGTATGGTTCTTACCGCTGAGAAGGCGAAGCATTGAAGCAGCTTCTTCGTTATTTTCTGGTTTGTTTAATATTTTTCCAAGATAAGTTACTACAGTGTCAGCACCTATTATTACAGCAGGCCCTTGAATATTTTCTGCTACAGCAGAAGCTTTGCGGTGTGAAAGTATCTTTACCCATTCATAAGGTGACTGCTCAAGTTCCATATATTCCTTAGCACCGCTTGGTATTACTTCAAACGGAACAGAAAGCCTTTCAAGTATCTGACGCCTTCTTGGAGATTGGGAAGCGAGAATAATTTTATACATAATACCGTCTCCTTGTTTAAATAAAAATCAAATCATAATGTTATTTATAAAAACTTATAAATTAAGGCGGCTATAAAAAAGCCTATCAGACCGGCTATAGTTATTTTAACTGTAAAAGCAAACTGCAGAACAATAACACCTATGTCAAGTATAAAAGGCGATGTAATACCAAATGATTTACCGTAGCCAAGCCACGAAAAAGCAGGGACTCTGCCAAACATATCCCCTATAAAACCGCCTAACACAACACCAGCTATAAGTAGCAGTATAAGAACAAGAGTGCTTTTGTTTTGAAGTTTTCTCATAATTAACCTCCGGCCTTAGCATTACTCAATAGCTATTTTAATAGAAAAGCTGTAAATATTCAATAGAATTTAGTACATTAAAAAAATATTATAAAAAATAACATATATACGCTAAATATATAATTTTACAGTACGTATTAAATGAAAAAAATTATCACGAATATCAATTGACAAAAACGCGGCGTAATGCTATTATTTTTGATAGTTAGCATAAGCTAATATAAATTATATTAGAACAATTACGGAGGTGTTTATGTATGTCTTACTTTGAGGAACAGCTTATTATGCACGCATCACCTGTTATAAGCGGCTTAAAAGCATCAAATATGTTTTCAATTCCAATACATGCCGCATGCAGTGTGAGAGATGATTTTTGCACATACTGCAAGCTGCTTTCTGCAAAAGGTCTTAAAATGTGTTTTTTATATGCTCTGGCAGATAAAGTGCACGTTTTTGTTTATAACATAAAACTTATAAAAGAGATAATAAGCGACTCAAAAGTTAAGACGTTTTTATCAAAATGCGGTTATCCTCCAAACAGCAGTATAAATGAAATGATTAATTTTTTAAAGGAAAGAATAAGAAAGTGCAGCGGATTTCCGCATGAAATAGGTTTTTTCTTTGGTTACCCTAAAGATGACGTATTTGAATTTATAGTTAATGAAGGCAAAAACTATAAGTTTTGCGGATGCTGGAAGGTATACAGCAATGAAGCAGAAGCAGTTAAATTATTTAATTTATACAAAAAAATACGTGACGGCTATTTAAGCATGGCAAAATCTGGCATACCGGTTAAAAGCATTATATCGGCGGCCTGAATACATAAAATTTAAGGAGGAATAAATATGGAAAAAGCAGCGGTAATTTATTGGAGCGGCAGCGGAAATACGGAGGCTATGGCTAATGAGATTTGTGACGGTGTTAAGGCAGGAGGAATAGACTGCGAGCTTTATAATGTTTCTGAATTTAAAGGAAATATAGCTGATTATTCCAAAATTGCCTTAGGCTGCCCGGCAATGGGGGATGAGGTTTTGGAAGAAGCTGAGTTTGAGCCGTTTTACAGGAGTATAAATATATCAGGCAAAAAAATTGCCATATTTGGCTCATATGGCTGGGGTGACGGACAGTGGATGCGTGACTGGGCTGATGATGCTTCTTCGAGGGGTGCAGTGCTCTTTGACGAAGGACTTATGGTAAACGGCGCTCCTTCAGGCAGTGAGTGCAAAGACTATGGCGAGAGGTTCGCTAAATTTTAAATAATTATTGATGATATCTTTAAAATCCGCATAGCATATACTTAATAAATTTTTTTACAGACGCCGAATAAGGCGTCTGTTTATTTGTAGTATTAAAAGAAGATATGAGAGTTAATATAAGAAATAAAAAAAGACGGGAAAAACTGAAGTGACCCCAAAAAGTTAGACAATATTTTAATCAAAAATTGTCAAGCAGCTGAAAGGGCTTGTTGTCTGTGAATTGCAGGCGGCAAGCCCTTTAGCTTTGCCTTGATGCGGCGGTTGTTGTAG
>CALWHR010000085.1 GCA_944380455.1 uncultured Clostridia bacterium
TTATGAGGATTTAGGCATAGTTTTCGAGTCCTGCCTTATGGATAATGCCAAAAGCTGCAGTAACAAATGTATATTCTGCTTTATAGACCAGCTCCCTAAAGGCATGAGAGAAACTTTGTATTTTAAAGATGATGACTCAAGGCTTTCGTTTTTGCAGGGTAACTATGTTACACTGACAAACATGAAAGAAAAAGACCTTGACAGAATAATATACTATCATCTTTCGCCTATTAATATATCTGTTCATACAACTGATATGGAGCTTAGGAAAAAAATGCTTAATAACCGATTTGCAGATAAACTTCTTGGTTATATGGATAAACTGGCGGCGGCAAATATAGAAATGAACTTGCAGATAGTACTTTGCAGGAACATAAATGATGGAGAAGTTTTAGACAAAACAATAAAAGACTTAGCTGGCTATTTTCCTCATGCCAGAAGTCTTTCTGTTGTTCCTATTGGTCTTACCAGATATCGTGACGGGCTTTATCCCATGGAGCCTTTTGACAGGGAAAGCAGTTTGAATGTTATTAATCAGGTTACTTCATGGCAGAAAAAGCTTAAAAAAGAAATTGGCTCATCATTTGTTTTCATTGCGGATGAGTTTTATTTAAACGCTGGTGTGGATTTTCCACCTTATGAGTCTTATGAGGATTTTCCTCAGATAGAAAACGGTGTTGGAATGATTTCTTCAATGCTCTATGAGTTTAATGAGTATTATGGTACTCTTAAAGCTGAAAAAATAAATAAAACTGTTTCTTTAGCTACTGGAACAGCGGCTTTTGAGTTTATTTCTTCACTTTGCAAAAGACTTGAAGAAAAGTTTGAAGGCCTTAAAATTAATGTTTACGCAATTAAAAACGAGTTTTTTGGCGGTAAAATTTCAGTTTCAGGTCTGTTAACCGGAAGGGATATAGTTGAGCAGCTTAAAGATAGAGATTTGGGTGAATATTTATGTTTGCCTGAAAATCTTTTGAGAGACGGAGAAACAGTCCTTTTGGATGATATGGATTTAAAAGATATTGAAAAAGAATTGAATATAAGAATTAAAACAACTGGCCAAAGCGGCAGTGATTTTATAAAAACAATTACGGAGGATTAAAATGGGTAAACCTATTGTTGCGGTTGTTGGAAGACCTAATGTCGGCAAGTCAACTCTTTTTAATAAAATAGCTGGTCAAAGAATATCTATTGTACAGGATACACCGGGAGTTACAAGGGACAGAATATATGCCGATGTTGAATGGCTTGGGCATTATTTTACACTTGTTGATACAGGCGGTATGGAGCCGGGAGCTGAAAATATTATACTTAAACAGATACTTAATCAGGCTGAAATAGCTATTGAAACGGCAGATGTTATAATATTTGTTACAGATGTTAAGCAGGGCGTTACAGACGAGGACGCCAAAGTTGCTGATATTTTAAGAAGGGCAAGAAAACCAGTTATACTTGCTGTTAACAAAGTAGATAACATGCGTACCGAAAATCTTGATGTTTATGAGTTTTATTCTCTTGGTATGGGTGACCCTATACCGGTTTCGGCAGGGCAGATGCTTGGTCTTGGTGACTTGCTTGATGTTGTTATATCAAACTTCCCTGATGAAAAGTACGAGGAAGAAGATGATGATAAAATCAAAGTTGCCATTATTGGTAAGCCTAATGTAGGCAAATCATCGTTAATTAATAAAATACTTGGTGAGGACAGGCTTATTGTAAGCAATATTCCAGGTACAACACGTGATGCTATAGATACTGAAATTACAATAGACGGAACGGATTTTGTGTTTATAGATACAGCCGGAATGAGAAGAAAGAGCAAAATAAAAGAAGATATTGAGCGTTTCAGTATTATTAGAGCTGTTGCCGCAGTTGAAAGATGCGATGTTGCGGTGCTTGTTGTTGATGCCAATGAAGGTGTTACTGACCAGGATACTAAAATTGCAGGTATTGCCCACGAAAGAGGAAAGGGCGCTGTTATTGCCGTTAATAAATGGGATTCAATAGAAAAAGACGACAAAACAATGAATAATTTCCTTAAAGACATAGACACAGAGCTTTCTTACATGTCTTATGCTCCAAAGGTATTTATTTCAGCTAAAACAGGCCAGAGAATACCAAGAATGATTGAGCTTATTAAAGCTTCAAGAGAAAACAACAATTTAAGAATAAGCACAGGCGTGCTTAATGATGTACTTATAGAGGCTATGGCAATGCAGCAGCCGCCAAGCGACAAAGGACGTCAGCTGAGGATTTACTATATTACTCAGGCAAGTGTTAAGCCGCCTACATTTGTTCTGTTTGTAAACGACAGAACACTTATGCACTTTTCATACAGAAGGTATATCGAAAACCAGTTAAGGGAAGCTTTTGGTTTTACAGGTACGCCTATTCATTTTGTTGTAAGGGAAAGGAAAGAGAATTCTTAAAATGTTCAGAATTTTTTGTGTTTTAATAGGTTATGCTTTCGGCTGTTTTCAGTCTGCTTATTTTGTTAGCCTTTTTATGCGTAAGGACATAAGAAAATACGGCAGCGGTAACCTTGGCTCAACAAATGCTTTAAGGGTTTTAGGCAAAAAAGCCGGAGCGGCTACATTTATTTGTGATGTAGGAAAATGTATAATAGCTTTTGCAATTTGCTACCATTTTTTTGGCGGTTTGGTAGGCGGTATTTATGGTTCTTTAGGTGTTATGCTTGGTCATGACTTTCCGTTTTATCTTAAATTTAAAGGCGGAAAGGGCATAGCATCATCTATAGGCATGGATTTATGTCTGATGATATTTTTTAACCCGTTTGTTACAGTTGTTTCATTTATTATGGGACTTATAGGCTTGTTTATAAAAGGATATGTTTCTATGGGCTCGCTGTTTCTTATACTGACAGTACCTGTTATGTGCTATTTCCTTTCAGCGCCTGCAGAAGTAACATCGGTTACCCTTGTTATGGCCATAATAGCTGTAATTAAACATAAATCCAACATATCAAGAATACTAAACGGCAGCGAAAACGCGCTGTTTGCAAGAAAATAAATTGGAGGCTGTGCTGATGAAAAAAATTACTGTTATAGGCTCAGGAAGCTGGGGAACGGCTCTTGCGGTTATGCTGGATAAGTACGGACATGATGTTACAATCTGGTCATGGAAACAGGAAGAAGCCGACAGGATTAAAGCTGAACACGAACATAAAGAATACCTTCCGGGTGTTAAAATAAATGAAAGCATTAAAATACTTACAGATAGAAAAGAAGCTGTTAATGGTGCTGATATTATAATTACAGCTATTCCGTCTAAATTTGTGCGTAAAAATTTAATGGACTTTGCACCTTTTATAAACGAAAATCAGGTAATAGTAAATGTAGCTAAAGGCCTTGAAGACGGAACTTTATTAAGGCTTTCGCAAGTTATACAGGAATGTTTGCCTGAATGCAAGATATGTACCCTTGTAGGTCCAAGTCATGCCGAGGAGGTAGGCAGAAATATTCCTACAGCCTGTGTTGTTTCATGCAGTGATATGGAAACAGCTAAAATGATTCAGAATGAGTTTATGAATGAGCGTTTTAGAATATACACAAACAGCGACATGATAGGCATGGAGCTGGGTGCGGCGCTTAAAAATGTAATTGCTCTTGCAGCCGGAATGAATGATGGCCTTGGTTTTGGCGATAACACAAAAGCGGCGCTTATGACAAGAGGCTTAGCCGAGATTGCTCGTCTTGGTGTTAAAATGGGCGGCAAAGCTGAAACATTTATAGGTCTTTCGGGAATGGGAGATTTAATTGTAACATGTACAAGTATGCACTCCAGAAACCGCCGTGCCGGTA
>CALWHR010000086.1 GCA_944380455.1 uncultured Clostridia bacterium
TTTGGCGCTAAAACTTCTTCTTTGTCTGGACATAGTAATGAATCCTCTCTTTCGTATTGATTTTAGTATATCAGATTCATTAAAAATTGTCCGAAAAAGTGTCTTAATTTATGAGACCATTATAATAGTAACTTCCATGCCAAGCTTTTCACCAAGTGCTTTAGCAATATCAGCATCTATACCAACAATCTGGTCACCTTCATAATATTCATATGGAGGAAATGCAGCATTTGTACCCATAATAAGTGTACCGCCTGTTGTTTCCTCGCCTGAAGCTGTAGCCTCTGTAGAAGCTGAAGCGCTTGCCGATGCAGAACCTTCTGCTGAAGCAGAGCTTGATGATGAGCTGCCGCATGCTGCCATAGAAGCGCACATAAGAGCTGCAGCTACTAAAAGTGCTAATTTTTTCATAAAATAACCTCTCCCTTATACTAAAAGTCTTTTGCCATAAACGGCACAACTTGTAGTATATACTTTTTGTTAAATTTTTGCAACACATAAAATTATTTAATTAAAAAAGCCTGTGGAGCAATCACAGGCTTTTAAAAATCACATGATTATTCGGCAGGAGTTTCCTCTGCAGGAGTTTCTTCAGCTGGCGCTTCAACTCCGTCTGCCTCTTTTTTGCTGAGACTGATTTTTTTAGCTTCAGTGTTTACTTCAAGAACCTTAACCTTGATAACTTCACCAATTTTAAGTTCGTCCTCTGGCTTAACAACATGTTTGTTAGCAATCTGAGAAATATGAACAAGTCCGTCTACACCAACTTCAAGCTCAACAAAAGCACCGAAAGGAACCATACGAACTACTTTTCCTTCTACTATTGAGCCAGCAGGATATTTCTCAGCAGCGGCAAGCCAAGGATTTGGAGTAACATTTTTAAGTGAAAGAGAGATTTTACCTTTTTCTTTGTTGATGTCAAGAACAACAGCCTCAACTTCATCGCCTTCTTTAAGAATCTCTCTTGGGTTTGTAATACGTCCCCAGCTCATTTCTGAGATATGAATAAGTCCGTCAATTCCGCCAAGGTTTACAAAAGCACCAAAATCTGTAATTCTGCTTACTGTGCCTTTAACTTTTTTGCCTACTTCAAGTGTAGCAAATACTGCTTCTTTCTTCTCCTGAGCTTCTTTTTCAATAAGGGCTTTACGTCCGCCTATAATACGGCGTTTGCTCTTATCAAGCTCGATAATGTTAAATGTAATTGTCTGGCCTTTAAATGCGTTAAGGTCATCAACAAATTTGTTTGATACCTGTGAAGAAGGAATGAAAACTCTTACACCGTTAACAACAGCAATTATACCGCCCTTAACAACTTCTGTAACCTTGCCTTCAACAGGAGTCTTTTCGTCATAAGCCTTCTGTATATCATCAAATCCTTTCATAGACTCAATGCGTTTTCTAGAAAGGAGTACGTTTCCGTCACCGTCATTTACTCTAACAACAAAAACTTCGATTTTATCTCCGACCTGAAGTTCTTTGCTTGGAAGCGCATTTACATCACTGCTGTATTCGCTTCTTGTAATAATTCCGTCTGACTTATATCCAAGGTTAACAGAAACCTCTTCGTTTGAAATCTGAATTACTGTTCCAGTAACGATATCTCCTGTATGTAATGTAACCAGATGCTCGTCAAGAAGCTGCTGGAAAGAAAGCTCTCCGTCCTCATTAGTATTTTTCACTGCATCGTTTAAAGCCTCGCTCATAGTACCAATAACCTCCTTTATTATTGCCGGTGGTGTTGAAGCACCAGCAGTTATACCGATTTTATCATTTTTATCGAAAATATTCAACAATAAATCCGAAATTGTTTCAATATTAATAGTGTTTTTACAATTTTTTCCGCAAATCTCGTATAATTTCTGAGTATTTGAGCTTTTTTTATCACCAATTACAATCATTTTGTCAACATTTGAGGAAATTTCAACCGCTTCCTTTTGCCTTGTGCTTGTTGCAGAACAGATAGTATTGTAAATAACCGGCTCTATTCCTTTGTTTTTTAATACATCCGCTATTTCGTCAAAAAGGCTTTTTCTGAATGTCGTTTGTACGACAATACAGTATTTGACATTTTTTTCCGCCTCAAATAATTCAGCTTCCTCAACTGTTTTGGCAATAAATGCACTGTTTTGACACCATCCATTTATACCCATAACTTCGGGATGATTTTTGTCGCCTACAATAATTATTTTGTATCCTTGGTTGTATTTTTCATTTACAATATTATGTATTTTTTTTACAAACGGACATGTTCCGTCAATTATTTTAAGGCCTTTATTTTTTATCTCGTCATAAATATTTTTTCCAACACCGTGAGAGCGTAAAACTATTGTTCCGCTTTTAACTTCATCTATATTTTCAATACATTTTACACCGCGTTTTTCAAGGTCTTCTGTTACGGTTTTGTTGTGGATAATAGGTCCATATGTATAAATATCGTCAGTGCCTATTGCATTATTTACAGCCTCAATAGCGCGGTTTACGCCAAAGCAGAAACCGGCGGATTTTGCCAATACAATTTCCATTAAATATCTCCGACCTTTTCTTTTATAATTTTTATTATGGTATTTTTAACTTCTTCTATGCTCATATTTGTTGTGTCAACCTCAACAGCATCATCAGCTTTTTTTAGTGGATTAAGCTCACGGGTCATATCGTTTTTGTCGCGCTGGATTATCTGGTTTTGCACTGACTCAAAATCATATTTAAGTCCCAGTTTGTCCAACTCACCGCAGCGTCTTATGGCTCTTTGGTGTGCACTGGCGTTAAGATAAATTTTAACAGGCGCGTCTTTAAGCACATTAGTTCCTATATCACGACCATCCATAATAACAGACATTCCTTTTGCCATGTTGCGCTGTATAGCAACTAATTTACTTCTTACATCGCCTATTGCTGCCACATCAGACGCCCCAGCGCCTGCCTTTTGGCTTCTTACATCATCTGTAACATCCTCACCGGAAAGATATATTCTTTGTCCGCCGTTTTCAGGCTTTATATCCATTTTTATTTCATCAAGTACAGATGAAACTTTTTGAGCATCTTTGGTATCTATACCCTTTCTTATGCAGTACAGAGCAACAGCCCTATACATTGCTCCCGTATCAATATAAACTATATTAAGCTCTTTTGCTATAAGCTTGGCTATTGTGCTTTTGCCGCTTCCGGCCGGACCGTCTACTGCTACTGAGTAAAAACCCATTACTTTTACCTTCTCTCAAACTTATTTAATATCAGGTCTTAAAATCTTTGCGCCGCCTAAATAAACATGCTTTGCTTCTTTTTGTGTTTTACCGTTTTCAGCAGTTACCATAACTCTTATGCACTTTTTAAGGCTGCCTTCTATATTTAGCTCCTGAACACACATAAGAGCCGCTTCTGTAAGGCCTATCTCTCGTGCCGCAACAGCCGGATAAACCTTGTCCAAATCAGCTGTAGCAGTAAATAAAACAGAAGTTATTTCTTCTAAATTCAGACTATTTTTTTCTATAATAGCTAAAAGCATTTCCTTTGTTTTAGAAAGTATTTCTTCTCTTTCGTTTTTATCCGCCGTTATAGCGCCTCTGATACAAACAGACATTTATTCTTCCTCCATACATACATTATTTCCGGCGGCAAAACCTGTTGAAAAAGCAATCTGTAAATTATAGCCGCCTGTGTAAGCGTCACAGTCTATAATCTCTCCTGCAAAATACAAGCCTTTAATAATTTTAGACTCCATAGTAGACGGATTAATCTCGTCTACATCAACCCCGCCTCTTGTAATAACAGCCTGTCCAAAACCGTAATCACCTGTAATTGTAACAGGCAGTGCCTTAATTAAGCTGCAAAGCCGTTTTCGTTCTTCTTTTGTTATATCATGTACTTTTTTGTGCTGGTCTATACCGCTTAAATTTACAATAACGGGTATAAGCTTTTTAGGCAGCAATTCATCAAGTGAATTTATAAAATTCTTGTTTATAAACTTTTCAAAATCACGGAGTATTCTTAAATCAAGAGCTTTAATATCAAGAGCTGGTTTAAGGTCTATATAAAGCTTGGCTTTTTTTGCTCCTAAATCAGTTAAATGACAGCTGGCGCTTAATATAACCGGACCTGAAACGCCAAAGTGAGTAAAGAGCATTTCGCCAAAATCCTCATATATCTTCTTGCCTTTTTCGTCTTTAACGGTTATAGCCACATTTTTAAGGCTTAATCCCATTAAATCGGCACACCATTTTTCTTCTGCCCTTAGCGGCACAAGAGATGGCATAAGCTTTGTTACAGTATGTCCGCAGTCTTTGGCAAATTTATATCCGTCACCTGTTGAGCCCGTTCCAGGATAAGACAAGCCGCCTGTTGTTACTATAACAGCGTCTGAAAAATATTCTTTACCATTTGCAAGCTTTATGCCGCAGGCTTTATTTTCTTCTATAATCAAGCTTTCAACTCTTGAATTTAAGTGTATATTTACATTGTTCTTTTTCAAATACTTTTCAAGAGCCTTTGCAATATCTGCCGCTTTGTCGCTTACCGGAAAAACCCTGTTTCCGCGTTCTACTTTTGTTTCAACTCCAAGGCCATTAAAAAACCTTATTGTATCTTCACTTGTAAAGCCGTATAATGCGCTGTAAAGGAAATACGGATTGTTCGGTATATTATTTATAAAATTTTCAACATCACTGTCATTGGTTACATTACAGCGGCCTTTGCCGGTAATGTATATTTTTTTTCCAACTATAGAATTTCTCTCAAAAATATGAACTTCGCTGCCGTTTTCAGCAGCTTTTCCTGCTGCCATCATTCCGGCAGGTCCAGCGCCTACAACTATTACTTTCCCCATAAATACGGCACCTCCGGTTAAATTATACCGTTATCCGGTATATGCGAGCTGTCGTTAAGCACTCTTAGCATTGCTGAATTTTTCCTTATTTCAACAAGTGAAATTGATGTATTGTCTATCCATGTGCTGTTATATAAATCCTCTTTAATATCAAGAAGATACTTAATCATAAGCCTTATAATTCCGCCATGGGAAACAATGGCAATGCTTACATCATCTTTTCCGTCTAAAACTTCATCAAGTCCCTTTTTTATTCTTTTTGTTACATTATCAAAATTGCCTTCTCCTGGGAAAGGAAGGTCCTGAGGGTGCTTAATAAAGTCATCAAACTCACTGCCGTACAATTCAGAAAGCTCGCTTCTTGTTTTGCCTTCCCATGCGCCGAAGTTTATTTCTTTAAAATACTCCGATGTTTTAATCTCAAGCCCGCTTGCCTTTGAAATGCCTTCAGCTGTTTTAACGGCTCTTTTTAAAGGTGAGGCGTAAAGCTCATCAATATGTATGTTTTCAAATCTTTTTCCTAATAGCTCAGCTTGTTTTAAGCCTTTTTCGCTAAGCTCAATATCCGTCCAGCCCTGAAACCGTTTTACAGTGTTCCACTCGGTCTCACCATGTCTTATAAGATACAGTTTAATCATTTTAACCACCTAATATTTTTAATTAAAATATTGTGCCCCAGACTGAGGCACAATTAAAAAGTTTTATTATAAGCTTTTAAGATACTTTATTTCTTTTTCAGTAAGATAGCGGTAAGCGCCTTTTTTAAGGTCACCAAGCTCTATTTCACCTGTACCAACCCTTTGAAGCGTTGCAACAGGGTGTTTTATAGCATCGCACATTTTTCTTACCTGTCTGTTTTTGCCTTCGGTAATTGTTATTCTGCATACACAATATTTACCAAGGTCTTCCAAAATTTCAAGCTTTGCCGGCTGTGTCATGCCTGTATCTATCATTATGCCGCGCCTGAACTCCTGTATATTTTTTTCATCAGGCCTGCCGAACAGCTTTGCTATATAAGTTTTTTCAACCTTTTTGCTCGGGTGTGTAAGTTTATATGTAAGCTCACCGTCGTTTGTAAGGAGCAAAAGACCTGATGTATCATAATCAAGTCTTCCTACCGGCACAACTCTTTCTTTAACGCCTTTTATTAAATCCATAACCGTAGGCCTGCCAAACTGGTCTTTAACCGTTGTAACAAAGCCAGACGGTTTATTAAGCATTATATAGACATGTTTTTCACTTAATGTAACTCTTTTGCCGTTATATAAAACTTCGTCATTTTTATCGTCTATTTTAGTTCCCAGCTCGGTAACGGTAACTCCATTTACCTTTACCTTGCCGGCAAGTATAAGTTCTTCTGCCTTCCTTCTTGAAGCTATTCCGGCTTCCGCAAGGAATTTCTGCAATCGTACTTCCATTTTTATCCTCCCTAAAGTGTTTCAAAAATTAAGCCTAATTAAGTATATACTTAAAATCACAGTTTAGCCATAGGTTTATTGTTTTTTTTATGCAAGAATTAAGGTCATGCCTTTCAATGTTTTCACTTGCCATAATATCTGTTTCAAACAAAAGCTCACCGTTTTGTGTGTAAACTGAAGCCGTGCCGAGGACATCATTTATTTTAACAGGTGCTTCAACACTCTTTTTTAAATTAACTACTGTTTTAATACCAGTTAGTTCCTCTTCTGTAACACATGCAAAGCCGCTTTCAGCTATTTCAGTATTTACAAACCCTTCTTTTGATTTTAGCACAGTCACTTTTCCAGTGTTTGTACCTTCACCTATTATTTTTGTGATTTTATAATTTTCAAATCCATAATCCAGTATGTTTTTTGTATCGCTCCATTTGCGCTCTTTGCCGGCATTTCCCCAGCCACTTGCCAATACAACTGATATCAGCTCCATGCCGTTTCTTTCGGCAGCACCTACAAAACAGTTTCCGGCTTTTCCAGTAAAGCCTGTTTTAACACCTATTGCACCTTCATACTCCTTTAAAAGTCTGTTTTTATTATTAAACGTATAGCTTTTTTCATCACTGTTTTTTAAAGGTATAGTAATTTCCGGTGTATTTATTATATCAACAAAATCACTGTTGTTTAAAGCATATCTTGCAATAAGAGCCATATCATAGGCCGTAGAATGGTGATTGCCTTCATCAAGTCCGTTTGGTGTAACAAACTCGGTATTTAAAGCACCTATCTCTTTGGCTTTTTCATTCATCATTTCGGCAAAGCCTTCTACAGAACCTCCTATATGCTCTGCTATAACTATTGCCGCATCATTGGCTGACATCAGCATAAGAGGATACAGCAAATCATAAAGTCTGTGCTTTTCTCCCTTTTTTATGCCCATTTTAACCTGAGGCGCAGATGCCGCCCTTGATGAAGCAACAGTTACATCTTCAAGTTTTCCGCTTTCAAGGGCAAGTATAGCCGTCATAATTTTAGTTGTGCTGGCCATAGGCAATTCTTCATCCATGTTTTTCTGCCAAAGCACCCGGCCTGTTTTAAAATCCATTAAAACAGCGCCCTGAGCATATACTTTAGGTTCATCCGTCTTGGCAAAAACACTTTGGGAAAATGTTAAGGCTATAATTAAAACCGTTACTAAAAATCTCACAATACCACCTCATAATATTTTATAATAAATATTATGGCGGATTGGTTTTATTTATTTTAAAACAAATTAATTATTTGTTGTCAATTTCATTTCTTATATCCTGCATACGCTTGTCCAAATCTGTACAAAGCACAGCACATTCTTTAAGCCTTCCGGCTATGTCTTCAGGATTTTCAAGGTCTTGTTTATATCTGAGCTTATGGTCAAGGCTTGCCCAGAAATCCATGGCTATGGTTCTTAACTGCACTTCAGCTTTCATGTATTTTTTCTCGTTTGAAAGGAAAATAGGCACTTCAATTATCAAATGCAGGCTTCTATATCCGTTTTCTTTAGGATTTTTAATGTAATCCTTCATTCTTATAAGCTTTATATCATCCTGATTAATAAGAAGATTTGCAACTGTGTATATATCATCTACAAAAGAGCATATAACTCTTATTCCGGCAATATCAAAAAGATTTTCTTCAATAGATTCTACATTAAGTTCAAAACCTCTGCGGTTCATTTTTTCAATAATGCTGGCTGGTTTTTTAAGCCTTGTTTTTATTGACTCAATAGGATTTCGGTTATGATTAAGAGAAAATTCAGAATTTAAAACATTAAGCTTAGTTTCAACCTCCATAATAGCGCATTTATACCGCATCATAAGATTTAAAAAGGGTTCTGCTTTATCTAACATTACCTCAGGACTGCACTGAAGTATAGATTCTTTAGCTTCATTTTCGAAATTCATTATAAGCACCTCCGATTTTGTTTTGTTTCAACCCTCAATGCCTGAATTCATTTAAAAGGCGGAATACTATGGTATTCCGCCTAAGCAGTAAATATCAGCAATTAACAAAAATTACATTTTCTTGCCATAGACATATCATTAAAGCCTAATGACTCTGCCTTGCTTTGACGGCCGTTAACAACCTGCATAAGTATATCAAAAAGCTCTGTCCCTGTTTCTTCTATTGTCTTTTCACCTGAAATAATTCCGCTGGCATCGTAATCTATATTGTCCTCCATAAGGGATGCTGTTTCTGAGTTGCCTGTAATTTTAATTACAGGTACAATTCCGTTTCCCGTAGGAGTACCCCTTCCAGTTGTAAATATAACAACCTGTGCTCCGCCTGCTACCATAGCCGCAATTGAAGCTATGTCCTGACCCGGCGTATCCATTACTACAAGACCTTTTTTATCAACCATCTCTCCGTAAGCATAAACCTCAGTAATTGGAGAATATCCCGCTTTATGTATACAGCCAAGAGATTTCTCTTCAAGAGTTGTAAGACCGCCCTCTTTGTTTCCTGCCGAAGGGTTGCCGTCACGCAGACTTTCGCCAAGTCTTTCAAAATAATCCTCGTTGTCTTTAATTATGCCAAGTAGTTTTTCGGCCACTTCATCATTTACACATCTTGGAGCTAAAATATCTTCTGTACCAACAAGCTCCGATGTTTCAGAAAGTATGCTTGTACCGCCTAAAGACACTATTTTATCACTTACTTCGCCTAATGTAGGATTAGCTGCCAAACCGCTTGTAGGGTCGCTTCCGCCGCATTCTGTGGCCAGTATAAGCTCTGTAATATCAGCATCTTCTTTTTCAACACATGAAGCATCGCGGCTCATTTGGCTTGCATATTTAACACCTAACTCCGCCGCCTTAATTGTTCCGCCTGCATCACGGATAACAACTTTTTCAACTGGCTTGTTTGTTTTTTCTTTTATCCTTCTAATCAGCTCGTCAGGCTGAACATTCTCGCATGTATTGGCTACAACAACCGTGCCGTATACATTCGGATTAGCTGCAAAGCCTGAAAGCACTCGGTATGTAAGCTCAAGGTCTGCCGCTGATAAAGCGCATCCGCCTTGGTTAGGTATATATACAGCACCAGGCACCTGGCTGGCAATAAATCTTGCTGTTTCGCTGGCACAGAGCGAGCATGGCAGAACAAGAACATGATTTCTTATTCCAACTCGTCCGTCAGGCCTTCTAAATCCTTTGAATTTCATTTTAAGCACCTCCAAAGATATTATATCATTTTACTGTCAAGGTTTGATGTATGAACATGTTCGCCAGCCTTTATATCTTTCAGGGCATAGCCTATCTTACAGCCATATTTATATATAACTTCACCTTTTTTAATATCTTTTAGTGCGGCTTTATGATAAAGAGGTATATCTGTACAGGCTTTAATGCAAAAGTCATTTCCCTTTATCCTGTACCTTATATCCTCGCCTGCTTTAACAGGTGATGTTACAGTTGCAACAGAATCTTTTTCGTTGATAACTACGCATGTATACATATTATCATTCCTCCTTATTTTGAACATCCGCATTTTCAGTTACAGTACCTCCAAGTTCCTCCAAAACCGGCAGGTCTTTAGGCGACCTTAACCCGAAATACCGCAAAAACTCTTTAGTTGTACCAAAAAGCAAAGGCTTTCCAGGCGCATCAAGCCTGCCGACTTCAGACACCAGTCCTCTTTCCACAAGCCTGTTTACAGCATGGTCAGCATTTACACCTCGTATCTCCTCTATCTGAGCCTTTGTAACAGGCTGTTTATAAGCGATAATAGATAAAGTTTCCAAAAGCGCCTGTGTCATAAACTGCTGTCTTGGTATTTTGCAAAGACTTGAAACATACTCAAAACACTCCGGTGCAGAGCACATCTGAAAGCTGTTGTCAAGCTCTATAATACGTATTCCTCTTTTTTGAGATGAATATTTATCTGCCAAAGACCTAATAACAGCCCTGGTAGTTGATTTATCCATATTCAAGGCATTTGCTATTTCTGAAAGCGGCACTTCTGCACCTGAAACAAACAGCATTGCCTCAATAACAGACTCCATATCTTCAATTTTCATTAAAACACATCCTGGTTTTTGGTAATAATAATATCACCAAAATTTATATTTTGACTTATTATCATAAAACCGGTTTTAATAAGCTCCAAAAGAGCTAAAAACGTAACAGCCACTTCTGCTTTTGTTGTATCTCTTGAAAAAATTTCGTTAAACCGCATTTTAGGTGTTAAGTATAAAAGTTCTTTAAGATAGCTTATTTTTTCCTCAACTGTAAATTCATCATGGGAAACAGATTTAAAACCACTCCTTATCTTATCGGTTTTCATATCTTTCCTTTCCATAACAGTTTTAAAGGCACTAATCAGGTCGTCAAATGTAACTCCGTTCATAAATGAATTGATATCATCTGAATATTCCTTTTTAATCTCACTTAATGCCTTATCAGGTTCTTTATACAGTCTTTGAGAATATATACTTTCATTTTCTTTAAGCATCTTAGCAAACTCACAGTATTTTTTATATTCAATAAGCCTGTTAACAAGCTCTGCCCTTGGGTCAGGCTCATCACTGTCACTGCTTTGAGCCTTTGGAAGGAGAAGCTTGGATTTAATTTCCATAAGAGTAGAAGCCATAACAAGAAAACTGCTCATTATGTCCATATCCATGTTTTCTGCATTATATATAACTTCCATATACTGCCTTGTAATTTCGGCAATAGGTATATCGTAAATATCAACCTTGTTTTTTTCTACCAAATGATATAAAAGGCTAAGCGGTCCCTCAAAATTCTCCAGCCTGAGAGTTATATTTTCCATTAAATCTACACCGCCTATTTTTAATTATAATACAGCCATAAAAATGCTGACTATAGGGTTTATTATAAAATCAGTGTAACCCATAAAAAGCAGCAACAAAAATACCATCTGAATTATTTTTTCGTACTGAAGGTATTTAAAATATGAATTAGCAGGCAGTACACATGAGAGAACTTTAACGCAGTCCATAGGCGAAACAGGAACAATATTGTATACTGCTATATAAACATTATACTGCTTAATTGAAACCAGAAGATATGAAATCAGTGTTCCAGCAATACCCATTTCACCAAGGGGAACTAAATTATAAATTACTGAAACTGCTAAAGCCGCAATTAAATTAATAATTGTTGGAGCAACGGCAGTAATCAGAGTATCTCTTTTTCTGTTTTTATAAAACATAGGGCTTGTTTCAACCGGTTTGCCCCAGCCAAACCCTGTTGCCCACATAAGTATAAACCCAACCGGTTCAAAGTGCTTAAAGGGATTTAATGTAAGACGTCCCTCGTTTTTAGGTTTTTTATCACCTAAAGCTGTAGAAACCGCCGCTCTTGAAAACTCGTGCAGAGTTGTGGCAAATAAAACAGCCGGTATCTGCAAGGCTAAAATAAGCAAATTTACAATGGATGTCATAAAATAAAATTGTCCTTTCTTTTACTATTATTTTTGTTAACAAATAATATAAAGCCGCAAATCACTAACTTTAATAATAACAAATTTTTTATCTATCGTCTATAATATATGTTTTTTTGTTTTAAAACCAGCAAATTAAATAATATTGCCGGTAAAAATTTTTATTTATCATTTGTCACATCACCGTTTCCGCTTACAGGTATTGCTTCACCCAAATAAGTAGGCTCAGGCTTAAATATAACCTTAAAAAAGTCCTTTACCCTTGCGGCAGCTTCCCTAATATCTCTGTATCTCTGACCTTTGTATATGCGCACATCAGAAGGCACACCGTATGCCTCAATGCCAAGGGTGCGGGCAATATAAACAGCTCTGTATAAATGATATTTCTGTGATACAATTACTATTTTATCTGCTTCAAAAATTTCTTTGGCTCTGTACATGCTTTCATATGTAGAAAATCCTGCATGGTCCATAAACACATTTTCCGAAGGTACGCCGTTTTTTAAAGCAAAGTCCTTCATTACATTAACCTCATCATAGTCCTTTCTGCCATGATCACCGCTCATTATAATTCTGTCAGAAACACCAATGTTATATAACTCAATTCCTGTTTCAAGTCTGTCATTAAGCATATCACTTGGCCTTTCGTTATTTCTTACAGCTGCTCCTAAAACAAGTATGCAGTCTGTATTTTCTAATTCTTTGGCTTCATCTATAGATAATATCCATTTTTCGGATGTTTTTTTAATATACCCGTTAATTATCAAAACACCGCCTGATGCAATTACAAAAACCAAAAGCGCATATTTTATAATTTGCTTTATTATCTTTTGTATGCTCATGTTTTTCACCTCATAAAAGTATTAAACCGGATACTGACATATATATTTTAAACTAAAAAGCGGCTTCTTACAAATATTATTGCAAGAAACCGCAGGAATTAATAATTATTTCATTTCTTCACTTAATACTTCAATAGCTTTAATAAGCTGTGTATCTTCTTCATGGTCAAGAAGCAGAACGCTTGGCAAATCATCTGACCTTTCAACAACATAATCCGGTGTAATGCCAACACCCTGAATACATACACCCTTAGGAGTATAATACTTCTCTATTGTAATTTTAACAGATGAGCCGTCAGGTATGCTGTAAAGGTTCTGCACAAGGCCTTTGCCGAATGTCTGTGTGCCCACAAGCTTTCCTCTGCCCCTGTCCTGAACTGCTCCGGAAAGTATTTCAGAAGCACTGGCACTGTTGCCGTTTACAAGCATAACAAGAGGAATATCAATGTATTCCGAATCTGCATTAAAATCCTTCCGGTTGCCTTCTTTATCGATGGTATAAACAACATTGCCTTCCGGTATAATCTCGTCTGCTATTTTTTCAACTGAATCCAAAAGTCCGCCCGGATTATCTCTGACATCCAGAATAAGTCCTTTAATTCCCTGTGAAACAAGGTTGTTATAACATTCCATAAACTGGTCGTATGTATTTGCCTTAAAACCGCTTATGTAAATATAGCCTATATTATTATCCAGCATTTCTCCGGCAACACTTTGAATATCTATTTCAGCTCGCGTAATTTCAAATGTATATTCCTTATCATCCGACTGCCTGTAAACTGTAATCTCTACTGTTGTGCCTTCCGGACCGCGTACATTGTTTACTATAGTATCCTGGTCCATTTCCAGAGTGCTTTTGCCGTTTACTTTAATTATCTCGTCACCGGGCAGGACACCGGCATCCCCTGCGGGACTCTTATCCATAAGATAGGATATTGTAGCGGTCTTTTCCTGATTATTGTATAAAATACCTACTCCTATACCGCAGAACTCACCGTTTGTAGCGCTCATAAACTCCTCTGTTTCCTCAGCAGAAAAATAAGTTGTATATGGGTCACCTACTCCATTAACAAGACCTGCACAAGCGCCTTCAATCAGTTTATCGTTATCAACCTCATCAACATAGTACCGGTTAAGCAAAGAAGAAATATATGTAAGCTTGTTATCCTGAGAAAATGTTTCCCTGTTTTTTGCCATGATACCTGCACTGGCAAAGCTTAAAACGCCAAATACTACAGCCGACGACAGTACGCCTGTTATAACACCGCCATAGAAACTTTTTTTATTCATTTGAATTGCTCCTTAAATATTGATAATAATTTATATTTTGTCTGCCAGTAATTTATTACTAAATCAAGGGGCGCAATACAATTACGCCCCTTTTGCCAACTATAAATCCCTATTCAAACAAAACACTATTAAACTTTAAGATGCTTACGTATAGAAGTAACACTTCCAAGAACACCTAAAGCTATACCTGCAACAAGACCCAAAGGAACAATTTTTGAGAATATCTCATAACTTCCAAGGAATGAAGCAATATTTGTAAGTATTGAAAAATGCTCATAAGCCAATGACACACATTTGCTGTAAAGCGGCCATGAAATTATAAGCGGCACGGCAGCGCCTACAATACCTATTACAATGCCTTCCACAACAAACGGCCAGCGTATAAACCAGTCAGTAGCACCGACATATTTCATAATATTAATTTCTGTTCTTCTGTTATATACAGAAATTTTAATTGTATTAGTAATAATAACTACAGATATAACTCCAAGTATAGCTATACCAAGTATACCTACAATACTAATTACTTTGTTTAATTTAAGCAGTACATCTGTAGCAGCCTGAGCATTTTTTACATTCCTTATGCCGTCAATCTGATTTATTGAATCAAGGATACCAGCCTGATTTTCTATACTGTCAATAGAAACTTCAAAGGAATGCGGAAGCGGATTATTTTCCCCATCAAATCCGCTTAAAATATCATCAGCATCCCATTCTTCTTTCAGTCCATCAAGAGCCTCCTGAGGTGAAATATAGGTTACCAAAGTAACATGGTCAATTTGGTTAAGCTCATCACTTACTTTACTGATTAAATCTGAATCTGCGTCATCATCAAGAAAAACAACTATTCCAATATCGCTTTCAAGCTGTTTAAGCATTGAATGAAGATTGCCTATTATACAGCATGAAACCGTAACAATAAAAATACAAGCAGCAACTGTCGCTATTGAGGCTACAGTCATAAGGCTGTTTCTTAACAAACCAGAAATACCCTCGCGTATGTAATACCTAAAAGAACTAAGCTTCATCGAAATATCCACCTCTTTCTACATCTCTTACGATATTTCCATGATTAAGCATAACAACTCTTTTCTGCATTTCATCCACTATATCGCTGGCATGAGTAGCTACAACAACTGTTGTCCCTCTTTTGTTAATTTCGTCAAGCAAATACATAATATCCCATGCTGTTTCAGGGTCAAGGTTACCTGTAGGCTCGTCTGCTATAAGTATAGGCGGATTGTTTACAATAGCTCTGGCAAGAGCTGTTCTTTGCTGTTCACCGCCTGAAAGCTCGTTAGGATACGCCCTTGATTTATTCTGAAGTCCAACAAGAGAAAGCACCGTAGGTACATTTCTTGCTATATGCCTTGATGAAGCCTCTGTAACACGCATTGCAAAAGCTACATTTTCGTATACAGTCTTTTTAGGCAAAAGCCTGAAGTCCTGAAATACTATCGCTAAGTTTCTTCTTAAATACGGAATCTGGCTTCTGCTCATATTAGTTGTATTTATTCCGTTTATTATAATCTCGCCGCTGGAAGGGTCAAGCTCCTTCATAAGCATTTTAATAAGAGTTGATTTACCTGAGCCGCTTGAGCCGATAATAAATACAAACTCGCCTTTTTCAATCTGCAAGGATATATTTTTTACCGCCTGTGAACCATTGGGGTAAATCTTTGATACGTTATTAATGGTAATCATCTAATACTCCCTTTCCTGTCTTATTAATTAATAAGACATTTTTTCCATAAAAAGCATGTATCTGCTTACCATAAGCGTAATTTTGAATATAATGGCGTCATCAAAGTTTCTTAAATCAAGGCCTGTCATTTTCTGAAGCTTATCAAGTCTGTAAACAAGCGTATTTCTATGGATATAGAGCTGTCTTGATGTTTCAGAAACATTAAGGTTATTTTCAAAGAATTTTCCTACTGTAGTAAGAGTTTCCTCGTCAAAGTCATCTATTGTAAGACCATGAAGAACTTCCCTTATAAACATTTTGCAAAGCGGAAGAGGAAGCTGATAAATAAGTCTGCCGATTCCAAGCTGTTCATAATTAACAATGTTCTTTTCGGAATCAAATATACGGCCTACCTCAAGAGCCATTTTAGCCTCTTTATAAGAACGTGAAACATCTTTAAGGTCATTTACGGCAGTACCTATTGAAATAAACACTTTGCTGCCAGTTTCAGCGCTTATGGTATCGGAAATCGTTTTAGCTGTTTTCATTATTTCTTCAGTTGCTTCTTTTTCACGCATTTCCTTAACAAGTATTATACAATGCTCGTCAACAGCTGTAACAAAATCCTTAGTTTTAGCAGGGAAAATATTCCTTACCATTTCAACAATATTCATTTCCTTGTCAATATTTGTTTCAATAAGGAAAACTATTCTTCTTACATTATTTTCTATATGGAGCTTTTTAGCTCTGCTGTATATATCAACCAAAAGAAGATTGTCGAGAAGGAGGTTTTTAATAAAATTATCTTTATCGTATCTTTCTTTATAAGCTACAAGAAGGCTTTGTATCTGGAATGTAGTAATTTTACCAATGCGGTAGCTTTCTTCGTCATCGCCTTTAACCTGTACAACATATTCAGGCACACCATTATCGTATACCTTAAAATACTGGTAGCCTGAAACCATCTGGCTTTCAGCGGCTGAACCAACAAAGTCATTAATTCCATCCAGCTGCCCGCCTGTCATTTCTTCTTCTGTTGTAGCAATTACCTTCCCTTCTTTTTCAATAACACTTAAATCCTTTCTTGTGATATTTTTGAGTCCGTCAATAGTGCTTTGTAAAATTTGATTTGAAATCATAAATTTCACCCCGTCCTTTTAATAACATACACACACATAATTGCAATTCACATATTAACTGCAGGCATATCATTTAAAACGCCCTTGTTTCATATAAAACAGAAACTTATTTGTGAAAATTTAACAATTAATGTAAAAACACTTTCTAAAAAAATCACTTTAGCCAATTTAACCATATTTCCACACTGCTTTATAACATAATACCAAAAACTTTAAAAATAATCTATAAAAAAAAGACAATTTTTTTGAAAATTTTAAAATTAATATTTTTTTCTCTAAAAATCGACTTCTTTAATTGTTCAATTAGTATGTGAATTAATAATTATTGTCATTTTACACATATAAAAAAATTACCAATCCATTTTAATACTTGATATTATTAAATCCTTCACCCAATACTTCTTTAACATCAGCAACAATCACAAAAGCGTTTGCATCTATACTGTAGACAATACCTTTAACAACAGCTGTTTCCTTATGGCCAAAAACGCATAGCAGCACACTTTTTTCACTGCCTGTATACATACCGTTTGCTTTAAACGAAGTTACTCCGCGCTCTATATTCTGCATTAAGCTTTCAGCAATTTCAATACTTTTATCCGAAATAATCACTGCTGCTTTAGAAAAAGAAAGTCCATCGAGCACAATTCCTACTATTTTTCCAGATATAAAAGCAGAAATTACAGCATAAAGCGCCTTTTGAGCTCCAAAAACAAAAAAGCCGATTAATATAATTGCAGAGTTTACCGCAAACATTATAGCTGACAGAGACAAATATGGCTTTTTATTATGCACTATGCTTGCCAGAAGGTCTACTCCGCCTGTACTTGACATACTTCTTAAAACCAAGCCTGTACCAATACCGTCAAATACCGCGCCATAAACAGCTATAAGCGCAATATCTCCTTCAAATTCAGGAATAAACCCTGTTATTTTAAATGCCGCTGAAAGTGCAAATGCACAAACTGCACTTTTTAATATATATTTTCTGCCTAATACTTTTAATCCTGCTAAAAATAAAGGTATATTTAAAATTATATTGGACATCCATACAGGTATTCCTATTGAGCGGTTTATTATAATCCCCAAACCTGAAAATCCGCCTACAACTATGTCATTAGGCTCAAAAAAAACCATTACAGATACAGCTATAAAAAAAATGCCAGCTGCCAGCATTAAAAAGCTGCTTTTTTGCTTAATTTTCACACTACCGTCTCCTTAAAATAAAATAAAGGGATGCCTGTTGGTTAAAACCAATTCAGCATCCCCCTGATTATTTTACGTTTCTTTTTAAAATAATAAGAATGGCAAATTTAGGTAATTTCATCATTCTTTTAAATCTTGAAGGCTGTTTTATCAGTCTGTAAAGCCACTCAAGACCAAATTTTCTGTATATCTTAGGCGCTCTTTTTACATTTCCTGCCATAACATCAAAGCTTCCCCCGACACCAATGGCAGCTTTTGCTCCTGTAAATCTAAGGTTATCGTATATCCATTTTTCCTGTTTAGGCGAGCCAAGACCAACTAATAATAAATCCGGTGAAGCGTTTCTTATGTCTGCTAAAATCTGACTTTCGTCTTTAGGAGTAAAATATCCGTTTCTGCAGCCTACAATCTTCAGCCCTTTATATTTTGCCATCATCTTTTTAGCAGCTTCTGCGGCAACTCCCGGACTTCCGCCAAAGAAATAAACTGTTTTATCTGTACTTTTCATTTTTTCAAAAAGCTTTAGACATAAGTCATAGCCAGAAACACGCTCTTTAAGCTTGTTTTTAGAAAATTTAGATGCCCAAACAATGCCAACACCATCTGGAACTACAAGGTCAGCTGCAAGCAGAATACCAAAAAGTGTTTTATCTTTTTGAGCTTCCATAACTATTTCAGGATTTGGCGTACATATAATATGCTCTCCTCCATCATCAAAATAACACATTATTTTTCTTACAGCTCCGTTCATCCCTGAAGTATCAAAGGGAACGCCCATTATTTTCACTACATCATTCATAAAAACACCAACCCCGCCTTTTATCTGTCAAGCAATTTAAGCATATACCTGACATTATCTTCAGAACGCTTCTTCATTATATCGGATATTTCTTTTAAACTGTCGCTGTACTGCTGCCTGTTGTCTATAAGGTCTTTTAAACTGTCAAAAGCCGTCTGCATATCATAATTCTTCATATCACCGCCGGAAGGCATTTTAAACAGATTAAGATAATATTCTATCTTAGGGTCATATATAAACCCAAGCATAGGTACAGCTCTGTTTGCCGCAAATATTAAAGTATGAAGCCTCATACTTACAACAGCTTCCATTAATCCTATAGCACCCATAATCTCCTTTGGAGTGCAGTCTGCAGAAAGCATATATGAAGGTCGTTTCATCATTTTCCTTACTTTATCACTTACAGCTGCATCTGACGGCATCTGCATAGGTATAAACACTATATTTCTTCCAAGCTCATCATATATTCTGTCACAGAATTCAGCTGTATCCTTCAAAAATCCGTCTATATCCTTCCAGTTTCTTACTGAAACACCTATTACCGGCTTATCAAGCGGGATACCGGAAGAAATAAAAACACTTTCAGCCTCCTTGCTGCTTACACTTTCCATAGAAAACACCGGGTCAGCGGTAACTATTTCATTCCTATTTTTAACACCTATGCGTTTTAACTCATCAAGGGAATTTTCTTCTCTTAATGTAATCAAATCAGCACGGCTGACAACTCTTTTTACAAGGCGTCGGTTGCGCTCTTTTTCAACTGGGCCTATTCCGTTGGCATAAAGCATAACCTTTTTATGGAACATTTTAGCCATTTTTATTATAGAAAGATAATAAATCAAAGAACGAGTGCTTGTCCTGTCCTGAAGAAGGCTTCCGCCGCCGCTTATAAGCAAATCGCAATTTAAAATCGCCCATGCAACCTTAAACACATTATACCTGTAAGTAACATTTACACCGTATTTTTCAGCTGTCTGCTCCGGTTTATTAGCCAGTACTGTAACTTTAATATTTCTTCCTGATTTAATTATGTTTGAATAAATAGAAATTAATATAGCATCATCACCGGAATTGCTGAAGCCGTAATATCCGCTCATAAGCACTTTGTATTTTCTCTGTTTCTTTTCAGTTAATGCAGCTTTATAGGCATCTATGCAGTCATTGGCCATTTTATTAACAGAATAATACTTAAATATAACTTCTCGGCCATATCTGCCAAGACGTTTTCTTTCGTCATCGTCAATACTGTTAAACGCATAAACAATATCTCTGTACAGGCTCTCTTCAGATGACATTTCGCATCCACGGCAGCAAAAGTTATTGTCAACAGCCTTTTCAAATATTTCCTCATTAAAAAGTCCCAAGTAACCTTCGTTTCCTGCAAGTATAACAGGTTTTTCACCGGCCATTGCTTCAAGAGCGGCACGGCTTACACCTACAAATACCTTTCCAGATGCCACTATTTTATTAATATCTGTTCTTGCACCTGTCATTATTATACATTTTCTGCCTATTGAGCGGTTTACATCGTCAGAAAGCTTTTTAAGCTCATCAAAAACATTTCCTCCGCCTGTAATAATAATTCTTAAATCAGGTATAGCCTTGCTAAGTTTCGGCGCTATATTAATTATAAGTTTTGCGGCATAGGCTCTGTCCTCATCCATTCGGCTTACATATACAAGCCTGTTTTCATTTTCATTTAAACCAAACTCTTTTGCAAAATCAGAAAAATCCTGCTCTGGTGAAAACTTTTCAGTATCTATACCATTTATAGTTACAAATATATTATCTTCTTTTACTCCGTAATTATCAATAAGGTATTTTTTTATATCATCACTGACTGCAACTGTTTTCTGACCCCAGTTTGTAAGATATTTAAGTCCTCCATGAGTATCAAAAACCCAATGTGCTGTTGAAACAAAAGTAAAATTCATTTTCTTTTTCAAAAGACCACATAAAAAACCGGGTATTCTGGCATGGGCATGAACAATATCTATTCTTTCTTTTCGGATTACTTTTTTAAGCAGAAAATACGACTTTAACATTCTTGGCAGGCTTCTTTTATTCATAGGCACCTTGTAATGCTTTATTCCGCATGCTGCCAGTTCCTTTTCGTATACACCGCCGTTTGATGCCACAACAACCCTGTAACCCAATCGCGAAAGTTCCTTGCTCAATTCCACAACATGTGTTTCCGCTCCGCCAATATCGAGGCCATTTAAAGCCATTAATATAGAATATTGCTTTTTCATTTTCAGCTCACCTTACTCTTGAATAGAGTTTATATAACCGTCACACTCAAAATACTTAGTCATAAACTTTTTCTGAGAACCGATTAAAAGCTCATATGTTCTGTTGACAAAATATCCTGATTCATTTTTAACTGCATCTGCATCTACTGTAAGTATAATATTAATACGGTTTTCAACATTGCCTTTTACTATGCTTCCATCATCCATTTCTACATAATCAGTAGCCGGCTCACTTTCAACATTTGATATTGTGCCAATGGCGTTTCCGCTTGTTTTATCAAAAAGTATATCGCCTACTTCAATATTGTCAAGTGCATAACTGCGAACTTTCTCTACTTTTACAGTATATGTTACAGGCTGCATGGCTGTATTGTTGCTTGTTTTATCCATAAACTTAAACTTATAAACAGCTCCTGCCGCAAGCACTATAATAATTATAATAACGCAAAAATCAATTATATTTATTTTACCGAAAAGCTTTCCTTTTTTATCTAAAAACTTCATCTTTAAACCTCCTTATCTTTCAATGTTAAGTATATAGCCTCTGCCGGCATATCCGTTGCCTTTAGCTGCAACTTCAAGGCCGACTTTAACTGTATAATATCCATTTACTTTAAGGTCTGAGCCGCTTTCGGTAACATTAGCTTCAACAGTTATAAGTTCTCTTTCCCTTCCTGGAACAACAGTTTCTTTATATGTTCCCGTTGTTTTGTCCTGAACAAGCTTTTTATAAGGTTCGGCTTTAACTTCTACAACTTTTCCCATATAATAATTCTTTACATTATCTGTTATTTCATCACCAACATTAATTAACTCAGAAAATCCTTCATAGTTATCTACAAATTCAAAAGTATACCTTATGGTCTTTGTTTCCATTACTTTTTCTCTATTAAAATATTTATATCCTGCAAATCCAACAACACAGATTACAACTATAATTACTATATCAAACAAGTTTATTCCGCGTCTTTTGCGTTCCACGTTATTTACCTCCTTCTAAAACTTTCTCATATTCTTTTTCTATATTTCGCGCGTAAATCTGCGCTGTAAATTTTTCGTCAAAAATTTCTTTAGCACGTTTGCTCATATTGCTGTACATATTTGTATCCTCATAAAGTTCTTTAATAAGCAGAGCAAGCTTAGTGCTGTTTTTAAGCGGAAATATCAAACCGTTTTCACCGTCTGTTATTACTCCCGGATTTCCGCCAAAATCACTTACAACTGCCGGTATTCCAAGGCTCATGCCTTCAAGAAGTGAAAGGCTTGTAGCCTCTGTGCCATATGACGCGTTTACCTGAACATCCATAACAGAAAGCAGTCCTTGAACATCGCTTACAAATCCTGCCATAATTACCGTATCTTCTAAATGTTTAGCCTTAATTGTATTTTTAAGTTCTTCTTCACAGCTTCCTGTTCCGGCTATTATAACTTTAACAGGTACTCCTTTATCTTTAAGCATTTCCGCTGCTTCCACAACATAAATATGTCCTTTATAAGGCTCAAGACGTGCCAAAATACCTACTACAAAATCATTCTGAGATATTGAATAAAGAGCACGTATTTTCTGTTTTTTCTCCTCTGAAACTTCATTAAGTGGTTCAACACCGTTAAGAATTACATCTATTCTCTCCGGATTAATTCCGCCGTCTGTAAGATTTTCCTTGGCAGCCTCGGCAACAGCTATTATTCTGTCTGAAAAAAACTCATTGGCAAATTTATTGGCTTTTTGTCCTGCACCCCTTTTTATTCTTTCGCTGACAGGAAAAACTGAATGTCTTGTATATATAATTTTCACACCGCACATTTTAGCCGCAATTCTGCCGCTCATAGTGCCATGTGTGTGTACAATATCCGGTTTAAGGCGTTTTATTATTCTTTTTAAGTTTTTAACTGCCTTTAAATCAAAAGACTTGTCCGTTATTCCGTCAACTTCTATAACATCAGTTTTTAATTTTTCTATCTCAGGCTTTAACAGGCTTCCTCTTGGAACTATAACCTTAACTGAAAACTTTTTTCTGTCGTAATATTTAAGAAAATTAAGCACACACTTTCCAGCGCCACCTATATTACTGTCGCTTATAATATTAAGTACCTTAATCAAAATTACTCCTCCTTTAGTGAAGCATAGCTTGTAGCAACTGCTCCTAAAGCCACATATATCCAAAAGAAAATCATTACTCTGTAGTTATAAAATGTATAGTCAAACAAGCTCTGAACTAAAAATCCTGATAGCGATGACATAAAACCTATTGTAAAAAGCTTAGTTGCTCTGTCTTTTGTATCAAGATAAGAACGGAAAAGAAGCTTGTAAAATTGATAAATAACAGCTAAAAGCAGTACTATTCCTGCTATACCCGTATCACACATAACCTGAAGGAATGTGTTGTGGGCATGAGGAGCGCTTATACCATTATAACCATAATACGGATATACTTTGTTAAATGCACTCTGTCCCGGTCCAACACCTGAAAGCCAGTAATCATTAAGCATGTGTATGGTTCCCATATAAATATAAAACCTGTATGATGTTGAGCTGTCTTCCATATTGCCGATACTCATAAATCTGTTTACTATTGTGTCAGGCAGAACAAAAGGCATCAGCAAAAGACCAGCAACTCCAAGCAATATAAATCTTCTGTCCAACAATACAAGAAAAACACCTGCCGCAGCTATAATTCCTATATAGCATCCTCTTGAGTAAGTAAGTATAAGGCATACCATCATAACGGCAGTTGCCAAAAAGTAAAATACTCGCATTAAATTGTTCTTTGTAACAAAAAAGCATGCAACCGCAGTTGGTATAACCAAAAGGAAATACTCGCCTAATACATTAGGATTATCAAGAGTTGAGTATACTCTGAACTGAATAGATTCAAACATTTCAGTATCAACCCAAACACCGCCGAATTTGCTTTGATTAAGGAACTGATAAAAGCCGTAAAATGACACCAGTACACCTATAATTACTATAAATAACAGCATTGACCTAAACTGTATTTTCTTCCTTATACAGTTGGTTACTACCATATAAAACATTATAAACAAAACTGTAAGTAATCCGCCGAAAAGACTGCCTTTAACATCTACCGATATAAAAATTGAAATAAAATACACAGCGGCAAAAACATATACATATTTATTAAGCGGATAATATTTAAGCTTTGCCTTAGGACTGCACAAAAGCTTTAATGCAAGGGAGCCAAAACCTGCAAGGGCAAAAAGTATAATTACCATAGTTGGCGCTATTGGCGCAAGAACAACCGCAAATGTAGTCCAAAGAAAAACCATTTTAAATATACTGCCCTCAAAAAGCTTTGTTATTTTAAGGGTATCAAATATTTTCCAAAGCACGCCCCTTACAAGCCTGTAAGTTTTAAAAAATATGCTTCCTCTTGATTCCGAAACATTCTCATTAGGTGTGAGAAAAATCCTGCCCAAGGCGCTGTTTTGTATTAATGACAATATAAAATTACCTATTTTGGATAAAAAACCATATACTATACTGTTTTCTATCAAGAATTACCACCTCTCTTTAAAACTTTGGAAACCATATTTATGGAAAATCCCATTGAATTAATTTTTAAAATCAGTGCGCATATTCCATAAACAGCCATTCCGGATACTACAGAAGCAGCTGCAATAATAATGTTTGATAAAAGGCTATCGCTTAAAAAACCTCCAACAGTTTTTTTAACTATAATTACAGTAACAGCCATAAATACGGCTGAAATGCACATTTTCATTATTTCTTTAACCAATGCACCCGTTACAATTCGGCTTTCCTTCTGCATAGGTATAAAAAGTATTACCGCAGCAACTGTTTGTGAAACAGCAGAGGCTACAGCCAGTCCGCCAACATCCATTCTGTCCGTTAATACAAAGCACAATATTATATTTACGCCTATTGATATAAGTCCGCTTATAAGCGGCATTCTGCCTTTCTGTCTTGCATAAAACGCTCTGCTTAAAATATTCTGTACACCAAAACCTGGCATTCCCAGCGAGAAATAAAAAAGTGCCCTCGATGTAATTTCTGTTGCAAAATCATCAAATTTACCTCTCTGGTATATTATTTTAATAACAGGCTCACTTAAAATCATAAGTCCAACTGTCATTGGTATAATCAAAAATGCCATTGCCTCAAGGGTTCCTGATATGGTTTTACTGAAACTTTCACCGTCTTTATCAATAGACATTCTTGAAAGACGCGGGAAAATTACGTTTGCTATTGAAAGAACAAAAACACCTATAATTATTGAATACACCGTATTGGCATAATTAATAGCTGATACACCTGAGCCATCGAAAAGTCCCGAAGCAAAATTAGTGTTAATGGCAAGATTTATAGGCTGTACCCATGTACCAACCATAACCGGCAGCATAAGAACAAGTATCTTTTTTAAGCCTTCATCTTTAAGGTTAATATAAAACCTGTATTTATAGCCTTTTTTAAGCAAAGACGGAATCTGTATAATCGCCTGCATTGCCCAGCCAATAAGAAAGGCTATTGTTAAGCCATATACCCCAAACCTATCATTAAAAAACAGAAAATAAACTATAATAACCAAGTTAGAGGCTATACTCATAGCAGCCGGGACATTAAACTCGTCCATTGACTGAAGTATTCCAACAAATGAAAACGCAATTCCCGTAAATATTGTTGTAGGGAAAAGCACCCTTAAAAGAGTTGTGCATAAAGATGCCGTCTGCTCATCAAAACCTCTTGCAAAAAGCGTTGTAAGATACGGCGCAAATATAATTCCTAAAACAGTTATTATTGTTGTTAATATACCTATAAGGGTAACAAAATTATTTGATAAAAGAAATGCTTCTTTTTTTCCCCTTTTTTTCATATACTCATTAAAAACGGGTATAAAGCTTGCGGAAATAGCCGAGGCAAACACTACATCAAAAAATATACGCGGTATCTGGCTTGCAGCTACAAAGGCACTGGCTTCCATGCCTACCGAAAAATTTCCCGCTAAAAACATTTCTCTTACAAGGCCGAGTATTTTGCCTATAAGAGTTATAATCATCATTAAGCTGGCTGCTTTAACAGCACTTTTGCTGTCATTTTCCATTTATACAAACCACTCCAGACAAATTGGCAAATTAAAACTGCCAAAAGCTTTTTTAGATAATATAATATACTAAAATTTAATCATTGTAAAATATTATGAATTAAAATTCAGCAAAACTTAAGCGTGCCGGTTAAACGGCACGCTTACTCTTTTAGAATATAAATAAAACAGGTTTAAATTAAATTTTTCTATTTATTAAAACCGTGCGCATTAAAAATTATGACTTTTTACGAAGGAATGATGGAATATGTATTTCTCCTTCATCTTCAAAGTTATAAACAGACCTTCTTGGTTTTTCTGCTTCAGGTTCCCTTGCAGGTTCTTCCTGTCTGTACTCAGAAGATGGATTTTCCTGTTCCTGATTGCCTTGCGCGTCTTGGACATAATCATATCTTGGAGCTCTGTCATACCCTGTGTTTTCTCTAAGGCTTCTTTCAGAACCAGCGAAATCAAACGCACTTCTTAAACTCTTTGGTGGAAGGCCTTTAATGTCATCTTCAAAACCTGTAGCTATAACAGTAACAACAACCTCGTCTTTAAGGTTCTCATTAATTGTTGTACCAAATATAATTTCTGCATCCGGGTCAATAGCTTCTTTAATAAGGTTAGCCGCTTCATCAGCTTCAAGAAGTCCGAGATTTTCATCACCGGCAAAGTTAATAAGCACATATTTAGCACCATTAATCTTTGTTTCAAGAAGCGGACTTTGAATAGCAGCCTTAACAGCAATTTCAGCCTTATCTTCGCCTGTTCCATGGCCTATACCCATATGCGCAACACCTTTGCCAGACATTACAGTTTTTACATCGGCAAAGTCAAGGTTGATAACGCCAGGTTTGGAAATAAGGTCTGCTATACCCTGAACACCTTGTCTTAAAATTTCATCTGCTTTTCTGAATGAGTCAATAATGCTTGTCTTTTTGTCAATAATGGCAAGAAGTCTTTGATTAGGTATAATTACAAGAGTATCTACATTTTTTCTAAGCTCTGCCAAACCCCTTTCAGCATTTGACATTCTTTTCTTTCCTTCAAAGTTAAACGGCTTAGTTACAACAGCTACTGTAAGTATTCCCATTGCCTTTGAAATTTCAGCTATTTTAGGTGCAGCCCCAGTACCTGTACCGCCGCCCATGCCGGCTGTTATAAATACCATATCAGCACCGCTTAAAGACTTAGATACTTCTTCTTTTGTCTCCTCAGCTGATTTTTCACCAATTTCAGGATTGCCGCCGGCTCCAAGACCTTTGGTAAGCTTCTCACCAATCTGTATTTTTGTCGGAGCTTTGGATTTTGATAAATCCTGAACATCAGTATTTACCGCTATAAACTCCACTCCGTCCATATTGTCTTCAATCATTCTGTCAACAGCGTTATTACCGCCGCCGCCAACACCTACTACTTTAATTACTGCCGCATTGCCCTGGCTTACAAATTCGAGCACAGCCACTACCTCCCCATATATTCTAAAAGAAGAAATTATTTTTAAATTAATTTATATGTATAAATCAATAAAACCAATACTATAATTATATAGCGCAGTTTTTTCGTATTACCTGAAAACATAAAAATTACATTATATATTCTATCCTTTTTTTAACCGTAATTCAACTAAAAGATTATAATATAGAAATTTTTTTGTGACTATAACCGCAAAAAACTCATTAATGTCACAAAAATAAAATATTTTCAACAAAAAACATCTATTTATGTCTATTCATTTTCGGTTTCTGACGCGTACTGATATGTAAAAGACTGGTTATAGGGTTCAATTACTATTTCTTCCTGCTGGCTTACATCAACAGAAAATCCCCAAGGCAAAAGAGAATCTATAACTCCGCCTTTAAACCTTAAAGCTGACTCAAGCACTTCAGGCTCACCTATGGCTTTAATTACAAAAGGTGCTGAAATCCTTACTCCGTTTACATTTATTATAGAGCCGGCGCATTTGATAGAGCTTCTTGATGTAATTCTCTGTCCGTTTATTGAAATTGCTTCAGCTCCCGCACTGTTAAGCTCATTTACAAATAAAAGCAAGTCCTCATCATGAATAACAAAAGATGCCGAAGATGCACCTGCTGCATCAGCTTTACTGTCATTTACCGTTACAACAACACCTTTTCCCTTTAATTCTGTTTCACCTGATGCCATTCTTGTTTCTTCAAGTTCTTCCTTCATAAGTTTAAGTGCCGCATTATCCTTTGAAACAGCATCTTCATAATCCGAAACCATTTTATTTTTTACTTCAATCTCATCCATAAGCTCTTTGTTTTTATCATCTGCACTTTTTAACATCTGAGTTAAACTGCTTATAGTGTCAAGCTGTGACTCATTCATCTTAGTATACGCCGCTACCAAAGCAGCACATGATAAAAAACCAACGCATACGCATACAGCAGAAGCTATAACTACATCACGTTTAAACTTAATCAAAAACTACATCTCCAATCATGTAAGGTATTTAAAGACTATCGGCTTTGATAAATCGCTTAAATCAAGAACACCTCTGTCGTTAGGACCTAAATTCCTAACTACTTCTGCCATAGTACGAATTTTCTGGTCACCGTTTGACATATCCCCTAAATTAACTTCTATATTATTTATATACGCAGTTACTTTGCTTGTATCACTCACATCAATTTTAACTACAATATCAAGAAGTTCATACTTATTCATAAGCTGGGCAATATTAACCATAATGTCAAAAGCTTCATTGTTTTCCGCGTTAATTTTTTCACCCAGCATAAAAGTATCAAATTTAAGGCCTGTTACCACCGGCAGAGCAGAGGACATTTGACTGTTTATTTCAAGCACACGTCCAAACTCATCTATGTATAGGTATGAACCCATATAAGGCACATACCCCCTTACCTTTCTTTCAACAATGTCAATTTTGACAGTATCAGGAAATTTATATGATATATCATAGTCATCTACATAATAATCTTTTTTCAGAACTTTTGATGCCGCAAATCTGTTAAACAAAAACATATTAGTGCCTTCTTTTATGCCAAGCATTTCACACAGTTCATCTTTTGAATATTTATCCATTGATGTTATTTCAATATTCTTAATCGTAAATACCGGTGAAAGCATAAAAAGCACAGCACAGAAAAGCACACCAAAAATTGCGGCCGCTCTTTTTTTGCTAAACAGTTTATGTCTATTTCTTTTTATATGTTTTTCAGTATTATCCTCATATTTATTTTTATTCAAAGCAGTCACCTGTTTTCAAATCTAACAGAAACACCTAAATCAGCAAAGCTTTTGTCTATAGCTTCATACCCTCTTTTTATATATTCTGCGCCATTTACATAAGATATACCGTCACATGTAAGAGCGGCAATAATAAGTCCGGCACCGGCTCTTAAATCAAAAGCTGTAAGTTCACAGGCTTCAAGTTTTGTGACTCCTTTTATAGCAGCCACACATCCGTCAATTTCTATATTGGCACCCATTTTATTTAGTTCCAAAGCGTGATTAAACCTGTTTTCAAACACTGACTCATTTATAATACTTGTTCCTTTTGCTAATGTCAATACACTCATAAGCTGCGGCTGCATATCCGTAGGGAAATACGGATATACACCTGTTTTCACATTTTGAGGCGTTATGTCTTTTCCCGACGACTTTACATAAATACCGCCGTCGCAAAAAGAGATTTTACAACCTGTTTTTTCAAACACTTCTATAACTTTTTTCATGTGTGACACGTTAGCATTTTTAAGAAAAATCTCTCCTCCTGCACAGGCACATGCCGCAATATAAGTTCCGGCTTCAATTCTGTCGGGTATAATTGAAAATTCAGTATTGTTAAATTTATCTGTTCCACAAACAGTTATTTTTCCGTTTTCACATACTGTTTCGGCTCCAATAGAAGTTAAAAACTCAGCCAAGCATTCAATCTCAGGTTCGCAGGCGGCATTTTTAATTACGGTAACACCATTTATACATGATGCAGTCAGCATTATATTTTCCGTAGCTCCCACACTTGGAAATCTTAAATTAATTTCACACGGCTTCATTTTGCCCGCACTGCATGAAAAGCAGTTAAGCCCCTCGGTAATTACAACCCCCATTTGTTCCAAAGCCTCAATATGAATATCAACAGGTCTTTTGCCTATTCTGCATCCGCCGGGTTTTGATACTACAGCCTTTTTAAACCTTCCGCAAAAAGCACCCATAAATATAATGGAAGAACGCATTCGGCCAGTTAATTCATCATCAATTACAATAAACCTTGCCTTAGACGAATCTACTATAACAGTTGAACCGTCCCATTTAATTTTACAGCCAGCTTTTTCCAGTATATGGCAGGTATTAAAAACATCTGTTATTTTTGGACAGTTACGAATAACATTTATTCCTGAATTAATAATACACCCGCACAAAACCGGAAGAGCGGCGTTTTTGCTGCCATGAATATCGGTAATACCAAAAAGCTTTTTACCACCGTAAACAATATATCTGCCCATTTAATCATTTCCCGGATACATGTTTACTACTATTATAATAACTCATTCAATATTAGTGTCTGTACTATTTTCGATAATGTAAGATTTTAGAAAATCTGCATCTTTTCTGCTAAGTTCAATGCCTTCCAAAATATCCGGACGCTTGTTGTAAGTTCTTATTAAAGACTGCTCATGACGCCATTTGTCAACCTTTGCGTGGTCACCGCTTAAAAGTACCGGAGGAACAGTACGTCCCATAAATTCCGGCGGCCGTGTATACTGCGGATATTCCAAAAGACCGTCTGAAAAGCTTTCGTCCATAAAAGACTCCTCTTTTCCCAATACACCAGGTTTAAGCCTTGCAACAGCGTCTATAACAGCCATAGCGGCCAATTCTCCTCCTGTAAGCACAAAGTCACCCATAGATATTTCGTCTGTAACTATTTCTTCTATTATTCTTTCGTCTATGCCTTCATAATGTCCGCATATAATAATAATATTTTCTTCTATGGACAACTCTTTGGCTATATCCTGATTAAAGGGTTTTCCCTGAGGAGTCATGTATATAACTCTGGCTTTATCTACATTAAGGCTTTTATAGGCATCATAAACCGGCTGCGGTTTCATAACCATGCCTGCCCCGCCGCCGTAAGGATAATCATCTACATGACGGTGCTTGTCATTGGAAAAATCGCGTATGTCCACAGTTTTAATACTTATAAGGCCTTCCTTCTGCGCTCTGCCCATTATACTGTAGCTCATGCACTCATCTATCATTTGAGTAAAAAGGGTCAGCACATAAAAGTTCATATTACATCATTCCTTCTAAAAGCTTAACTGTCATTTTGTTTTCCTTAACATTAACATCAATAATACAGTCTTTTACAGCCGGTATTAAAATATCATTTTTCGGCTTGTCATCACGTTTAACAACATATACATCATTAGCCGCTGTAAATAATATATCGTCAATTTTCCCCAAATGCACCCCGTCAGTTGTATATACTTCCATATCATAAAGGTCACGGGTGTAATATTCATTTTCTTCAAGAGGCAGCGCCTTTTCGTCAGGTATAAGTATGCTTGCGCCTCTGTATTTTTCCGCAATGTTAATGTCATCTATTTCTTTTACTGTAAGAAGCACCATATTTTTTTGATACGCAACTTTGTTTACAGTGAAAGTCTGCCTGTTCCCGTTTAAATCAAATATAACTTCTTTAAGAAGCTCAAATCTTCTTACATCATCTGTTGTAGGAAACACTTTTATCGTTCCCTTTATGCCGTGTGTTGATGTTATTTTTCCAATGCAGAAAAAACCCACTTAAAAACCTCCCTTAAAAATTATTAATATATAAAAATGCGGGCTTTTAAGCCCGCACACAATTTAACTTAAATATTAATAAAAGCCTCGATTTAAAAACCGGGGCTTTTATTTAAACAGTCGACGTATGTGCGTTTTACTGTACTATTTCTACCACAATATGCTTATCCTCATGGACAGCAGCCGCTTTAACGACTGTTCGGATGGCTTTTGCAATTCTTCCCTGTTTGCCGATTACTTTACCCATATCATCCGGTGCTACTTTAAGCTCAAGAACAAGTGACTTCTCGCCCTGAACCTCTGTTACTACCACATCTTCCGGGTGGTCAACAAGGTTTTTTGCAATAACTTCCAATAATTCTTTCATAAACATCCTCCTGAGGAAGAAGAAAATCAATCTTTGATAACGCCGGCTTTCTTTAATAAAGCCTTAACAGTATCTGATGGCTGAGCACCATTTGCAATCCATTTAGCAGCTGCCTCAGCATCCACCTTTAAGTCTGCTGGTTCAGTTGTTGGGTTGTAGTATCCGATTTCATCGATTGATTTGCTGTTTCTTGCTGATCTTGAATCAGCAACTACGATTCTATAGAAAGGAGCTTTTTTAGCACCTAATCTTTTTAATCTGATTCTTACTGACATTTCATTTCACCTCCTGAAAATAAACTTTTATCTAAAAGGAAATT
Organism: uncultured Clostridia bacterium; assembly: GCA_944380455.1. Lineage (GTDB taxonomy): Bacteria > Bacillota > Clostridia > Lachnospirales > Anaerotignaceae > Neoanaerotignum_A. The sequence continues at coordinate 32,431 of CALWHR010000086.1, forward strand.
TAAACTTTCCTTTTTTACCTTTAGTCATGCTGGATACCTGCTTAATCATTTTTTTCATTTCTTCAAACTGCTTAACAAGCCTGTTTACCTCGGCTATGGAGCGTCCGCTTCCCATTGCTATACGTTTTTTTCTCGGTCCGTTAAGTATTGAAGGATTATTGCGTTCTTCTTTAGTCATGGACTGGATTATAGCCTCTACATGACCCATTTCCTTTTCGGCATCAACTTTATTTAAAGCGTCCATATTAATGGCATTCATTCCCGGCATCATTCCAAGCAAATCTTTAAGCGGACCCATTTGACGTATTTTCTGCATCTGGCTTAAAAAGTCATCAAGAGTAAAATCATTTTCCCTTAACTTCTTTTCCATTTCCGCAGCTTCTTTTGCGTCAATGTTCTGCTGAGCCTTTTCAATAAGAGATAAAACATCTCCCATACCAAGTATTCTTGATGCCATACGGTCCGGATAAAACGGCTCTAAATCCTCAAGCTTTTCACCCATACCAATATACTTTATAGGCTTATTAGTAACGCTTCTTACTGAAAGCGCCGCACCGCCTCTGGCATCACCGTCAAGCTTTGTAAGTATAATACCGTCTATTCCAAGCTGGCCATCAAAACCTTCTGCAACTGTTACAGCGTCCTGACCTGTCATAGCGTCTACAACAAGAAGAATTTCCTGCGGTTTTACAGTATCTTTAATATCTTTCAGCTCGTCCATAAGTTCTTCATTTATATGAAGTCGTCCGGCTGTATCTATAAGTATAACATCATTTCTGTTCTGCTCGGCATATTCCAAAGCCTTTTTTGAAATTTCAACAGGACTAACCTTGTCACCCATTTCAAAAACTGGTATATCGTATGTTTTGCCTACTACTTGCAGCTGTTTAATGGCAGCCGGTCTGTAAACGTCGCAGGCTACAAGCAACGGTTTTTTGCCCTGCTTTCTTAAAAGCCCGGCAAGCTTGCCGCTTGTAGTAGTTTTGCCGGCACCCTGAAGTCCTACCATCATATAAACTGTAGGCGGGTGGTTTGCAAATGTAAGCTTGCTCTGGGTACTGCCCATAAGCTCAATAAGCTCTTCATTTACTATTTTTATAACCTGCTGGCCTGGAGTAAGGCTTTCCATAACCTCACTGCCTATGGCTCTTTCAGTCACGTTATTAATAAACCGCTTTACTATTTTAAAGTTAACATCTGCTTCAAGAAGGGCTATTTTAACTTCACGCATAGCCGCTTTAACATCGGCTTCAGTAAGTTTGCCTTTACCCCTGAGCTGCTTGAAAACTTCCTGCAGTTTATTAGAAAGATTTTCAAATGCCATCAGGAAACCTCCTAATCCAAAATTTCATCGGCAATATTCTTAATTTCTTCAATTTTTTCTATTGCCTCGCCGCTTAAAGCACGGCTTTTTTCTATCTCCTGAGCAAGACTTTTAATCCGGCGCACAGATTCTTTTTGAATACCGAACTTTTCCACCAGTTTTAGCCTTTGTTCATAGCCTAAAAGAATATTTTCCGTTCTTTTAAGCAAATCCCTCACAGCCTGGCGGCTTATGCCCAGTTCCTCGCCTATCTCGGTAAGCGAGCAGTCGTTAAGGTAATAATATTCAAAAATTGTCTTTTGCTTTTGTGTAAGCAGTTCGCCGTAAAAATCATATAAAAGTGTGGCCTTCAAAATATCATCCATATCAGTGACCCCTGTTTAGTATGTAAAGCAAAATTACTTTACAAGGAAGTATGATACAATATTCAAAGCCAAATGTCAAGTATTTTTACTTTACAAAACAAAATAAATTTACTCAGCGTCAAAAAGAGCCTTTGCAAAGCTTTCAGGATTGAATTTCTGCAAATCCTCTATTCCTTCGCCAACACCTATGTAACGCACAGGGATTTTAAGCTCTGACTTAATGGCAACTACAATGCCGCCCTTTGCTGTACCGTCAAGCTTTGTAAGTATAATTCCTGTAATATCAGACACTTCTTTAAAAAGCTTTGCCTGCTGGAGAGCATTCTGACCCGTTGTAGCATCAAGCACAAGGAACACTTCTTTATTAGCCTCAGGATACTCTCTTTCTATAACCTTGGAAATCTTTTTAAGCTCTTCCATAAGGTTTTTCTTGTTGTGCAGTCTTCCTGCTGTGTCACATATAAGTATATCTGTTTTTCTGTTTTTAGCCGCACTTGCTGCATCAAAAACAACTGCCGCCGGGTCTGAGTTTTCCTCATGCCTGATTACATCAACACCGCATCTTTTGCCCCAAACCATAAGCTGGTCAATAGCCGCCGCCCTGAACGTATCTGCCGCAGCCAGCATAACACTTTTGCCTTCTTTTTTATAAACTGACGCAAGCTTTCCTATTGTTGTTGTTTTGCCAACACCGTTTACGCCTATAACAAGCATAACTGTCGGCTTTTTAAATTCAAATTCTTCTTCACAGTCCTCAGTAAGTATAGCGCTTATTTCTTCACAGAGCATATCCTTAATTTTTGACGGATCTGTAACATTTTCTTTTTTAACACGCTTTCTAAGGTTATCGCATATATCCATTGTTGTCTGAACACCCAGGTCTGCCATAATAAGTGCTTCTTCCAATTCTTCAAAAAGGTCCTCGTCTATTTTAGTAAAAGCACCTAAAACACTGTCTACACTGCCAAGAATGTTTTTGCGAGTTTTGCCAAGGCCTTCTTTAAGGCGGGCAAAGAATCCCTTTTTAGGTTCTTCTGCTGTCTGTTCTGCTTGAGTTTCTGCTGCTTCACATCTGTCAGAATTATCCTCGGTAAATTCTTCCTGAAGCTTTGTACTTTCTTCATTTTCTTCCTGCTGTTCAGCTTCCCCTGCGGTTTCTTCAATTTCTTTAATTAACTCTGATTTTTCGTTTTCTGATACAGCTCTTTCCAAATCAGCTTCTTCTGCTTTTTCACTTAATTCCTCGTAAGATTCAGCATCTTCTTCAATTAAATCAGTATCCGTAGCTAAATCTTTATTTTCGTCTGATTCTTCTATTTCTGTTTCGATACTTTCGTTTTCCTGCAAAATACTGCTTTCATCAGCATTTTCTGTTTTATTTTTGTTTTTAAAAAAATCAAAAAATCCCATCTTATACCTCCGTATCTTTTATATCGTCAAATCTAACCGACAATACCTTTGAAATGCCTTTTTCCTGCATTGTAACACCATAAAGCACATCAGCTGCCTCCATAGTGCCCTTTCTGTGGCTTATAACTATAAACTGAGTAGTGTCTGAAAACCGCTGAAGATATCTGGCAAATCTTTTAACATTGGCGTCATCAAGAGCCGCTTCAATCTCGTCAAGCACACAAAACGGCGACGGCTTCATTTTTAGTATAGCAAATAAAATGGCTATTGCCGTAAGCGCCCTTTCACCGCCTGAAAGAAGCATCATATTTTGAGTAGTTTTTCCCGGCGGCTGAACAATAATATCTATACCGCTTTCAAGCAGGTCGTTTGAATCCGACAATGTTAAACATGCCTTTCCTCCGCCGAACATTTCTCTGAACACTTCGTTAAAGTTTTTGGATATAAGCTCAAACTGATTTGAAAACTGCTCTTTCATCAGTTTTTCCAAATCGTCTATAACCTTTAAAAGATTATCCTCTGCATTTTTAATGTCATCTCTTTGGGTTGTGAGGAAATTATATCTTTCACTTAGTTTAGAGTATTCATCTATAGAGTTTAAATTCACATTTCCCAGATTTTTTATATCCAAACGAAGCTGCCTTGCCATTTTTTCATCGGATACATAATCCGAATTAATATCACGCATTTCACTGGCCTGATGATATGTAATTTCATACTGCTCCCAAACAGAGTCCAAAAGCTTATTCTTTTCAGTCTTTAGGTTTTCAACTGCCGTCTCGTACTTAAAAAGAGCGTTTTTAAGATTGGATATTGTTTCATATCCGTTTTTTATAAAAACAGACATGTTTTCAATTATTCCGCTGACCTCATTTTTCTTAGAAACATATTTTTTAAGCTCATTTCGGCTGTTTTCAATTTTGCTTTCAAGCTCTTTCACTAAAATATTTGTACTTTCAAGCTCTGCTTTTTTAATTTCCACAGCTTTGGCATATTCTTCCTTTAACTGCCAGTAATTTGTATTTTCTCTTTTAGTTTCTTCCAGCTCAGTTTCAAGGCGTGTTATGTTTTCCTTAATTCCGTTTCTTTCCTGCTCAAGAGAAGAAATGGATACTTTAACAGATGTAATATCCGAAATTATGCTGTCTCGTTTTAATTTTGATTCATCTATAAACTGCCTGAAGCTTTCAATATCCTTATCTGTCTGCTCAATTTCGCTTTCAGCTGTTTCAAGCCTTTGTGTTAAAGAAATTATGGCATTTTCTGTTTCAGATATTGTTTTAAGGTTAAACAGCTTTTCTTCTTCGTTATTTTTAACTAAAAGCTCATAATCTTCAATTGCGTTTTGAGATTTTTTTATTTCTTCACTTAAAGAGTTTTTCTCCAGGTTAAGCTTGTGTATTTTAAGTGTTATTTCGTTTAATTCATCTTCTATTTCTGTCTTGCTGTCAGAAAGGTCTTTTATCTCACTTTTTAAAATTTCACCTGCATTTTTTAAATTGGCAATATATTTTTCAAGTTCTTCTATCTCACGGCTTCTGCCGAAAATACCAGTTGCCTTCTTCGCTGTGCTTCCGCCTGTCATAGCTCCGCCGGGATTAATAACATCGCCGTCAAGAGTAACAATCCTGTATTTTCTGCCTGTAAAAGCTGATACTTTTATTGCGCTGTCCATATTTTCGGTAATTATAACTCGTCCTAAAAGGCTTAAAACTATCTTTGAATAACGGCTGTTGTATACAACTAAATCGCTTCCTATTCCGCATACGCCTATGTAATTTAACACAAAGTTTTTATTTTCTATCTCCCGGCCGTTAATTACATTAACCGGCATAAATGTAGCCCGTCCAAGAGCGCCTTTTTTAAGATATTCTATAGCCGCTTTAGCGCTGTATTCATCGCTTGTTATTATATTCTGTACAGCAGAGCCTAAAGCTGTTTCTATAGCCGTTTCAAATTTTGCTTCAGTGCTTATAATCTCGCCTACAGCACCTTCAATTCCTTTTAAGCCGCCTCTTATGCCTTCTTTAAGAACACTTTTAACACTTCTGTAATATCCATCGAAATCATTTTTCATATCCTGAAGTACTTTGTGCCTGGATACTGCTTCTGCGTATTTTGATACGGTTTGTTTTTGCTCCGCTTCGGCTTTTGCAAGGCTTGAAATTACCGTAATTTTTTCTTTGTTAAGGTTATCAATTATATTTTGGTATTTAATTAAGCTTTCACTGTTTTCAGAAAGCATTTTTTCAACAGAGAGTAAATGCACTTCCGCCTGTTTAAGTTTGCCTTTTGAAACACTTAATGAATTTTCAATCTGAAGTTTTTTATCTTCAGCCTGTTTTAAATGTATTCGGTTGTTTTCAATATCAGTTTTAATTACAGCCGAATCACGCATTTTTTCAAATACATCGCTTTTAAATTTATTAAGCTTTTCTTCGCTTTCATTTAAATCAGAACTGAATTTTTCAAAGTCCGTTTCCTTTTTGGAAAGCTCGCTGTGCATTTCGCTGAGCTTAACATCACAGGCAGACTCTTTCGATTTAAAAACATTAATTTCGTTTTGTATTTTTTCGGCTTTTAAACCTGCTGATTTAAATTCACTTTCTGTTTTTTGCAATTTTTCATTATAATTTGATATCTGTTCTTCCAAAAGGCGTATACTGCCGTTTTTTTCCTGATAAACTTCGGTATCTGATTTTAAAATCTCTTCTGCACTTTCAATTAATGCTTTAAGATTGCTTTCTTCAGCTTTTGATTTTTCAGAAAGCTCCATATCGGCATTATATTTATTCTCATTTTCAATGATATCATTTTGGGTTATGGAAATATTTTTTTCGTTCTCGGCAATTTTATTTTCAATCTTGTCAATATCCCGTAAAAATATATTTATTTCTCTTTTTTTAAGTTCTTCTTTAAGCAAAAGATATTTTTCGGCATTTTCGCTTTGTATACGAAGCGGCTCAAGATTTCCTTCAATTTCTGTTATAATATCTTCAACCCTTAAAAGATTTTCTTTCTCGTTTTCAAGCTTTCCAATAGCTTCAAGACGTCTTGACCTGTATTTGGCAATTCCTGCAGCCTCTTCAAAAAGCCTGCGTCTGTCCTCGCTTTTAGTACTTAAAATCTCGTCAATTCTACCCTGACCAATAATTGAGTAGCCTTCGCGGCCTACACCTGTGTCCATAAAAAGCTCGTTTATATCTTTAAGCCTGCATGGAGTTCCGTTAATTGTATACTTGCTTTCACCGGAACGGAACACGGTCCTTTTAACCGTTATTTCCGAATAATTAAGGGGTATCATCCCGTCTTCATTATCAAGGGTAATATAAACTTCCGCAAAGCCAACGGGCTTTCTTGTATCTGTCCCGGCAAATATTACATCTTCCATTTTATCGCCTCTGAGCATTTTAACTCTCTGCTCTCCAAGAACCCACCTTATGGCATCGGAAATATTGCTTTTTCCGCTTCCGTTTGGTCCTACAACAGCCGTAACACCCTTATTAAATTCAAGACGTACTTTATCGGGAAATGATTTAAAACCATGAAGTCCTATTTCTTTTAAATACATAAAACACCTCAGAACTGATTATTCCTGAATCTTTTCAACAAATTATTAAAGTATTCGGGTACTTCTGACTCAAACTCCACGTACCGGCCTGTTATAGGATGGTTAAACCCTAAAACCGCCGCATGAAGGACCTGCCCTGTAAGCTTATACGGCTGTTTTTCACTGCCGTAAACATCATCGCCTAAAAGCGGGTGGCCTATTGATGCCATGTGCACCCTTATCTGATGCGTTCTGCCTGTTTCAAGTTCAGCTTCAACAAATGTATACCTTCCAAAACGCTCCAGAACACTAAAATGCGTTACAGCTCTTCTTCCACCAGCAACAACAGCCATTTTTTTCCTGACTTTAGGATTTCTGCCTATAGGTTTATCAACTGTAATGTTATCTTCTTTAATATTTCCCACAACAATGGCTTTATATTTTCGGCTTATACTGTGCTCTGCAAACTGTACTGCAAGTGATTTATGAGCCGCATCGCTTTTTGAAACGACAATTACACCTGACGTATTCATGTCAATTCTATGCACAATGCCCGGCCTTAACATTCCGTTAATGCCGCTTAAACTGCCTTTACAATGGTATAAAAGAGCATTTACAACCGTTCCGCTGTAATGCCCCGGCGCCGGGTGAACAACCATTCCCTGAGGCTTATTTATTACAATAATATCGTCATCTTCATACAGTATATCCAGCTTAATGTCTTCAGCCAATACTTCCAAAGGCTCTGGGTCTGGAATTTCAATATCTACAATATCTTTTTCTCTCAGGCGGTAATTGCTCTTTACAGACTTTGAATTGACCGTAACTTTGCCGTCTGCAATAAGCTTCTGCACCTGGCTTCTTGAAAGCTCATCTCTTAAAAGAGATACGTATACATCTATTCTTTTGCCGGAATCCTCACTTTCCGGCGAAACAGTAAAATATTCCATATTAACTCCGTTTCAGCATATGTTCTATAAAAAATAAAATAACCTTTTATTCAGCGTAAAAAGACGGCTTTATCCAACGCTGTATAAAATACAGTATAGAATTACCGTCTTTAAAACTGATTTATTAAGGCTGTTTTTTATTCTCGTCTTTAATAACAAATATAAACATAAAAGCCAGTAAAACTGTGCCTGCAACCACATATATGTCTGCAACATTAAATACAGGCCATGAAATAAATGTTGTTTCAAAATAATCAACAACATATCCCCTTATAAGCCTGTCTATAGCATTTCCCCATGCGCCGGCAAGTATAAGAACAATAGATATTTTTACATAAAAATACTCTTTTGTTTCAGGCATGTACTTTTTTAAATAAATAAAAGCCGCAATTGTTACCGCAATTGTTACCGCAACAAAAAACCATCTTGCGCCATTAAGCAGACCGAAAGCCGCACCGCGGTTTTCAACAAATGTAAGATTCATAAAACCCTTTATAAGCTCAATGCTTTTTAAAGGCTTTAAATATTCCAAGGCTAAATATTTACTTATCTGGTCTAAAACTGTAAGTATAACAGCAGAGAATATAACTGGAATCATTCTATCACCTTAAAACAGCGTTTAAAGCGCTGTAAATTTCATCTTTATTAACCTGCGTAGTGCTAAAAGGCTTTCCATATTTTTCAAGAAGCACAAAACTAAGCTGATTATTCTTTACTTTTTTATCCAAGAACATTTGGCTGTATACCTCATCCGGCATTATACTGCTGATATTTAAAGGCAGTTTAAAATACTCCAAAAGTTCTTTTAGCTCTTTATATTCATTTTCGTTTACCGTATTTCTTTTAAGGCATATTTCAAAAACAGCATTCATGCCTAAAGCCACACATTCTCCGTGAAGGAGTGAAAAGTCCATTTTTGTTTCTATGGCATGCCCTATTGTATGGCCAAAATTAAGTATTTCCCTTAATCCGCCTTCTTTCTCGTCTTTAGAAACCACTTCCGCTTTAATTTCACAGCATTTTTTAATTATGTGCTCTAAAGCATGTTTATCCCTCTGAGCTACAGACTTTTTGTTATTAACTATATACTCAGTAAATTCATGGGAATATATAGGCCCGTACTTTATAACCTCGGCCATGCCGGCGTTAAATTCTCGCTCCGGCAGGGTGTCAAGTGTCTGGGTGTTTATGTATACAAACTCAGGCTGATAAAAAGCGCCTATTATATTTTTACTGTTTTTAAAATCAACGCCGACTTTTCCGCCGACAGAGCTGTCTACCTGAGCAAGGAGAGTTGTTGGTATTTGAATAAATTTAATTCCCCTTAAATATGTAGCTGCCGCAAATCCAGCCATATCACCGCAGACTCCGCCACCTAAGGCTGCAACAACAGTTTTTCTATCAATATGATTTTCTAAAAAGAATTCATAAAAATCAGAAATAGTATTTAAATTTTTACTCTTTTCTCCGGCATTAAATGTGTATACAAAAATACTCTCGAAATAATCTTCCAGAGCTTTTTTTACCTTTTCTCCATAAATGCTGCTTACGTTGCTGTCGGAAATTATGCAAAGCTTTCTTCCTAATAAGCCGTTTTCTTCAACCGCTTTTCCAAGTCCGTCAAAATCATGGGCAAAATAAATCGGATACCTTTTATCATTTGTTTCAACGTATATACTGTTCAAGAGGATACCTCCCGTTTATACATATTTAAGCACTGTTATGCTTATTCTGTCTTTTTTTGTTCTTCCGTTTATGGACAGAACTTTAATCCTGCCAAATCCGCAGACAGATATAATATCTCTTGCGCTGACATTTTTCGATGGCGATACTTCTGTTATAAAATTAATAAAAACCTTTTCTCCCTCTATAAGGTCTTGTATTTTTCCTCTGGCTAAATTAAAAGCACCGCCTGCAACAGCGTCAAGCCGTAAAGAAGGAACAGTGTAGCTTTTTTCTTCTGTTTTAACTTCCGGAAGCTCAATATTCTCAATATCAAAAACTTCGGTTAAAACATTGTTTCTCCCAACCTTAACAAGATTGGTACTAATATAGTCTGAAATCTCTTTCTTAACATAACAAAGGGCACTGCCGTCAAAAACAATAATATCACCTATTTTTGAGCGGTCAATGCCAAGACCAAGAATAGAGCCAAGGTAATCCCTGTGGCTCATCTCGGTAGAAAATTTTTTATTTGTGCTTATTTTAATTACGTCAACAGGGAAATCATTCTGACTTATATCCATATAATCAGGGCAAAAACCCAGCATACGTCTTTCGCACTGGTCATTTCCGCCAAAAGCCATGTATTTAACATCCCTGTAAGTTTGTACGGTTTTAATTACATCTTCCATTTGTGCTGGGGTTATAAAGTATGAAAAAACTTTAATACGCTTTTTCAAACACTGCTGGATAATATCGTTTATCCTTGAAACAGCGGCTTTATTTTCAGCACGCACACTAAAAACACCAGATGATTTAGACATTTTAAAAATCACCCAGCCTTAAAGTATTGCAATAATAACAGCTTTTATTATACTGCACATAATTTTCATAATAAATAATGCTATAACCGGTGAAAAATCAAGCATCATTCCTCCGCCTATAGGTGAATTATCTATCATGGAGCGTACAGGGCCTAAAATAGGCTCAGTCAGCTGATATATTATACCGCCCACTGCTGTATTTCTAACTCCAGGCAGCCATGAAAGCAATATTCTTATAAGTATTAGAAAATACAGCACTTCAAAAAACTTGTCCACTGATTGAAGCAACAAATTCTGCATATATCTCTCCAGTTAAAATATTATTTTCCCTGGCTGACCCAAGGAAGTATAATTCCTTTTGTTTTAAGCTCCTCTTTAAAATCGCCTGACACATCAACATTTTCAGGGGCTATTATAAAAATATTATTCGCAACTCTCTGTATAGAACCGTTTAAGGAATAGCATGTTCCGCTTAAAAAGTCCATAATTCTCTGAGCTATAGGGTATTCAACTTTTTCAAGGTTTACAACAACTGGTTTTCTGGCCTTTACCTCATCACATATTTCCTGAGCATCTTCATAACACTCAGGCTTAACAATGCAAACCTGCATCTGAACATTTGTATGTATGCTTACTACCTGTGAAGTATTTCTTCTGGCCTGAGCTGATGAAATACCCCTTGAAGACTGAGAAGACTGTCTTATAGGTGAATAGTCCATGTCCCTTTCGCTTTTTGAAGGCACTTCGTATTCCTCATCATACTCATCATCATATTCGTCATCATCGTATTCTCCGCCGAATATATTTCTTACTTTATCAAATAAGCCTGCCACTGTATTTTCCCCCTAATTAGTTTTTATTTGGATAGTATCTTGCACCGAAAACTCCTGTTCCAATTCTGACAATAGTAGCTCCTTCTTCTATTGCCACTTCGTAATCTCCGGTCATTCCCATAGAAAGTTCAGTCATATTAACATTATCAATTTTTTTGCTGTTAATGTCAACAAGTAATTGCTTCATTTGTCTGAAATATTTCCTGTTTTCTTCCGGATTTTCGACAGCCGGCGCTACAGTCATTAATCCTTTGATGGTTATATTAGGCAAAATGCTTATTTCTCTAACCATATTTTCACATTCTTCCGGTTTAATACCGAACTTGGATTCTTCATCAGCCATATTAAGTTCAAGAAGTATATTTGCATTTACGCCTTTAGCAACAGCCCTTTTGCTTATTTCTTCTGCCAGCTTAACACTGTCAACAGAATGAATAAGCACAACTTTGTCTACTATATATTTAACTTTGTTTGTCTGAAGATGGCCTATAAGATGCCAGTTAATGCCTTCGCCCATTGGCTCATACTTATCCATTATCTCTTGAACCTTATTTTCTCCAAGGCTTGTCATACCGCATTCAACAGCTTCTTTAATACGCGGCACATCGATTGTTTTGCTTACCACAAGAAAAAGCACATCTTCTCTTTTTCTGCAGCTTCTGTCACATGCGGCCTGAATTTTAGCATTTATGCTTTCAATATTTTCTTTAATTGATGACATTTTTATATCTCCTTTCAACTTAAAGCCTCATCATTTTCTATAGATTTAGCGTCTGAAACAATTTTGTCATAAACTTTTAATCCATAGCTTGCAGAGGATGGTCTTACAATTGAATATTCTGCATTCTGCCCTATTATATCTATTATAGCATAATCTGCCATTGAGCTGTTTGCAACATAAACACATTTATAATTTTCAACTTCACTTATAGTAAATTCCTGTGCATTTTCTCCAGTACCCATTAATATTACATCTCCAAGTTTAAGTGTTTTATAATCCTGAAGAACATACGCGTACTGTTCATCAGCAGTAAGTATATCAATATTAACTGTTTGGTCGGAGGAGCTACTTCTAAGAATAACTGTGCTTTGGCCAAGATTATCCACTATACAGCTTAAAGGTATTTTTAAAAATGTTTTTTCTATTATAGCGGTATTAGGAATTTTAAGCCCTGAATATGCATTTTGCCTGATATTAAAAGTAAAAGTCCTCAGCGGCAGAAAATCTATAATGTTTTCGTCTGACGAGAACACTACATAAGATTTATTTTCACCCAGAGCTATACTCTCAACCGTAACATTGGCAGAAAGTTCCTCATCGTCATACATGGTATAAATTTCAAGACTGTCACCAGTTTCCCATTTTGCCGATATCTCGTTAGGCACATAGCAGACAACATACCAAACATTACTTTTTACAATTTTAAATATTGGTGTATCTGTTTTAACGCTTAATCCTTTAGAAACATATTCAGGATTTATATCTTCTGAAGTCTGCTTTTCGGTAATCTCGTTTAAGTTTTCCGGCGTAAACTCACTTTCTTTGCCGTCAATCAAAAAAGAGAGTATTCCACCTTCATTTGCTGTATAAGATGAAACATTTTCCGAAAGCTCCTGTTCGTACTCTTTTCTTTGCGCTGTAAGGTCTGATGTAGTACCAGCAATATCATTTATAAGTATCTCATTTCTTGTTTCTATAAACCCATCTATATTGCTTTTCAAAGAGTACATTCCGGTTAAATTATCAGCAGTCAATTTGTAAACTGAATTATCAATAAAAGCAGAAATTTCATTTTCTATTCTTACTATTTCCTCTTTGTTTTTAGATAAATCAATTCTTGATTTTTGTGCATTTAATATATCTTTATCAATTTTTTTAATCTGGCTTTCAATATCATCTGTAATGCCTGTATCTTTTATAGAGCATACAACAGCACCCTTAGGCACTTTTGAGTTTTCAGCAAAACTAAATGAAATTTCTCCGTCCATAGTACTGTTAACAGTATATTCATCACGCACAATTAATCCTTCTAAAGTTTGAGGATTATCTATTGTGCCATAATTAACTGTTTCAGTAGGAACAGACGGCTTACCCATAAAAACAATTATGTATCCAAGCAGATAAAATAAAAGCATAGCAAAAACCGCTACGGTTAAAGCTTTATATTTTGTATTAATTTTGCCTGCTTTTCTTTTAACAGGCATACTTGTTTTATTTACAGCCTGCCGCTGTGAACGGTAAGCTTTTCTGGATTTTTTGTTTTTAGCATTTTTTTTCAAAGCATTACCTCCAAGGCATATAAAAATATTTAAAAAATACAAAATATTTTTATTAAACTGTTTTTGGTCAATTATATCATAAAATCATAATTTGTGTTTAACTTTTTTATACTTTTTTAAATATTCACGCTTTAGAACAACTCTAATAAAATAAAAAATCCCAATTCAGACATTGTCCGAATTAGGATAATAAGCTGATTTATCTGTCACTTTCTATTCCTCTTAACTCCTGACGGTTTTCATAAATAACATCAAGGCTGTGGTTGAAGAAATTATCAATTTCTATGCTTTCTTTTCTAAGCTCTTCCATCATATTTTTAAGTCTGTTTTCAGCAAGAGCTAAAACTTCATCGGCATACTCAGTAGCACCGATTCTCATTTCCTTAGCTGTTTTTTTAGCATTATCAACTATCTGTGCTGAATGTTCATAAGCCTGCTTTGTAATTTCGTGGTCATCAATAAGCTTTGCAATTTTATCTTTTGTTGAATCTAAAAGCTCATCAGCCTCTTTCTGTGCATCAAGAAGTATCTTATTTCTTTCAGATACAATAAATTTACTCTGCTTAATATCATTTGGAAGCCTTAAACGTATTTCAGCTATAATGTCATATATTTCATCTTTATCCACCGCAACCTTGTTAGAGAACGGTACTGCACGGCTTTGGTCAAGTATATCTTCAAGTTCCTCAAGCAATTTTAATACTGCATCCATTTATCTAACCCCTCGCTTTGTAAATTTATCCAAAACATCCTGTTTTATCTCACATGGTACCATTGAGCAGATATTTCCCCCAAACATAGCTACTTCTTTAAGCGTGCTGGAGCTTAAATATAAGTATTCAACACTTGTTGGAATAAACAGAGTTTCAAGCTCCGGCATAAGACTTCTGTTAGTCAGCGCCATTTGAAACTCGTTTTCAAAATCAGTTACTGCTCTTAAACCTCTTATAACGGCTTTTGCGCCAATCTGCTTTGCATAATCAACTAAAAGCCCGTTAAAAGATGATACTTCAACATTTTTAATATCTTTTGTTACTCTTTTAAGCTGGTCTATTCTTTCATCTGTTGTAAAAAGCGAACCCGACTTATGCGGATTTTCAAGCACGCTTACAACAAGTTCGTCTACTAATTCAGCGGCTCTTTTAATAATATCAAGATGCCCGTTTGTTACCGGATCAAAACTTCCCGGATAAATTGCCTTAATCATTGTTTTCCTCCAAAGCATAGAAGGCCATTTTGCTTGTTTTATAATCCTTTATTCTGTAATTTACAAGACCGTCTACTTCTGCCGGAGCGTCATTTGATGACTGCTCAGCAACTATGTATCCATTTTCATCAAGGAGCTTAAACTCCACAATAGCGCTTAACACCTGTGAATAAAGCCCTGAAGCATACGGTGGGTCTAAAAATATAATATCAAACTGCCTTCCTTTTGAGCCTAAAGCCTTTAAAGCCACAAAAACATCTGCCTTTAAAATCTCGGCTTTTTCATTAAGCTTTGTGTGAATAAGGTTTTCTTTAATAACAGCCATAGCCTTTTCGGAATTGTCAATCAGAACAGCTTCTTTGGCACCGCGACTTAAAGCCTCTATACCAATAGCCCCGCTTCCGCTGAATATGTCAAGAAATCTGCACTCATACAAATCCGGTGACAATATATTAAATAAAGACTCCTTTATTCTGTCTGTTGTAGGCCTGGTAGATAAACCTTCAGGCGATTTAAGCTTACAACCTCTTGAAATACCAGATATAACCCTCATAGAGTCCTCCAAAACCATAATCAACACATAAATATAATAAATTATATCAAACCACAAAGTAAAAAACAATACTTCTGTTGCCTGCATTAGAATTTTTATATCTTTATTTCTTAATAATTAATTTTGATGCTTAATATTAATACAAAACTTATTCTGTCAGATGCCTATTCTTTGGCTGTTTAAAAAAAGCGAGTCTATTTTTTCTGAAAGCAGAGCATATTCAGGCATATTATTCCACCCTTTTATCCTGTTAAGCTTCTTTGCCGCTTCCTGTGATAGCGAAAGTATATCTGCATCTTTATATAGATTCGCTATTTTAAGCTGCGGCAGTCCATGCTGCCTTGTGCCGAAAAATTCTCCCGGACCTCTCAGCTTTAAATCCGTTTCGGAAATTTCAAAGCCGTTGTTGGTTTTCTGCATTACTTTCATTCTTTCTTTTGTAATCTCGCTTTTTGAGTCTGAAATCAAAATACAGTATGACTGATGTTTTCCGCGGCCTACTCTTCCTCTTAACTGGTGAAGCTGTGAAAGGCCAAACCTTTCGGCATTTTCTATAAGCATAATTGTTGCGTTAGGCACATTAATTCCAACTTCTATTACAGTAGTTGAAATAAGAATCTGAATTTTATTATCTGCGAAATCATTCATTATTCTCTCTTTTTCTTCAGGCTTCATTTTACCATGCAGAACAGCAACATTAAGTCCTTTAAAATCAGTTTGAGAAACCTCAGCAATCATTGTTTCTACAGCCTTTGCCTCTATAGCGTCACTTTCTTCTATCATAGGACAGACCATATAAGCCTGGCGTCCGCTTTCTGCTTCCTTGCGTATAAAAGCGTATGCTCTTTTATGATACGAGCTGTTAACAGCATATGTCAGTATTTTTTGCCTTCCCGGTGGAAGTTCGTCTATAACAGAAACATCAAGGTCACCATACAAAATAAGCGCCAGTGTTCTTGGTATCGGTGTTGCTGTCATAACAAGAACATGAGCATTAAAGCCTTTTTCAGCTAAAATATTCCTTTGTTTAACACCAAATCTGTGCTGTTCATCTGTTATAACAAGAGCAAGATTTTTAAACTCCACATCTTTTTGTATAATGGCATGTGTTCCTATAACCATTTTTATTTTTCCGCTTTTTATTCCATCCTTGGCG
This sequence comes from uncultured Clostridia bacterium, assembly GCA_944380455.1. Classification (GTDB taxonomy): domain Bacteria; phylum Bacillota; class Clostridia; order Lachnospirales; family Anaerotignaceae; genus Neoanaerotignum_A. The sequence continues at coordinate 48,545 of CALWHR010000086.1, forward strand.
GCATCTTTTTCTTTTTTCTTCATTGAGCCTTTCAGCAGACACACTTCTACTCCAAAT
>CALWHR010000087.1 GCA_944380455.1 uncultured Clostridia bacterium
AAATACAAAAAAGCAGTAAGGAACCTGTTTGCTACGCCATTGTAAAGGAAACAGGTCCTGACCATGGAAAGCTCTTTGAAGCAGAGGTTTCTCATCATGGGCAAAAGCTTGGTTCAGGCTTCGGCAAGAGCAAAAAAGAAGCAGAGCAAAATGCCGCTAAAAATGCCTTGAATAATATGAAAAAATAAATTAACAGGAAATGCCTTATTTTAGGTATTTCCTGTATTTTATATAGGTGTATAAAATTTGGAGGTATAATAATTTATGAGAGCACAATATCTTACACCAGCTGTTACGGTTTTTGATAATAATGGGAAAGTTGATAAATCCGGCTGCTGCAGACTTTACGAACACTTAATTTCCGGTGGAATAGACGGAATAGTTGTTATGGGCAGTACAGGCGAATTTTTTGAAATGACAATAGATGAGATTAAAAGGCTTATTGATATTTCTACTGCATACTGCAAAGGAAGAACAAGGCTTTTAATTGGTACAAGCCGTATGATAGCAGATGAAACCATTGAGATTAGCAATTATGCTCTTGAAAAAGGCGCTGACGGAGTTATGATTATATCTCCTTATTATTTTCAGCTTTCCGATGAGAGTATTGAGTATTATTATGACTTGGTTTGTGACGGAATAAATGGTGATGTTTATCTTTATAATTACCCGGACATAACAGGCCATCAGATTAATTATGATGTGGTTTTAAAGCTTTTGAAAAAGCACAGCAATATTAAGGGAATTAAAGATACAACAGCTCTTGTTTCGCATACACGTGGTTTAATTAATAACATACTTCCTGAATATCCGGATTTTGAGGTTTACAATGGCTTTGATGATAATTTTGCGCATGTGGCATTATCAGGGGGTGCAGGCGTAATAGGCGGACTATCTAACCTTATACCTGATATATTCTCGAAATGGGTTAAAGCGGTAAACAGCGGTGATGCTGAAGGCATAGCAGAAGGCCAGAAAGTAATAAATAAAGCTATGGAAATTTATGCTGTTAATAAGCCTTTTATTCCAACTATGAAGCGAGCTCTTAATTTACGCGAAGTAAATATAAACGAGTATGTTAAACCGCCGTTTTTGTCTATTAATGACAAACAGGAAGAAAAATTAAAAAGTATAATGAAAGATATAGGCATACTTTGATACATAAACAGTCTTGATTTTAATAGATATTAAAACAAGACTGTTTTTTTGTGAAATATATAATTGTGATTAATTTGTGAAAATCATCACTTAAACTGTGTATTTTTTGTTTATTTATGTATATATTGAATTTCTTTTATAGGGGGTATATAATAAAAACATAAATAAATGGCTATAAATTTATATTGATTTAGTTATAATGCAAAACATTAAAGGAGGCGAAATATTGAATAAACGTATTATTAGTTTAATTTTACCTTTAACTTTTATTTTTGCGGCAGCAGGCTGTACTGTAAATTCTGTTTCAAATGGTGACTTTTATCAAAAGGGTCTGAGTTTAGTAGGTAAGATGGATGATATGGCTGAGTGTGATGATTATATCGCTTTGCTTTCATCTTCACCAGATATGAACAGTATTATTAAAGAAATTGGAGAAAATGACTACTCTAAGCCGAAAGCTGTTTATAAATTAACCGTTACGCCGGAAGAAATAGACAGAATTTTTTTAGGAACAGAAGATGTTAATTTGCCTGACGAGATTTTATCTGAGGCAAGAAAGCGTTTAGTTTTATCATTTCCTTCAAGAATAAATGCTATGGAAGGCACATATGCTTTAGCTTCTGCAAGTATTTTAACAACAAGTGAAAGCTTTATTAGTACTTCTGATGAAGAATATAGTCTGTATTTCTACATTTATGACGGAGGTTATTCTGCTTGTGTAACATTTATTTCAGAAGATAGCAATATTGTTTCTGCTACAGGAAACTTTATCAAAAATGAAGATTTATCAAATATTGCTTCACAAGATGAGTTTTCTCAATGGCTTTTTGACATTACCAGGCATTTAGATTTTGAAGTTGAAGATGTTTCGGAAAGCACAGAAATAGATTAAATATATTTAAAACCAAAAGGTTTATACAGAGTTCAATTATGAATTTGCTTAACTCTTTTTAAATAATTTAATATGATTTAATAAGAAACATAAAAGGGGGAATTTTTATGAAATTATTTGTTAAAAGAGCAGCCGCAATAGCTGTTGGCTTTTCACTTTTAGGCTCAGCAGCAGTTTATGGTGCGCATCCTACAGGTTACTGGCCGTATCTGCAGGCATTTCAGCAGGCACAGCAGTCTGGGGATAAAAACGCTATGGTATCAACAGGAGAGGCGCTTTTAAATTATTATGCCGGACTTCCTATGGATACAGATACCGCCGGAATAAGGTACAATGTTTATTACAACAACTATTCAATTTATGAAGGCATGGGAAAAATGCAGAAAGCCAAGGAAGCTCTTCAGGGAGTTATTGATACAGGAACTTACCTTAATTTTACAGATGCCGTTATTATGGCTAAAGAAAGATTAAGAAAGATTGAACCTAAGGCTGAAGTGTATACTGTTTCTTCCACAGCGTCAGCACCTTATTACGGAGCTAAAAATGAACCAAAAAGCGGTACTTTATATGGAAGATGCTACACAGAAGCGGCAGAAAGCAGCTTAGCTGATTGTTCTATTATTTCATTTTATGTAGAGCTTGGAAGCGGTCATAATTCGGCTCAGGATTATGCCTGGAAGATAGACGAATTTGACAATGGCAGCAGAGCAATTTTAATTAATTTAAATTTCCCAAACGAAGGCAGTACAGTTTCACAGGTAAACAGCGGCAGTCTCGATGGAGAAATTAATGAAACGCTGAACTATTTAGCTACACTTAAAGGTCCTGTTTTCCTGCGTATTGGCGGAGAGATGAATGTTTGGAATAACAAAACAACTCCGGCTGACTTTAAAACAGCTTATGCACGCATAGCAGGCATGGCAAGAAGCAAAGCGCCGAATGCTGCGCTTGTATTTTCTCCAAGCTATGCTTCGCCTTGGGGTGAGGATATGGAAAGCTTTTTCCCAGATTCATCGCTTGTAGATTGGGTTGGCGCTTCGCTTTATATGAACAAGTATCAGTTTGCAAATAATATGAGTTCTGCTGGAGATACCAATGATATGTATTTCGGTCTTAATCAGTATGCAGATGCTGTTAAAAACCTTGAACATGCTGCTGATATAGCTGTTAAATACAATAAACCTATAATTGTAACAGAATCAGGCAGCGGATATGCTTCTTCAAGCGGCGGTGAGGATTTATCTGCTTTTGCCGCAAACCGTTTAACTGAGCTTTACGGAACAATAAACATGGTTTATCCTCAGGTTAAGGCAATACTGCATTTTGATAACAACATGGGCGGTTTTATGTATTCATTAAATGACAACAGCACTGTAAAAGCGGCATATGACAAAGCTACAGCTGATAACCCTACACTTGTTAAATCAGTTGGCCAAACAGCTCCGTCTTTTGTAAAGCTTAACGGAGCAGGTGGTTTGACTGGCAATATAACATTAAAGGCTTATTGTGATGTTCCTAACCAGAGCGTTACAGTTACATACACGATAGACGGAGTACAAAAAGGTTCGTCGTCAGCGATGCCTTTTGGTGTAAGCATAGACACAGCATCTTTGTCTAACGGTGAGCATACTCTTGAGGTATTATTTAAGGCTTCAAATGGATATAGCATAACAAAGACATACAGTATGGTTAAAGATGCTTCGGGAACTGTAAGTTTTGCTCTTAAATAATTTACATACTAAAATTTAACATTTGGTTAAAAAAGGGCCTTTCATTTTTATGGAAGGTCTTTTAATTTGGTTTAATAAAAATTATTATTTAATAGAGCAAATGAAATTAGAGTTTATATGCGCTTTGTTATTAAAAATAATTTTAAGCCGTATGCCGTTTGAATGTAGACGTTAAGTTTAATATCTTAGTATTCAGTATTTTTATTTAAAGATTTATATAATAATTATCTGCTTAAATTATCTTTATGGCAAGTAAGTTATTGAAAAAAAGCTTTAAATAAGATATACTTAAAACAGTCGTAGTAGAAATTAACGGGGGTATTAAATGTGACAGAGGCAGTCAGCTGCGGCGGCATTGTAATTCACAAATGGAAAATACTGCTTTTATACAAAAATCAAAACGGCAAATATATGGGCCGGGTTCTGCCTAAAGGAACAGTTGAAGAAGGTGAGTGCCATGCTCAAACGGCGCTTAGAGAAGTCCACGAGGAAACCGGCTCGAGTGCTAATATTATTAAATATGTTGGTAAAACGCAGTATAGTTTTCATGGGGATGATGACATAATAAATAAAACAGTACATTGGTATCTTATGGAAACAAATTCATTTTTTAGCAGGCCGCAGAGTGAAGAATTTTTTGCAGATTCAGGGTTTTATAAATTCCATGAAGCCTACCATCTGCTTAAATTTAATGATGAAAGACAAATATTAAAAAAAGCGTATCAGATTTTCAGTGAAATTAATAAAGACAGTTTTTTTGAAGATAGAAATTTCTTTAAAAACTACTGTTAAATGTTTAAGGAGGGTTTCAAAATGAAAAATTTCAGTGTAGAAGATGTAACATCTATTATTAAAGACATCAGAAATTCTGAAGAGAAAAAATCTCTTTATATACTTCTTGGTGTTTTTGTTGCTGTAGCTGCTGTAGCTATCGGTATTGCTGCTATTTTTATTAAAAAACACTGCGAAGAGTGCTGCGATGATGATTTCTATGATGATTGGGATACAGAAGACGAGTGCGCAGAAGATGACTGCTGCGGATGCGAAGAAGAAAACGAGTAATATTAAAGAAAAGCAGTTTAAAGGCAGGCCGTATTTTTGAAATGCACCCCATTTGTTAGACAGTATGATATACTAAATAACAAATGGGGTGATTTTTTATGC
>CALWHR010000088.1 GCA_944380455.1 uncultured Clostridia bacterium
TTGGCACGGGCATCTAAATACTTTAAATAGCAGGCACCGGAAGCGATAATTTACACAGCTTTAACATTACAACAACAGCTGCTCTTGTTGCGGCAGCAGGCGGAATGAAGGTGGCCAAACACGGAAACAGAGCGGCTTCGTCAAAGTGCGGAACAGCAGACTGTTTGGAAGCTTTGGGAGTTAATATTCAGCAGAGTCCGAAAAAATGTATAGAGCTTTTAAACGAGGTTGGAATGTGTTTCTTTTTTGCTCAGAAATACCATACTTCAATGAAATATGTAGGCAGTATTAGAAAGGAGCTTGGTTTTAGAACGGTGTTTAATATTTTAGGCCCTCTGACAAACCCAGGAAGTCCTAAAATTCAACTTCTTGGTGTTTATGATGATTATCTTGTAGAGCCGCTTGCACAGGTGCTTATAAGCCTGGGTGTTAAACGCGGAATGGTAGTATACGGTCTTGATAAATTAGATGAAATTTCTATGAGTGCGCCTACTAAAATCTGCGAGTTTAAAGACGGATGGTTTAAGTCCTATGTAATAACACCGGAAGAATTCGGATTTGAAAGATGCAAAAAATCTGACCTTTTAGGCGGAACGCCGGAGGAAAACGCCGAAATAACAAGGAATATTTTAAAAGGTCAAAAAGGCCATAAAAGAAATGCTGTTTTAATGAATGCTGGAGCGTCGTTATATCTTGGGGATAAGGCAAAAACATTTAAAGAAGGAATTGAACTGGCTTCCGAAATTATAGACTCCGGAAGGGCAATTTACACTCTTCAAAAATTTATAGAAGTAAGCAATCGTTAGGAGGCAAAAAATGACTATACTTGAAAAACTGGCGGAACATGCCAAAGAACGAGTTGAAAATAAGAAAAGGATAAATTCGTTTGATAAAATTAAGAATAAAGCTTCAGAGCTTCCAAAAGGTGATTTTTCATTTGAAAAAGCGCTGAAAAAGCCGGATATTTCTTTTATATGTGAGTGCAAGAAAGCTTCGCCGTCTAAAGGGTTAATAGCACCTGAATTTAATTATATGCAAATAGCCAAAGATTACGAAACAGCCGGAGCTGACTGTATTTCTGTACTTACAGAGCCTAAATGGTTTTTAGGCAGCGACAGTTATTTAAAAGAAATAGCCGAAAATGTTTCCATACCTTGTTTAAGAAAAGACTTTACAGTTGATCCATACATGATTTATGAGGCAAAAGTTTTAGGGGCAAGTGCCGTTTTGCTTATATGCTCTATATTATCTGAAAAAGAAATCAAGCAATACATTAAAATATGTGACGAGCTTGGACTTTCTGCTTTGGTAGAAGCCCATGACGAAGAAGAAGTAAAAACCGCCTTAGACTGCGGAGCAAGAGTTATAGGTATAAATAACAGAAATTTAAAAGATTTTTCTGTAGATACCCAAAACAGCAGAAAGCTCAGAGAGATAGTACCGAAAAATGTGATTTTTGTTTCCGAAAGCGGTATAAAAACAGCTGATGATATAAAACAGCTGCGTGAAATAGGAGCAGATGCTGTTCTTATAGGCGAAACCCTTATGCGTGCCGAAGACAAAAAAGCCAAGCTTGCGGAATTGAGGGGGAATTTATGAGTAAAATCAAGTTTTGCGGACTTACAAGGTTATGCGATATTCAGGCGGCTAATATTTGCAAACCAGATTACATAGGTTTTGTATTTGCCCGAAAAAGCAGACGATGTATTACTTCTAAGCAGGCAAAAGAATTAAAAAATGAATTACATTCTGATATTTCGGCTGTTGGGGTATTTGTAAATGAAGATATTGCAAAAATTGCTGAATTACTTAATAATGGAGTTATAGACATTGCTCAGTTACACGGCAACGAAAGCAATGAATATATAAAAAGGCTTCGTGCTTTAACAGATAAAACTATTATCAAAGCTTTCGGTATAAAAAATGAAGCTGATATACTTGAAGCTAAAAATTCTAAGGCGGATTATATATTGCTTGATACGGGAAATGGCGGAACGGGTATGGTTTTTAACTGGGAGCTGGCAAAAAACATCAATAGGCCATACTTTCTGGCTGGAGGATTGAATTTAGAAAATATAAAAACTGCTGTTGAAAATCTTAATCCCTTTGCTGTAGATGTAAGCTCCGGAATTGAGACAGACGGCGTTAAAGATAAAGCAAAAATGACTGAATTTGTAAAAATAATTAGAGAAATGAACGAAAGGAAGGATTAAAATGACAAACCCAAAGGGAAGATTTGGCGTTCATGGCGGACAGTACATACCTGAAACACTTATGAATGCAGTAATAGAGCTTGAAAAAGCTTATAATTATTACAAAAACGACCCTGAGTTTAACAGAGAGCTTACTGAGCTTCTTAACGAATACGCCGGAAGACCATCTCGACTTTATTATGCCGAAAAAATGACTAAAGACTTAGGCGGAGCCAAAATATATCTTAAAAGAGAAGACCTTAACCATACAGGAGCCCATAAAATAAACAATGTTTTAGGTCAGGCGCTTTTGGCAAAAAAAATGGGCAAAACCCGCTTAATAGCTGAAACAGGCGCAGGTCAGCACGGAGTGGCAACAGCTACGGCGGCAGCTCTTTTGGGAATGGAATGTGTTGTATTTATGGGTGAGGAAGATACTGTAAGGCAGGCACTTAACGTATACAGAATGAGGCTTCTTGGTTCAAAAGTTATACCTGTTAAAAGCGGAACGGGAACACTTAAAGATGCCGTATCAGAGGCTTTCCGTGAATGGACCAGCAGAATTGACGATACGCACTACTGCCTTGGCTCCGTAATGGGTCCGCATCCATTTCCTACTATAGTACGTGATTTTCAGGCTGTAATTTCCAAAGAAATTAAAGAGCAGACGCTTGAAAAAGAAGGAAGGCTTCCCGATGCAGTAATAGCCTGTGTAGGCGGAGGCTCTAATGCAATAGGAAGCTTTTATCATTTTACAAATGATAAAGACGTACAGCTTATAGGCTGTGAAGCAGCTGGAAAAGGCATTGACACATTTGAAACGGCAGCTACAATAAGCACAGGAAGGCTCGGAATATTCCATGGTATGAAATCTTATTTCTGTCAGGATAAGTATGGTCAGATAGCACCTGTATATTCAATATCAGCTGGTTTGGATTATCCGGGAATAGGCCCGGAGCATGCTTATCTGCACGATACAGGCAGGGCAAAGTATGTACCGGTTACAGACGAAGAAGCTGTATGTGCCTTTGAATATCTTTCTAAAACAGAGGGCATTATACCGGCTATAGAATCGGCTCATGCCGTTGCTTATGCCATGAAGATGGCGCCGGAAATGGATAAAGATAAAATAATCGTAATTACTATATCTGGCAGAGGAGACAAGGACTGCGCGGCTATTGCAAGATACAGAGGGGAGTATATTTATGAGTAATATAAGGTCTGCATTTAATGGTGGAAAAGCGTTTATACCTTTTATAACATGTGGTGACCCGGATTTGGAAACAACAGCTGCCTGTGTGCGTGCTGCTGTAAAAAACGGAGCTGATTTAATTGAACTTGGTATTCCGTTTTCCGACCCGACTGCCGAAGGTCCGGTTATACAGGGTGCAAACATTCGTGCTTTAAACGGTGGAGTCACAACAGATAAAATATTTGATTTTGTAAGAGAAATCCGAAAAGATGTAAAAATACCAATGGTGTTTATGACATACTCCAATGTAGTATTTTCTTATGGGGCAGATAAATTTATTTCCACATGTAAAGAAATAGGAATTGACGGGCTTATTCTTCCTGATTTACCTTTTGAGGAAAAAGAAGAATTTATTCCTCAGTGCCATAAATACGGTGTGGATTTAATTTCGCTTATTGCTCCTACATCTAACGACAGGATAGCCATGATAGCTAAAGAGGCAGAAGGATTTTTATACATAGTTTCAAGTTTAGGTGTTACAGGAACAAGAAGCAAAATTACAACAGACCTTAAATCTATTGTAGATGTTGTTCGTAAAAGCACCGATGTTCCTTGCGCAGTAGGATTTGGAATTTCGACGCCTGAGCAGGCTAAAAAAACGTCGGATATTTCAGACGGCGCAATTGTAGGTTCAGCTATAATCAAGATTATTGAAAAATACGGCAAAGATGCTCCTGAACACGTAGGTAAATATGTAAAAGAAATGAAAGAATCTATAAAATGAAATTACTTTTAATTGATGTAAGTTTAAGACAGGGAAATTTCCCTGTCTTTTTTAGTGTTAATAAAATTATGGGTTTAATCAATTAAAAAATTGCTTAAAGTAGATATAGCAGAAATGAATAATTTAGAGTGACAAAATTGAAAAAGTATTGTATAATAATAAATATCTTTTTTTATAAATTATCTATTACTTTTTGTTTTTGGTATATATATTTTATATTAATTTAGAAAGGTAAATAATGGCAGCAAAAAAATATTTATTCATCATTCTTGTAATTTGCTGTTTATCTGTGATGTTATACAGTGCATACAGGATTGTTATTAATGTTAATGAATACAAAGCAGGAGAAGAATTATATACAGATTTAAAAACAGATTTTGTGAATAATTCAAACACAGATTATGAAGATGTGACTCTGGATGATAAGTTTAAAAAATTAGATGTGGATTTTGACAAATTAAATGAGGTAAATTCTGAATTTATTGGATGGCTGTATAATAGTGATGAGAGTATTGATTATCCTGTTGTACAAACAGATGACAACAGCTACTATCTGAATCATCTGTTCAATAAAGAAATAAACAGTTCAGGTTGTATTTTTATCGATTATAGAAACGCCACGGATTTTTCTGATAAAAATACAATAATTTATGGCCATAATATGAATAATGGCTCAATGTTTGCTCCTCTGCTTAAATTTGAAGAGGAAGAATATTTTTGCCAGCATAACAAACTATATTTTCTCAGCCCTAAAAAGAATTATAAAATAGAAATTTTTTCATGTTACAGTGCTGACACAGATGAAAATTCATGGGATATAGATTTTTCTTCAGAATATGAATATGAAAAATGGTTAAACGGAATTATATCAAAATCTCTTTGGAAAAGTTCTGTTCTGCCTGAAAATGATGACAGAATTGTTACACTTTCAACATGCAGCAATGATTCATTAGATACAAGGTTTGTTTTGCATGGAATATTATACGAAGAATAATATGTGTTAGAAAACAAAGAATAGTGGCTGAAATTAAGTTTTGAGGGGGAATAGTTATGATTAAATACTGCCAAAACAAAAGGCTGCGTTCAGCAATGTCGATAGTGGTGGCTTTAATAATGGTAATTACATTGCTTCCGATATCAGCAATTGCAGAAGCAATTGGAAGCAGCGGAAAATATGATGTAAAAATACAGTGGCAGCCTGAAAGAGAAGAAATATTTTTGGGTGAAACTGCATCTGTAAATTTTAGTGCGCATTTAGACCAGACATTCCAAGGTATAAAGAGTGCTGATATTGAAATTTATATTGACAGCAAGGAAGCAGAAGCTCTTCAGGATTTTAAAAAGGAAAGCGGTATAGACACAGAAAAGAAGCTTTTATCTCCAGAAGGAGCGGAGATAGAATTAATAAACAAAGAAGGAAGCTATTACATAAGTTTTTCTCTTAGTGAAAGCTGTCCGAATATAAGCTATACTTTTACATTTTTACCAAGTGAGGATACAAAAGAATCATTTGATATAGAGATAACAAATTCTGATGTTTCTGTAAGCAATGCTGTTTTTAGCAGTGAAGGCGACACAGGGGCAGAAGGATTAATATCAGATCCTATTGCGTTTATTGGAGAAAGAATCGGAATGGGTGTAACCGTATATGCCGCAGACGGAACGGAGTCAGGAGAAGGCGGAAGCCAGGACGGAACAGAGCCGGGAGAAGGCGGAAGTCAGGAAGGAACAGAGCCAGGAGAAGGCGGAAGTCAGGAAGGAACAGAGTCAGAAGAAGGCGGAAGTCAGGACGGAACAGAGCCAGGAGAAGGCGGAAGTCAGGAAGGAACAGAGCCAGGAGAAGGCGGAAGTCAGGACGGAAC
>CALWHR010000089.1 GCA_944380455.1 uncultured Clostridia bacterium
CCTTGTTTTACCTATGTAAACTGCAACTGCCACAAGAGCAGACCTGTCTATTTTTTCAATATGCTCTATTTCCGGAAAGCTTACAACATCAACATAATCTATTTTAGCAAGCTTTTCAGTATTTATAATATCACTTACAGCATTTATAATTACAGAAGGGTCTTTTTCCCCTGCCTTAACCATTTCTTCCCCTTTTGTAAGGGCTTTGTGCAGTATAACTGCGGCCTTTCTTTCTTCCTCATTAAGGTATACATTTCTGGAGCTTTTAGCAAGACCGTCTTCTTCTCTTATTATAGGGCATCCTATAATTTCAACATCAACATTCAAGTCGCGTACCATACGCTTAACTATAGCCAGCTGCTGAGCATCTTTCTGGCCAAAATATGACCTATCTGGCTTAACTATATTCAAAAGCTTTGTAACAACAGTGCACACACCCCTGAAATGAATTGGTCTGCTCTTGCCGCAAAGCTCCTTTGTAACATCACCGGCATCTACATATGTTGAGAAGTTATCAAAATACATTTCTTCCGGTGAAGGATTAAATATGAAGTCTGCACCGGCGTCTTGGCAAAGAGCAAAATCTTTATCTATATCCCTTGGATATACCGACAAATCCTCATTTGCTCCAAACTGGATTGGATTTACAAAAACACTTACAACAACCTTGTCATTTTCTTTAACAGCACGTGTTATAAGGCTTTTATGCCCCTCATGAAGGAAACCCATTGTAGGCACAAGACCTACAGTAAGACCTTCTTTTCTCCAGTTTTTAATAATTTCACGCGTTTCATTAATAGTGTGTACTACTTTCAATTTTTACGCCTCGCTTTATTTTATTTTAAAAAAGCATGCTTAATTTAGCATGCTTTTGTTATTATATTCTGTAACTGTATTTTTTTCAATACAAAAAAGTAAAATTTTTACTTTTTTGTCATTTAATTATTATAAAATACAGTATTTGTCCATATATTCTTCCATATGTTTAAGTACATCGCCGTATGTGCCTTTTGCCTTGAGATACTCATGAATGTCGGCAACGGTTATAATGGCATGAACATTAAGGCCAAATTCATCCTTAACTTCCATAACGGCGGTTTTATTGCTGTTTGCACCAACCTCACAGCGGTTTACAGAAATAAACATATCTGTTACATTTACATCTGCGGCTGATTTAAGTACAGGCATTGTTTCTCTTATAGCTGTTCCAGCTGTAATAACGTCTTCTACTATTACAATCCTGTCACCATCTTTAGGAGCATAGCCTACAAGATTTCCGCCTTCACCGTGGTCTTTTTTCTCTTTTCTGTTAAAGAAATATGGCTTATCAATACCATATTCTGTGCAAAGATTAGCGGCTGTTGCAGCAACAAGCGGAATACCCTTATAAGCCGGGCCAAACATAGCGTCAAAGTCTGTTCCGCATGTGTCTTTAATAAGTTTTGAATAAAACTTAGCTAAAGTAGCAATCTGTTTACCTGTTTTGTAGTTGCCTGTATTTACAAAATACGGTGTGTTTCTGCCGCTTTTGGTAACAAAGCTTCCAAATCTTAAAACATCAGCACTCATCATAAATTCTATAAATTCAATTTTAGCAGAATCCAGCATATTTATCCCCCTTATCAGTCTATAATGCCCCTAATTTCAGACAAATCTTTAATACCGTTTTCAATCATATACTTTTCAATTCCTTCAACAATCTCCACTGTAGCAAATGGATTACTGAAGTTTGCTGTACCTACTGCCACAGCAGTCGCACCTGCCATTATAAACTCAATGGCGTCTTCATAGTTTGATATGCCGCCCATACCTATTACAGGCACATTAACAGCTTTGCATACCTGATAAACCATTCTAACGGCAACAGGCTTAACTGCCGGGCCTGAAAAACCGCCTACTTTATTAAAAAGCACTGGTTTACGTCTTTTAATATCTATTTTCATGCCTAAAAGAGTATTTATTAACGATAAACCATCAGCGCCGCCGCTTACTGCTGCCCTTGCTATTTCAGTAATATCAGTTACATTAGGTGTAAGCTTAACTATAAGCGGCTTTTTGCAGTATTTCCTAACTTCTGATACAACTTTTTCAGCCATGGACGGCACTGTGCCAAATGTTATTCCGCCTTGGCTTACATTAGGACATGAAATATTAAGCTCAAACAAATCCACATCACTGTCTGAAAGCATTTCAGCCGCCCTGCAGTATTCCTCAATGGAATGACCGCAAATATTTACTATTATTTTTGTATCAAACTGCCTTAAAAACGGAATGTCGTTATTAATAAAATACTCCGCTCCTGGGTTTTGAAGTCCTACGGAATTAAGCATACCGCCGTAAACCTCGGCTATTCTTGGAGCGTTATTGCCTTTCCACGGCTCTGCCGCAACGCCTTTAACAGTAACGGCTCCTAATTTATTCAAATCAACAAATTCCGAAAACTCACGGCCTGAACCAAATGTGCCTGAAGCTGTGGTAACAGGGTTTTTCATTTCAACGCCGCATATGTTAATTTTCGTGTTTATATTACTCATCCCACATCACCTCGTCCCCCATAAATACAGGTCCGTCTTTGCAAACTTTTAAGTTTTGCCAGTCGTTTTCGCCTTTTCTTTTAATTTTAACAACACAGCCTACACATGCACCTATACCGCAGGCCATTCTTTCTTCCATTGATACCTGAACAGGAATGTTATTTTCACTTGACCATTTAGCCAAGAATTTAAGCATTATTTTAGGTCCGCAGGAATAAATCATATCGCCGCTTGGCTTAATTTCGTTCATAAGCTCTACAACATTACCTTTAAAGCCTATACTGCCATCATCACTGGCTATATAAACCTCAGCACCTAAATTTCTGAATTTATCTGCAAGCACAGGATTAGACTTAGCACCTAAAAACACTGTAACTTCACCTTTAAGCTCTTTGCAAAGCTGAACAAGCGGAGGTATGCCTATTCCGCCGCCTGCAAGTATATGCTTTTTAGCACAGCTTTTAATTTCAAAACCATTGCCGCAAGGACCCATTATTTTAATCAAGTCACCTACAGGACACTGGCTGAAATACTCTGTTCCCTTTCCTACAGTTTGATAAACAAGTGTAAGTTTTCCGTTTTGGCTGTCTATCTCACTAATGCTTATAGGCCTTGGGAGTATATACTCCCCAAGGCCTGTATAAACTTCAACAAACTGTCCTGCTTTAGCTTCTTTAGCTATAGCAGGCGCAAAAAGTGTCATTGAGTATATGTCATCGGCAATTTTGTCATTTTCCAAAATTTCAGCATACTCTATTGTTTTCATTTAATATCCTCCAATGCTATTACATCTACACTGTCGGTTGTAATATCGCTGTCCATTACATCAACAAGGGCATTTGCTGTATCAAGAGATGTCATAAGAACTATTGAGCACTCTGCAGCTGTACGTCTTATTTTAAATCCGTCGCTGGCGGCTCTGTTGCCTTTGTTAGGTGTATTAATAATAAGGTCTACAACACCGCTTCTAATTGTATCAAGAACATTTGGTACACCTTCGCTTATTTTTCTTACAACTTTAACATGGCTTATACCGTTTTCCTCCATAAATTTAGCTGTTCCGTCTGTAGCAAGGAATCTATATCCAAGCTTATCAAGCTTTTGAGCTATCGGAAGGAAGTCAGGCAAATCATGCGGTTTAATTGTAACAAGCGCTGTTCCGTTTTTACGCGGCACAACTGTTCCAGCAGCTAAGAAACCTTTATAAAGCGCACGTTTAAGTGTCTTGCCAACACCAAGTATTTCACCTGTTGAACGCATTTCAGGTCCAAGTGAAACTTCAACCTGCGGAAGTTTTTCTGTTGAGAAAATAGGTACTTTAATACATACTTTGTCAGGTTCTTTGCATATTCCGCTGCCATAACCCAAATCTTTAAGCTTTGCACCAAGCATAACTTTTGTTGCTATATCAATTATAGGCACACCTGTTACTTTGCTGATATAAGGCACTGTACGACTTGAACGTGGGTTAACCTCTATAATATTAAGCTCTCCATGGTAGTCAATAAACTGAATGTTAATCATACCTATAACTTTAAGAGCTATTGAAATTTTTCTTGTTTCATCAACAATCTGCGCCTTAATAGCTTCAGAAATATGCTGAGGCGGATAAATTGAAATTGAGTCACCGGAATGAACACCTGCTCTTTCCAGGTGCTCCATAATACCAGGAATAAGTATATCCTCACCATCGCAAATAGCGTCTACTTCGATTTCACGGCCAAGTAGATACCTGTCTATAAGCACAGGATTCTTGCTGTCTTTAGCAAAAGCTTCTTCAAGATATTTAGTAATCTGTGCTTCTGTATAAGTTATCTCCATACCCTGACCGCCAAGAACATATGACGGGCGAACAAGCACAGGATAGCCAAGTGACTCGGCAGCCTCAAGACCTTCTTCCAGTGTCCAAACGGCTTTGCCCTTTGGTCTTTTAATGTTAAGTTCTTCAAGTATAGCGTCAAATTTTTCTCTGTCTTCCGCAGCATCAATCTGTTCCGGTTTTGTACCTAAAATAGGAATATTCATTTCACGAAGGAATTTAGCAAGCTTAATAGCTGTTTGTCCTCCGAACTGAAGTATAAGTCCGTCTGGTCTTTCCTTCTCAACAATATTTAAAACATCTTCTTCTGTAAGCGGCTCAAAGTATAGCTTGTCGGACGTATCAAAGTCGGTTGAAACCGTTTCAGGATTATTGTTGATTATAATTGTTTCAACTCCGGCTCTTTTAAGGGCAAGTACGCTGTGAACAGAGCAGTAGTCAAATTCAATACCCTGACCTATTCTGATAGGACCTGAACCGATAACAATAACCTTTTTGTTATTGCTTACAACAACTTCATCTTCTTTATCGTATGTTGAGTAGTAGTAAGGTGTAACAGCCTCAAACTCGCCGGCACATGTATCAACCATTTTATAAACAGGTATTATACCATATTTAACTCTAAGTTTATATATTTCAGGTGGTTTAACACCAAGTATATCAGCCATTCCTTTGTCGGAAAAGCCCATTTGCTTGTATCTTCTTAAAGTTTCCTCGTCCAAATCGTCTATAGACATTTGTTTAAGGTCTTCTTCCATATCTACAATGTTTTTGATTTTCTTAACAAAGAATTTGTCCATGCCTGTAATTTCACAAACCATGTCAATTCTGTAGCCACGCCTTAAAAGCTCTGCAAGGTCGAAAAGTCTTTCGTCATCAGGCACGGCAACTCTCTTTTTAAGCTCTGCAAGTGTTTTTGAGTGGCTGTATTTTCTCTCCAGTGTATACTGTCCTATTTCAAGTGAGCGCACACCTTTTAAAAGAGCTGACTCAAAGTTATTGCCTATAGCCATAACCTCGCCGGTTGCCATCATTTTTGTACCAAGGTTACGTTTTGCTGTTTTAAATTTATCAAAAGGCCATTTAGGAATTTTGCATACAACATAATCAATAGCAGGCTCAAAACATGCGTATGTCTTTTTAGTTACTGCGTTTTTAATTTCATCAAGTCTATAGCCCAAAGCTATCTTAGCCGCAACTTTAGCTATAGGATAACCTGTAGCCTTTGAAGCAAGAGCTGAAGAACGGCTAACACGAGGGTTAATCTCTATTACGGCATAATTAAAGCTGTTAGGGTCTAAAGCAAACTGAACATTGCATCCGCCTTCTATTTTAATAGAATCTATAATATCAATAGCGGCTTTTCTAAGCATCTGGTATTCATGGTCAGCTAATGTCTGAGCTGGTGCAACAACTATAGAGTCACCTGTGTGCACGCCTACAGGGTCTACGTTTTCCATAGAACATACTGTTATACAGTTGCCAGCACCATCACGCATTACCTCAAATTCTATTTCCTTCCAGCCTTTAATGCTTCTTTCAATAAGAACCTGACCAACACGGCTTAAATGAAGACCTTGAGCAAGTATCTCCCTTAACTGGTCTTCGTTGTCGGCAATGCCGCCGCCTGTTCCGCCAAGAGTATACGCAGGACGGATAATTACAGGATAACCTATCTTATCAGCAAAAGCTACACCATCTTCAATATTTGTAACTATTTCGCTTTCTACAATAGGCTGATTTGTTTTTTCCATAAGTCTTTTGAAGGAATCCCTGTCCTCGCCTTCTTTAATAGACTCAATGGAAGTACCAATAACTCTAACACCGTATTTCTGTAATATTCCTTTATCGTAAAGCTCGCATGAAAGGTTAAGGCCTGTCTGTCCCCCCATGCCGGCAATAATGCTGTCAGGACGTTCTTTTGCTATTACCTTTTCAACAAACTCAACAGTAAGCGGCTCAATATATGTATGATGAGCCATACCACGGTCTGTCATAATTGTTGCAGGGTTGCTGTTTACAAGCACGACCTCTACGCCTTCGCTTTTAATAGCCTCAACAGCCTGCGTTCCGGAATAATCAAATTCGGCAGCCTGTCCTATAACAATAGGGCCGGAACCGATAACAAGTACTTTTTTAATTGTATTATCCTTAGGCATTTTCATTACCCCTTTCAATTACTTCTAAAAATCTGTCAAAAAGGAATCCTGAGTCAAGCGGACCTGGGCAGGCTTCCGGGTGGAACTGTACACTGAAAATAGGTAAAGTTTTATGCCTAATTCCTTCTATTGTATCATCGTTTATATTAACAAAAGCAGCCTCTACGCCTTCCGGAAGGTCACATACAACATACTCATGGTTCTGGCTTGTAATATATACTCTGCCTGTTTTAAGGTCTTTTACAGGGTGGTTTCCGCCATGATGACCGAATTTCATTTTTTTAGTATCTCCGCCTAAAGCAAGGTTTATAAGCTGATTACCCATACAAACACCTATAAGCGGCTTTTTTCCAACAATGGCTTTAACCATTTCTATTACTTCCGGAACATCTTTAGGGTCTCCAGGACCGTTTGATAAAAATACAGCGTCTGGATTTACAGATAAAATTTCTTCAGCTGATGTAAAAGCCGGGAATACTGTAAGGCGGCAGCCTCTTTGAACAAATCCTTTTATAATGCCCTTTTTAGTACCTAAATCAACAAAGGCAATATGCTTTCCTGCTCCCGGTATTTCATATTTTTCTTTTATTGTAACATCTCTAATTACATTTTTATTATTAAGGCTCTCAAACTTTCTTTTTATCTGGCTTTCTGTAAGGTCTGCTCCTCTTAATGTTATAATACCGCGCATTGTGCCTACATTTCTGAGAGTTCTTGTAATAGCACGAGTGTCAACGCCTTCAATGCCTGTTATTTTATTCTGCCTTAAAAAGTCATCCAAATCCATTTCACATCTGAAATTACTTGGATAATCACATTTTTCACGAACAACAAAGCCTTTAAGCTTTGGCCCGTCGCTTTCCATATCATCAAGGTTAATACCATAGTTTCCAATAAGCGGATAAGTCATAACTACTATCTGTCCAGCATAAGAAGGGTCTGTAAGAAGCTCCTCATAACCTGTCATACCGGTATTAAAAACAACCTCTCCCACTGTTTCTTTAATATAGCCAAAAGCTCTGCCATCAAATCTCATACCATTTTCAAGTATAAGCTGGGCTTTAACAGTTTTATCACTCATATTAAATACATCTCCTCAAATCAGCTTTCATGTCAATAACAGCCTGCCTTGCAGCAAGACCAAATTCTTTTTCTGTAAATTTGCTGTATTCATCTTTTTTATATGCCGCTATAATTCCTCTTGATGAGTTTACAATGGCTCCAAGACCATCTTTATCAAAACATACTGCCAAATCCTCAGCTTTGCCGCCCTGAGCACCATATCCAGGCACAAGGAAAAATGTGTGCGGCATAAGCTCTCTTAAAATTTTAGCCTCATCAGGGTGGGTAGCGCCTACAACAGCTCCGACACTTGAATATCCGTTTTTACCCATAAGGTTTTCTCCCCAGCTTTCTACAAGCTGTCCTACCTTTTGATAAAGTGTAAGGCCGCCTACATCAAGGTTCTGGAACTGACCGCTGTTAGGGTTTGAAGTTTTAACAAGGACAAAAAGTCCTTTATTATGGTTTTTGCAGTTAGCCATATAAGGCTCAATAGAGTCCCAGCCAAGATATGGATTAACAGTAATAAAATCCTCATTAAATATTTTATGCTTAACTCCAAAAGCGTCTATTTCGCCTATGTGTCCATCGGAATAAGCTTCGGCTGTTGATGCAATGTCGCCTCTTTTAATATCGCCTATTATTACAAGACCCTTTTTAGAAGCGTAGTCGCATGTTTTAATAAAGCAGTCTATACCGTCTACTCCAAGCATTTCATACATTGCAATTTGTGGTTTTACAGCAGGAACTAAATCATAAACATTATCTATTATACCTTTATTAAACTCAAAAAAGCTTTCAGCAACAGCCTTTGGTGTTTTACCGTATTTTTCAACACATTCATTTTTAATAAACTCCGGCACAAAGCTTAAACGAGGGTCAAGACCTACAACTGTAGGATTTTGAGTTTCTTTAATTTTTTCGATTAAAACATCAATTATCATTTATTTTCCCCTTTCAAAAACAATTTTTCCGCCAACTATTGTATATTCAACACTGCCTTTAACTTCATATCCGTCAAAAGGTGTGTTTTTGCCTTTAGAATAAAACTTTTCCTTATCTATTTTAAATACCTTTTCAGGGTTTGTAATTGTTATATCAGCTACTTTTCCAACCGAAATATCGCCTTTATCAATACCCAGTATTTTAGCCGGATTATAAGACATTTTTTCTATTAAAGCAGAAGGTGTAAGGTATCCTTCTTCTACCAATACAGAATTTGAAAGAGCAAAAGATGTTTCGCTTCCTACTATACCAAAAGGCGCCGCCTGATAGTCTTTTGCCTTTTCTTCCGCACTATGAGGAGCATGGTCTGTAGAAATTGTATCAGCAATACCATCTTTAAGAGCCTTTCTCATAGCCTCAACATCATCTTTAGAGCGCAAAGGCGGATTCATTTTTGTATTTGTATCTTTACCGTCAACAGCTTCATCAGAAAGTGTAAAGTGATGAGGTGTAATCTCACCTGTAACATTTACGCCTCTTTTTTTAGCCTCGTTTAAAAGCTCAATACTGCCTTTAGTACTCATGTGGCACAAATGAAGCTTTGCACCTGTACTCTCAGCAAGAACTATATCTCTTGCCACAATAACATCTTCAGAGTCGTTGGAAATTCCTTTTAAACCAAGACTTTCACAATGAGCACCTTCGTTCATGCAGCCGCCTTTAACCAAGGATTTATCCTCACAGTGGCTTAAAACAGGTATGTTAAGCTCTTTTGCCTTAATCATGGCTTCTTTTAAAAGCTGAGCATTCATAACGCTTTTGCCGTCTTCACTTATAGCGCATATTCCGGCTTTATACATGCCTTCAATGTCAGCAAGCTCGTTGCCTTCCTGACCTTTTGTAATAGCGCCTATAGGAAGTACATTTACAACGCCGTTTTTTTCTGCTTCTTTTTTTATATACTCAACTACTTCTATATTGTCTGTAACAGGCTTTGTGTTAGGCATACAGCATACAGTTGTATATCCGCCTGCCGCCGCCGCACGGCTTCCGGTAGCTATTGTTTCTTTATGCTCAAAACCAGGCTCTCTTAAATGCACATGTAAATCTATAAAGCCCGGTGTTACCCACATTTTATTAGCATCAATTACTTTATCGGCAGAAGTATTAATGTTTTGTGAAATTTCTTTAACTATGCCGTCTTCAATAAGCATATCGGAAACTTTATCCATTCCGTCTGCCGTATTAATAATTCTTCCGTTTTTAATTAATATTTTCAAAACTTCAGCGCCTCCTTATATATAAATCCGTTATTATTCTTTCCATTAAAAAAGCCTTGTATTACTTCAAAGCTTTTTTCTCTATACAAAAATAAAAGCAATAAAAAGACTTACGCCTTTTTATTGCTAAAATTATTAATACAAATGAA
The DNA here is from genome assembly GCA_944380455.1 of uncultured Clostridia bacterium. GTDB lineage: Bacteria > Bacillota > Clostridia > Lachnospirales > Anaerotignaceae > Neoanaerotignum_A. Next base: position 9,949 of record CALWHR010000089.1, read on the forward strand.
AGAATGTTTATATTCCTCTTTTTTATATTTAAAAACACTAATTCCGTATTCTTTAATATTTACTAATAAAGTGTTTTTAAAACGGAACATAACCATATCCTCCTGTTAAATTATAATTATCTGCACACATTTTGCTTATTTTAACATATCACGTATTTTTCTGTCAATAAAAACACATTGATTTTAAGCATTTTCATACAACAGCCAAAATTAGAAAATAAAACATAACCGTATTCCGCAATGTGACGGTATTAAAATATAAATAACATAAATTATTTATACAAAAAATTAAAATATAATCAAATTAATAATTAAAACTATCAAAAAGTATTAAACTTATTTTGTTATATTGCCTTTTACCCCTTGACCTAAAAACATAAAGTATTATATTATATTTCGGTATGAAAATAATAAACGGATATTTAATAAGGAAGGAAAACAGAAATGGCTTCACAGGAACTTATTGATTCTATTAATAAAAGACGTATTTTCGGCATTATTTCTCACCCTGACGCCGGAAAAACAACTCTTACGGAAAAACTTCTTCTTCACGGCGGTGCCATTAGACAGGCCGGAACAGTTAAGGCAAGAAGAAATTCAAAATTTGCTACTTCTGACTGGATGGAAATAGAAAAACAAAGAGGTATCTCAGTTACATCATCTGTTATGCAGTTTGAATATAACGGAAAAATGGTATCTATTATGGATACACCTGGACACAATGACTTCGGCGAGGATACATACCGTATTCTTACATCGGTAGACAGTGCAGTTATGGTTATTGACGCCGCAAAGGGTGTTGAGACCCAGACTAAAAAACTTTTTAAAGTCTGCTCTATGAGAAAGATACCTATTTTTACATTTATTAATAAGCTTGACAGACAGTCAAGAGACCCTCTTGAGCTTATGGAGGATTTGGAAGAAGCTCTTGGCCTTCCTTCAACTCCGGTTACATGGCCTATAGGAAACGGCCTTACATTTGAAGGCGTATATGATATAATTAAAAATCAAGTTCATCTTTATAGAAAAAATACAACTATAGAACTTGGGAAAGACGGCATATTCGGTACTGAAATAGAAGGAAAAATTGACGAAACAAATCTTAAAATACTTCGTGACGAAATAGAGCTTGTTCAGGGTGCCGGAAACGATTTCGACCTTGAGCTAATTAAAGCCGGCCTTCTTACACCTGTATTTTTTGGTACAGCTCTTGCTGATTTTGGTGTAACAGAATTTTTAGAGCATTTCCTTGAGTACTCACCTGCTCCAGGAAGCAGAAAAACAACAACAGGCGAAGTTTTGCCTACAGACGACTTTTTCAGCGGATTTATATTTAAAATACAGGCAAATATGAACCCTGCTCATCGTGACAGACTTGCATTTTTAAGAATATGCTCCGGCACATTTGAAAGAGGCATGAGCGTTACACTTTCAAGAACAGGCAAACAAATGAAAATAAGCCAGTCCACAATGCTTATGGCAAACGAACGCGAAACAGTAGATACTGCAATAGCCGGGGATATTATAGGTATATACGATACAGGCAACTATCAGATAGGCGATACACTTACAACTTCAAAAAGCAAACTGTTTTTTGAACCACTGCCTACATTCCCGCCAGAGCTTTTTATGCGTGTTCACCCTATAAACTCACTTAAAGCAAAGCAGTTCCTAAAAGGTGTAACTCAGCTTGCTCAGGAAGGTGCTATACAGGTATATACCAACGAATTTAATGATGTTATACTGGGCGCTGTAGGAGAGCTTCAGTTTGAGGTTTTTGAGTACAGACTTAAAAACGAGTACAACTGCGATATAAGAATGGAAAGCCTTGACTTTAGCTGTGTACGCTGGGTTTACAACATGGATGTTGAGAAAATAAAAGAATATGAAACTTCAAGAATAATGCTTGTTTTCGACCACTTTAAACGCCCTCTTCTGCTTTTTGCAAACCAGTATACCCTTGATAACTTTGCACAAAAACATGAAGATATGACACTTGTTGAAGCCCTTGATGTTGAAAGCGAGCTGGAGGAATAATGGCAATACTTGTAAGTGCATGCCTTTTAGGCATTGGCTGCAGATATGACTGCAAAATTAAAGCTAATGAAAAAGTTATATCTTTAAGCCAAAAAGAAATACTTATTCCTGTATGCCCTGAGCAGTTGGGCGGCAGACCCACACCACGCAATCCTGTGGAAATAAAAAATGGCCGTGTTTTGGAAAAAGGCGAAGCTGACCACACAGAGGAATTTGTAAAGGGTGCTGAGGAAACATTAAAAATCGCAAAGCTTAACAATATTAAAAAGGCAATACTAAAAAGCAACAGCCCTTCCTGCGGTTTCGGCAAAGTTTACGACGGTACATTTTCCAAAACTTTAACCAACGGGAACGGCATAGCCGCAGAGCTTTTAAGCAAAAACGGAATAGAAATAAAAAACGAAAACAATTTTGATTTAGAATAATTATTATAAGCAAAATAAGCAAAAACAGCATGAAATCATTATCAGTTTCATGCTGTTTTATTTTATATATTAATTACAATAAAAAATATTTAATTTATGTATTCATCACATTTATAATTATTATATTGTTTCTTTATTTTAATTATAATTGAGCCGTCAGGCTGTTCTTTTTTTTTTACTTTTTTATATTTTACATTGCTTCTTTCCATCTGCTTTTTATAGCATTCATAGTCATCTTTGGCATTTTTTGCGGCAATGCTCTTTTCAATACCTTCTTTTAACTGAAAATGAATAGTCTGCTCAAGGCAGGCTGAAATTATGCGTTTCATGCAGTTTCCTCCCAGAATTTTTGTTTAAAAACATTTTATCACTATAAAATTATTTTTTCTAACAAAAATTACATGTTTCAAAAAAGTTCGTCACATAAGCGCATATAATATAATACACTTTTTGTGCATTTTTTAAAATCGGCAGGCTTTAAAAATAAAGCCTGCCTGTATATTAAAATTCCAGTTCCGTTATATGCTTTCTAAGTGAAAGTATATAAACAGGAGAAACTGAAAGTTCATCTATGCCCCACTTAATAAATCTTTCGGTAAGGCGCTTATCCGCTCCCAACTCGCCGCATATACCAACCCAAATACCTTCCTTTTTGGCGCTTTGAGCTGTAAAGTGTATAAGGCGCAGTATCGACTCATGGTCGGTATCAAATTTTGAATTAACCATACTGTTCTGTCTGTCTACAGCCAAAGTGTATTGTGTAAGGTCATTTGTGCCTATGCTGAAAAAGTCACATTCCTTTGCCAAAGACTCACTTATAAGTGCCGCTGACGGTGTTTCAACCATTATGCCAACCTCAATGTTTCTGTCATAAGGAACAGATTCAAAATCAAGCTCCAGCTTTACTTCATTTAAAATATTCTTTGCTTTTCTTAATTCTTCTAAAGTACAAATCATAGGGAACATCAGCGCCGCTTTTCCATAATACGAAGCACGCAGAATTGCCCTAAGCTGAACCTTGAATATATTAACCCTGTCAAGGCATATCCTTATTGCTCTGTAGCCAAGTGCTGGATTTTCCTCATGAGGTATATTAAAGTAATCAACTTTTTTGTCAGCGCCTATATCTATGGTACGCATAATAACACGCTTTCCGCCCATTTTTTCAACAGCCTTTTTATATATCTCAAACTGCTCATCTTCTGACGGAAAAGTATTTCTTCCCATAAATATAAATTCTGTTCTGAAAAGGCCTATACCTTCTGCATCATTTGCCAATACCATATCCAAATCAGTCATATTTGATATATTGGCATAAAGCATAACATTCTTTCCGCCCTTTGTTTCGGTTTTAACGCCTTTATACCTTTGCAGCAGCTGTATTTCTGTTTCCGCCTTGTCCTTTTTGTCTTTTAGGCGTTTAATTGTTGTAGCATTAGGCTCAATATAAATTGTTCCGCTGGAGCTGTCCACAGCGGCAAAACGACCGTCGTATGCTTCATCAAGTATACCTTTTACACCAATAACGGCTGGAATATTCATTGTTCTTGCCAGTATGGCCGTATGAGATGTTGCAGAGCCGCCTTCAGTAACAAAACCGGATATATTTTTATCCCTTAGACCAACCGTTTGGCTTGGTGTTAAGTCATAAGCCACAATAATTGTTTTTTCTCCAGAGCCTGACTCGTCATCACTTTGGCCAAATGCCTCTACTATTCTTTCAGCAACGTCTTTGGCATCAGAAGCTCTTTGGCGCATGTACTCGTCACTTAAAGATGAAAGCATTTCTGCCATTTCCTCACCGGCTTCGTGCACTGCGGCCTCAGCGTTAATTCCACCGTCAATTTTACTTTCCGCCAAAGAAATAAAATCATCATCATTAATCATCATTGAATGAATTTCAAATATAGCGGCTTCTTTTTTTCCGATTTCTTCGGCTGTTTTTTCCATAAGCTTAATTGTCTTTTCATACGCTTTTTGTCTGGCAGTTTCAAAGCGCTTTTTTTCGCCTTCTGTATCTGTTGTAAAATATTTATTCACTTTTTTGTCGCCGTTAAATATTTTAATGTTACCAAAAGCAACTCCGCCAAAAACGCCTTTTCCATTTTTAGTAATCATAAGAAGCCTCCTATAAATTTTCTTTAACAGCGGCACTTACCGCTTTAATGGCTTCCTTTTCATCGCTTCCATTGGCTGTAATAACTATTTTCTCTCCACACTTGGCGGCAAGGCTCATAACAGCAAAAATACCTTTGCAGTTAACTGTTTTGCCTTTGTTTTCCATTGTAATATCACTTTTAAATTCTTTAGCGGCTTTTACAACAATACCTGCCGGTCTTGCGTGTATGCCTTCCTTATCCTGCAAAATATATTCAAAGCTTTCCATAAATCATTCCTCCACTGGTTTTTTTAATACAGCAAGAAGTATCATTCCAACTGCCGAACCTATAACAAGTGACAGCAGATAACCTGTCCAGTTGCCTATTACAGGTATAACAAATATTCCGCCATGAGGCGCCATTAATGTGCAGTTAAAAAACATTGAAAGTCCTCCTGCAACCGCTGCGCCTACCGCACATGCCGGTATTACTCTTAACGGGTCAGAAGCGGCAAAAGGAATAGCTCCCTCTGTAATAAACGAAAGTCCCATAATATAGTTTACAGCCGCACTTTTTCTTTCTCTTGAGTTAAATCTGTTTTTAAAAAATGTTGAGCAAAGAGCTATAGCTATAGGCGGCACCATTCCGCCAATCATAACTGCAGCCATAATGTCATATCTTCCCTCAGAAATTGCCGCCGTTCCAAAAACATAAGCCGCTTTATTAATAGGACCGCCCATATCTACAGCCATCATTCCAGCTAAAACAATTCCCAAAAGCACACGGCTTGAATTACCCATACTGTTAAGTCCAGAATAGAGAAGAGCATTTAATGCACTAACAGGAGGGTTTAATATAAACTGAATAACTGCACCTGTTATTAATATACTTAAAAGCGGATAGAGCAATACACTTTTAATACCAGAAAGACTTTCCGGTAAAGTATCAAGAGCCTTTTTAATACCCAGCATTAAATAACCAGCCAAAAATCCGGCTAAAAGAGCGCCTAAAAATCCACTGCCGCCCTGCTGAGCCAAATATCCGCCTGTAAAACCTGCCGCAAGAGCCGGCCTGTCGGCTATACTCATAGCTATATATCCGGCTAAAACAGGAAGCATAAAGCCAAAGGCTGCACCTCCAACGGTTTTAAAAAACGCCGCAACAGGCGTATTCATACCGAAGTTTGAAGGGTCTATTGTATAGTCATCAAGGAGAAAAGAAATAGCTATTAATATACCTCCGCCTATTACAAAAGGCAGCATAAAAGAAACACCATTCATTAAATCTGTATATATACTGTGTATTCCTTTTTTCTGGCCTGTTCCGGAATATGCACCGCCGTCATTGTTCTCGCTGTGTCTGTATATTTCAGTATTTTTATCAAGAGCTTTTTCAATAAGCCCCTGAGCGTTATTTATACCTTGAGAAACTTTAGTTATAACAATTGGCTTGCCGTCAAAACGCGCCATTTCAACTTTTCTGTCTGCCGCCACAATAACTGCCGAGGCGTTTTTGATGTCCTCGTCAGTAAGCATATCCTTTATGCCGGAAGCCCCGTTTTTTTCAACTTTAATTTTAATGCCCATTTTCTGAGCCGCTTTTTCAAGGCCTTCAGCCGCCATAAATGTATGTGCAATACCTGTAGGGCAGGCAGTAACAGCTACGACATCATACCTGTCAGTTTCTTCTTTTTCCCTTTCCTCTGCCTGCTCCTGATTATCTTCTTTTTCATATTTTTTGATAATTTCATAAAACATTTCTTTATTTGCAGCAGCCATAAGCTCATTTATAAAATCCTCATTCATAAGCATAGAGGACAATTTACCTAAAGCATCAAGATGCACGTTTTCTCCGCCCTG
>CALWHR010000090.1 GCA_944380455.1 uncultured Clostridia bacterium
AAAAAGACTGGTTTATAATAAAATTACGCTGCAAAAGAGTAAAATATATTAACAGGGGGAATTAAAAATGTTACACGCATTTGATCCAGATTTCGCATTTGAAACAAATATTTTAGAGGCAGGAGCTTACTTTACACATCCTGGAAAAGATCCTGAGGCACTTCCAATACATATGTCAACAGCACATAACGTTGAGGACGTTGCAGACCTTCTTGAAAGATACAAAGAGGGAGATTACTGCTACAACAGAAACAGAAACCCGAACAGAACAGCACTTGCAGAGCTTGTTAAATATACAGAAGGCGGCGAGGATGCAATAGCATGCTCATCTGGTATGGCTGCTATTTCAACAGCTATAATCGCTATGACAAAAGCAGGAGATCATATTCTCTCTGACAAAACAATTTATGGTGAGTCAAACGAAGTATTTACAGATATCCTTGGCAAATACGGTGTTGAAACATCAATAATCGACTTTACAAACCTTGACGAAGTTAAGGCTCATATTAAACCTAACACAAAGGTACTTTACACAGAAACAGTTTCAAACCCACTTTGCGGCGTTGCAGACTTAAAAGCACTTGCAGACCTTGCGCATGCAAACGGAGCTATCCTTATTGTTGATAATACATTTATGACAGGCTGCCTTGCAAAACCTCTTTCAATGGGTGCTGACCTTGAAGTTATCAGCTTAACAAAATTTGCCAACGGTCATTCGGATGCTGTAACAGGTGCTATTATCGGTTCTAAAGAGCTTGTTAAGAAATGCCATGCTCTTCAGGTAGTTCTTGGTTCACAGGCTGACCCATTCTCATCATGGTTAACATGCCGTGGTATGAGAACAATGGAACTTCGTGTTAAAAAACAGGCTTCAAATGCTCTTGCTCTTGCAGAAGCACTTGAAAAGAGCCCATATGTTAAATCAGTTCACTATGCTGGTCTTAAAAGCAATCCATTCCATGAGCTTGCACATAAACAGTTTGGTGACTACTACGGCGGTATGCTTACAGTAGAACTTCCAGAAGAAGATGACTACGATGCAGCTACAAGCAAATTTAATAAATTTATGAGAACTCTCAAGATTCCTCACTATGCAATGACACTTGGCGGATACAGAACAACATTCTCATATCCACCTCACAGCTCACATGACAACCTTACAAAAGAGCAGAGATATGCTATTGGTATCACAGACTCTATGTTAAGATTCTCAGTTGGTATCGAGAACACAGATGACCTTGTAAACGATGTTCTTAATGCTCTTGAGGTAGCTTACGGTAAATAATTAACTATTAGCTAAGATATAAAAGCCGGACATTATGTCCGGCTTTTTTTGTAAATATATTTATTTATTGACTGGTTATATTTTTCAGCGGAGGTGCTTAATTTGCCGGTATATACAGTTTTAAACTCGCTTTTTGTTATATTTGCCCTTGCCATACCTGGAGTTATATTTAAAAAGCTAAATATGGCCAATGAAAATCAGCTGAAACTGATGTCTGGATTTATGTTAAAGGTTATATTGCCTGCTATCATAATTTATTCAATGCAGACAGATTTTTCTGTTGAGATGCTGACATCCTGCGCTAAAGTGTTTGCGGCGGTTTTTGTACTCTTTGGTGTTGTACTGGTTTTTTCGTTTTTATTTACACGCGGAATAAGAATGGATAAAAAGAACACGGGACTGGTTGCCTTTATACTGTTTTTTGCCAATACAGGCGGAATAGGCATACCTGTTATGAACATGCTTTTTGGTTCGGAAGCTGTTTTTTACGCTTCAGCTGCTGAAATGGCTACAGATGTTCTTATTTTTACTGCAGGCGTACTTCTTATGAAATCATCGGGAAAGAGTGAAGGAGGAATAGACTTAAAGGCTCTTTTAAGTCCTGGCACATTTGGAATAATAATAGGAATGGCACTGTTTTTGCTTAATATACGCCTTCCTGATGCGATAAATAATGTGCTTGAAAGCATATCAGGAGCCAGTCTGCCTGTTACAATGTTTGTTATAGGCGCACAGATAGGAGGTATAGACTTTAAGGCTTTAGGATGTAAATGGCGTGTATTTGTAATAACAGCTGCTAAGCTTTTGGTGGTTCCTGTATTTATGTATTTTATATCAGTTAATATAATTAAATGCGATACTTTGCCGGCTATGGTACTTACTGTACTGTATGCTATGCCTACAGGCGGTGCTGCGGCTATATTTGCGCAGGAGTATGGTGCTGACAGTCAGCTTGCTGCTGAGGCTGTTTTTCTTACAGATATATTCTGCTTAATTACACTCCCTGTGATAGCAATACTGCTGCTGTAAATTTTATATAACGTGAAGCAGTTTTATACGTACTTTTGTGCTCAGTGCAGTTTAGACAATTCAAAAAAAGTCAATGAAAATATAGTATAATAATTTATTAATTATAGATTTAATTTTTATATAAATATGTGTAGAAAATAAGGGGCTTAACGTAAATGTGAATTTTAATAGATTAAAATATGATGAAAAACTATAAATAATATATAATTAATTGACTCTATAATAACTGAAGGATTTAGAATTTAATCATGCTTTAATGTATGCGCAACATTAAAAGTTATACTATACGTGGCGTTGCCGCGTGCTAACAGCATTAAGCTGAATTAAATCCCGTCAGGGGAGAGGCGGGAAATATCCAGAAGTGGGAATTATAATATGAATTATTATGAGGCATTCGGAGCCACAATTTATTGGCTCGATGATGTTTTGTGGTCTAAACCTTTCATTGTCTTTGTTCTTCTTATAGGTGCATACTTCTTCTTAGGTTCTGGACTGTTTACTCTTAGACATTTCGGTCACATTATGAAGTATACCTTTGGACAGGTTCTTGGCAAAAAAGACGGAAGTACAGAGCTTGAGAAAAAAGAAGGTCAGGTATCACCTTTTGAAGCTGCGTGTATAGCTATCGGCGGCTGCGTTGGCAGTGGTAATATTGCCGGTGTTGCTACAGCTATTGCAACAGGTGGTCCTGGTGCTGTTTTCTGGCTTGAGGTTTGGGCTTTCTTCGGTATGATGGTTAAGTGTGTTGAAGTTGCTCTTGCCTGCCACTATCGCGGAAAGAACGAAAAAGGCGAGTACTACGGCGGTACTACTTACATGATGGAAAAAGGTTTCGGCAGACAAATGGGTCATTTAAAAGGCGCTATGGTTGTAGCTGTAATCTTTGCTATCGGTTTTATCTGCCAGTTCCTTGGCGGTTCACAGGCATTTCAATTTCTGAGGTTCTTAACCGTTCATTCGGTGTTGATATGTTTGGCGTAACAATAGCTTATTCAGTAATTCTTTACTATGTAATCTGGAAAGGCACACCTCGTATTGCTAAAGTTGCTACAAGACTTGTTCCTTTTATGTGCGTTGTTTACTTATTAGGCGGTATCATACTTATTATTGCTAATATCGGTAATGTACCATCAATGATATATGCAATTTTCCATGACGCATTTACAGGTTCAGCTGCAGCAGGCGGTTTTGCAGGTGCTGCTGTACAGCAGGCAATCAGCAAAGGCCTTTCACGTTCTATTAACTCAAATGAAGCTGGTCAGGGTTCTTCTCCACTTATCCATGGTTCTGCTGATACAATCCATCCGGTTAGAGAGGGTCTTTGGGGTGCATTCGAAGTATTTACAGATACAATTATCGTATGTACAATTACAGCTATCGCTGTTCTTTGCACAGGCGAGTGGGCTGCTCCGGAAGCTTATACAGGTGCTACACTTACAATTGAAGCTTTCTCATCTGTATTCGGAAGAGGCGGCGAAGTATACATTGGTATAATGATGGCTCTCTTTGGTATTACAACAACAGCAGGATGGTTTACATACTATATCAATGTTATTCAGTGGCTTTTCAGAAAACACCCAATTACACGTGACAGACTCTGCTATTTATTCAAGTTTGTATTCCCTATTCCAAACCTTGTCATCGTTTGGTCAGTTGTTAAGGGCGGATACAGTGCAGATTTGTTCTGGGCTATAGTTGACGTATCACTTCTTATACCTGTATTCTCTAACTTGCTTGCTATATTCTTACTTAGAAAGAAGTTCTGGGAGCTTCTTAAAGATTACAAAGCTCGTTATATGGGAATTGGTGAAGTTGACCCTAATTTCCATGTGTTCTACGAGGATGACCCTAAAGTATTTGCTCAGGAAGAAGCTTTCCGTCAGGAACTTAAAAAGATTCAGGAAGAGAAGCTTGCAACAATCCATAGAAGTTAATTAAGTTTTATATATGGTATATATAAATAGTTTGTATTATCCCATTTGATTTAAGAAAGCCGTTTCGTAAATTTATTTTACGGGGCGGCTTTCTTTATGTATTATTATTTAAATTTAAGTATTAAAAAGTATTAATAAAAAACTAAGTGATTTTTTTGCTGAAATATTGTAGAATATATGTATTAAAAATACTGCTGCGGGGGCATTGGGGATGAAAATAGAATTAAAAAGATACTTAGCTCTTGGAATAACGCTTGTATGTGTTGCTATGATTGGCATCATTATATATTTTTCGATAGGCAAATTCGGTGTGCTTCTTAATAATATTAAATGGATTATAGGTATAATCTCTCCTTTTTTATACGGCGGCATATTAGCCTATGTATTATCTCCGCTGTGTAATTTCTTAGAAGGAAAAATATATTCAAGGCTTTCAAATTATATGTCATCGCAAAAGACAATTAAAAAGATATCCGAAAAAGCTGCCATTGTGCTGTCATATGTGTTTTTGTGCTTTATTATATATGTATTTCTTAAACTTGTTATGCCTCAGGTAATTGAAAGCTTAAAATCTATTATAACAGTTATACCTGAATGGATAAATAAACTTTACGGCTTATATGAAAACCTTGCCAAAACAAATCCTGATTTAGGTGCGTACCTCAATGATTATGCCGCAAAGCTCTATGACAGAGCTAACTCGTTTTTGGAAAAAGGCGTTTTTGACAATGCGAAAGTTATATTAAGCGAGTTTTCAGTAAGGGTTGTTTATTTAAGCAACGGAATACTTAATTTTGTTGTGGCTATTATTGTTTCCGTTTATGTATTAAACAGCCGCAAAACTTTCAAGGCACAGTTTAAAAAGCTCATTTATGCGTTGTTTAAAAAGGAAATAGCCGAGGCTGTTATTTCGGAGCTGAGGTTTGCCGATGTGTCTTTCGGCGGATTTATAATAGGCAAAATAATAGACTCGTTTATAATAGGAATAATAGCCGCCGTATGTCTGAATGTTCTGCGTATGCCATATGCAATACTTCTTGCCATAATTATAGGTTTTACAAATATCATACCATTTTTCGGTCCTATTATCGGAGCCGTGCCGGGTGTTATACTTATACTTTTTATTGACCCGCTTAAAGCGCTGTATTTTGTAATATTTGTATTTATTCTCCAGCAGTTTGACGGTAATATATTAGGCCCTAAAATACTTGGTGATAAAGTTGGAATACCAAGTTTTTGGGTGTTGTTCTCGATTATAGTATTCGGCAGTTTATGGGGCGTGTTCGGTATGATTGTGGGAGTTCCGCTTTTTGCCGTAATAATTGATGTGGTAACTAAATTTATAAACAGAATGCTTAAAAAACGCGGACTCTCATGCGATACTAATGATTATTACACAAAAAATAATATTACATATAAAGACGGTGGAAAATAGTGTACTGATTACCGGAGAGATTACAAATTGTGGTTTCTCCGGTTTTGTTTTATTACCGTTGAAGGGCAAAGCTTAAACGGATATAATAAATATCAGTAAGTTTATATTAGGGAGGCTGTTAAGTGGATAAAATCATTCTGCCGCCGGATGCGGCTTTTATAATAAACGAATTAAGGAAAAACGGCTTTGAAGGCCATATAGTCGGCGGCTGTGTGCGGGATTTTATAATGGGTATTAAACCCCATGATTATGATATAACAACATCGGCAAAGCCTGAGGAAGTAAAAAAAATATTCCCTCATACATTTGATACCGGTATTCAGCACGGTACGGTAACAGTGGTTATAAACAAGCAGAATTATGAGGTTACTACTTTCAGAATAGATGGGGAATATGAGGACTGCCGCCACCCGAAAGAAGTAAGCTTTACCCGGGATATACATGAGGATTTGTTAAGGCGCGATTTTACAATGAACGCTATAGCCTATAATCCATATGACGGATATACGGATATTTTCGGTGGAATAGAAGATATAAAACACAGAACAATACGCGGTGTAGGCAACCCTGACGAGAGATTTAAAGAGGATGCCCTTAGAATACTGCGTGCCGTAAGGTTTGCCGCTCAGCTGGGGTTTGATATAGAGCCTGAAACAGAAAAGGCTATGAAAAATAATGTTGAACTTATTAAAAATATCAGTGCAGAGAGAATACGCGAGGAAATGACAAAGCTCCTTATTTCAAAGCATACTGAAAAACTTCCGCTTTTATGGCAGAGCGGGCTTTTGGAAAACATATCTTTAAAGCTTGCAGAGTCTATATCTGAAAGAGAGAATATTATTGAACAACAGATTTCAAAAAGTGAAAAAATTGTTCCTGTCCTTTTTGCAATTCTTACCCAGTTTATAAAGCCTGGAGATATTAAAAATGAACTGGCTTTTTATAAATTTGACAATAAAACATTAAATCAGATAATATGCCTTAACTCATTGATAAATGAAAGCGTAAAAAGTGATGAAATTAGTGTGCGGCGTTTGGCTAATAAAATCGGTATAGAAAACTCACAGCTGTTTTACATTCTGAAAAGAGCTCAGGATGATGCTCAGGCGCAAAACGGTTCAAAATGTCTTTCTGGCATTTTAAACAGGGGGGATTGCCTTTTTGTAAAAGACATGGCTGTATCAGGAAAAGACCTTATATCCATGGGCATTAAGCCGGGAAAGGAAATGGGCAGTATTCTAAATTCTCTTTTGGACAGGGTTATACAAAAGCCTGAGCTTAACAGGCGTGAAATATTAATAAAAATTATAAAAGATGATTTTATTGATAATATTTAAATATAAGACCTCATAAAATGTATAACAGGCCATTGCCTGATATGGGGGATTTGCTATGGACGAAATATTTGAAAAAATTCTTTTAAACGGATACGGATTAAAACTGTATTCGGCACGAAGGACAAGAACATGCCTTATATGCCATACTGATATGGGTATAATGGCGCTTAAAAAACAACCGTCTGACGGCCTTATGATTTCATTCGAGGCTGAAGGAAGAAAACAACTGCTGATAAATGGATTTGAAGGGATAAACAAGTTTATATTATCAACTGAGGATTTGCCATACTATACCTATTCAGAGCAGAACTATACTCTTGAGCCTTATAAAGAGCTTATAACGCCTGATATGGACTGCGAGGAAACACTGCTTAAATCAGTTAAAACACTGTCTTTAATGCATAATGCAGCTCACGGTTTGGAGTTTGAAGGCGGAAAAAGCGCCTTGGGTCGCCTGCCGGAGATGTTTGAAAAACGCTCAGGCGAGCTTAAACACATAAGAAAAGATATTGCCCGGCGCGGACAGTATGATGTAATGGATATGATAATCAAAACTCACTATAGTTACTTTTTAAACAGGGCAGGTGAGGCGCTGAACAGTTTAAAGCAATCCGGCTATGATGATATAGTAAGACGCTCTGAGGAGAAAAAGACTTTTTGCCACAATTCTTACAAAAGCGGCGGTTTTATGCAGACACCGGAAGGAGATATATTTATAGAAAACATGCCAAAAATAGCTTATGATATACCATGCTGGGACTTGGCTTTTTTCCTCAGGCGCATGATGAAGCTGCCGGATTTTGGTGTTAAACAGACAGCTATGGTTTTAAATGAGTATGGAAAGTATACTGATTTTGACAAAAATGATATTTCTGTAGTTAAGGCGGTTATACTTTTCCCTTGGAAGTTTATGAGCCTTTGCAACGAGTATTATAATAAAAAGCGCAATTACTGCCTTATTCCAGCCGCTGACAGATTTAGCAGATGTATAGAGGCATCTGTTAACGAAGAGAGCATACTTTCCCAGCTGGATAAATACATATGAAAGCCTGAAACGCCTGTATGTAAAAAAACAGGCGTTTTTATATTATCAGGCAGAATAGAGTCGGGTTTTTAAATAAGTTAAGCAATATATTCTTCTTGCTCTTTTTTTGAATTAATAATAAAATATAATGAGAAAGTATTTGTTTTATACGTGTTTTATACATTTAAAGAATAAACAGCAGAGGCGGTATGCCATGGGAAACTATAAATTTGAAAAGGATAATAATGATTTTGGTCAGACACGCAGACTTGATACAATACATAAAGAAGTGCAAAAAATAGAAAAAGAAATTAAAAACCGCGGCAATAATAAAAGCATTCCTCCTGAGGATAAAGAGGATAAGGTTTTTGGAATAAATAAAAAGCTTGCGGTAATGCTGGTTATATTCTGTGCCGTATTTATAATTTGCGGTTGTTTTGTAATCAGCAAAATGCTGGCTGTTTCCAATTCTGTAGAAAATACAGGCAGTACATCAGAAGAAAACAGTCTTAATGGAGAAAACATAACAGAAAACGGATATATATCCTGTGGAATAATAACGGATAAAAAATCAAAAGAAATAACGGTTTTAAATACTGCAACAGGCAAAACAAGTGTTTATGAGCTTTCCAACAGCACTGTTATAACCGGCGCCAACGGCGGAAGAATATCGCTAAAAGACCTGGGCAGAGGAGATATTGTAAGCATTACACTTTCCGAATCTGGTCAGGCACAGCAGGTGAGATTTCCTGAAAATGCCTGGTATTACCAATCGGTTAAAGATGTAAAGATTGATGCCGCATCTATGACGGCTGAAATTGACGGGAAAAAATTTGTCTATGACAACGAAACCATATTTTCATATAATGAAAGCGATATCTATCCGGGGGATATAGACCAGACAGATATAATTACAGCCTATGGAATAGGTGAAAATCTGTTAAGTGCCAAAATAGAAGAAGCTCATGGGTTTGTAGTTTTGAAAAACGCAGACAGTATAGAAAATATTATGGTAAAAATTGATTTTGGTCAGGCACAGAAAGTGAACAATGCAATTGTACCTGTATCGGCAGGGCACCATACAATACTTATTTCAGGCGATAACATTGATGATTATATGATAGAAGTTCAAGTTGAAGAGAATCAGCAGTTTGAAATTGATTTGGGAGAGTTTTCCGAGGCTTTAAGGATAATATTTGATGTAAATGCCGATAACTACAATGTAAATATAAACGGTGTAGATTACCCGCCTAATACTACAGAGGCCGCTGTAAGCAGAGGAGTATATAATATTATTATAACGGCACAAGGATATGAGGACTTTTCAACTACAGTTAATTGTGAAAAAGAAAATGCACATGTAAGTGCTGTTCTTAATAAACTGCCAGAACCTTTAGTTAATCCGGCAGGCGGTGCAAATATATCTGAGGGCACTAATACCGTGCCGAATAAAAATAGCAGCAGCCAAGGCAGTTTAACTATATATACTGACCCAGGCTGGGCTAAGGTATATGTAGACGGGGAATATATAGGTGTTTCGCCGGTTATGGTTAAGCTTGATTATGGAAAGCATAATGTAAAGGCAAAAGACAGCCAAGGCAATATAGAGGAAACTGACGTAAATATTGACAGCCCGGATAAGACTGTAACATTAGATTTTTAATATACAGGGGGTATTAATATGCAGTACAGAGAAAAATATGAAAGCTGGCTTAATGGTTCATGCTTTGATGAGCAGACAAAAGCTGAATTAAAAGCTATTGAAAATGATGAAAGCGAAATTAAAGAAAGATTTTACAAAGACCTTGAATTTGGCACAGGCGGTTTAAGAGGCATTATAGGTGCTGGAACAAACCGTATGAACATTTATACTGTAGGCAAAGCTACTCAGGGTCTTGCAGACTATATACTTGAAAATAATCCGCAGGGTGCTCAAATGGGTGTTGCCATTGCTTACGACTCACGAAATATGTCGCCGGAGTTTGCGAGAAAAACAGGCCTTACACTTTGTGCCAACGGAATTAAGGCATATGTTTTTGAATCTTTAAGGCCTACACCGGAACTGTCTTTTGCAGTAAGACATTTAGGCTGTACAGCAGGTGTAGTTGTAACTGCCAGCCATAATCCGCCGGAATATAACGGATATAAGGTATACTGGCAGGATGGCGGACAGGTTCCGTATCCAAGAGATGAAGCTATTATAGAAAAAGTTAATGCTGTTGCCGGTTTTGACGCTGTAAAGACAATGGATTACGATGAAGCTGTTTCAAAAGGTCTTTATGTAACAATTGGCAGTGAAGTAGACGATGAATATATTAAAAACGTAAAGGCTCAGTCACTTAATCCTGAAATAGTATCTAAAACAGCCGACAGTCTTAAAATTGTATATACTCCGCTTCACGGCACAGGAAATCTTCCGGTAAGGCGTGTGCTTAAAGAAACGGGCTTTAAAAACGTATATGTTGTGCCTGAGCAGGAAATGCCTGACGGAAATTTCTCAACAGTTGGATATCCTAACCCTGAAGACCCTAAAGCCTTTACTTTGGCAATTAAATTAGCTAAGGAAATAGATGCTGATGTTATAATAGGCACTGACCCTGACTGCGACAGAGTAGGTGTTGTAGTTAAGGATTCAAAAGGCGAGTACATTGTTCTTACAGGCAATATGACAGGAGCTTTGCTTACAAATTATATGCTTTCTCAAAGAAAGGAAAAAGGAATTCTTCCTGCAAACGGTGCTGTAATTAAAACTATAGTAACAACAGAAATGATAAGACCTATTGCTTCTGAATACGGTGTTAAGCTTTTTGATGTGCTGACCGGCTTTAAGTATATAGGTGAAAAGATTAAGCAGTTTGAAGAAACGGGTGACTATACATTTGTATTTGGTTTTGAGGAAAGCTATGGCTGTCTTTCTGGAACATATGCAAGGGATAAAGACGCTGTTGTGGCTTCAATGCTTATTGCCGAGCTTACAGCATTTTATAAGAATCAGGGTAAAACTCTTTACGACGGACTTATTGAGCTTTATGAAAAATACGGCTATTACCGTGAAGGCATTACATCAATCACATTAAAGGGTATAGAGGGTGTTGAAAAGATTAAGTATATTATGGATACTCTCCGTAAAAACCCGCCTAAGGAGTTTTTGGGCAATAATGTAATGTGGCTCAGGGATTATACACAAAGCGAGTTTAAAAACTTAATTACAGGCGAAACTGAAAAGAATACCCTTCCTTCTTCAAATGTTCTTCATTACACTCTTGAAAATGGAGACTGGGTATGTGTAAGGCCTTCAGGCACAGAGCCAAAAATTAAAATATACTATGGCATAAAGGGAACTGGAATGTCTGACGCTCAGTCAAAGCTTGAAACAATGGGCTCTTATATGAAAGAGATGATAGATAAGATTTAATTGCCGGTTGAAAGATTTAATAAATTTTTAGCTGCTTAAAGCCAGTAAATAATAAAAGCGGCGGAAATACAGGTCTAAAGAGAAGTATTTCTGCCGCTTGTTTTATTGATAAAATGCGAATTTTATTGTATTATGATGAAAAGACTTGATTTTCAGCAGAAAGAGAGGGGTATTATGAATAAGATTTGCTTAATTATATACTCATTTGTTTTATCTTTGCTTATGCCTTGCCTTTGTATGGCGGCGCAGGAAGGCGAAGGAGGTTTTAGTATAGCAAAGATACTGGCTATTGCTTTAATTGTCATTTTTGCAGTTACATCGGTGCTTATGATTTTTTTTACAAGGCATTTAAAATAAATTGCGTTTTCCCGTTTTAGTAAGCGGGATTTTTTTATTTTAAAAATTCATGTCTGCGTCATTTGCTGTACGTTAAATATTTGTTAATATGCAGCTGAGAAAAGGAAAAGACAAAACTAATTCGTTAATTATTAAACTATATTTTTTGCTAAATTGCACAAAAAATTCGATTTATAGCGCATGTTGCACGAAATGCCGCTATTTTTATGTTTGAAACTTTGTAATATATGATATATAATAACCTCAATAAATAATACTCACATAAAACATAATAAAGCTTTTAACTCTTTTATTTTAAAGTCATAATACATTGCAGAATCATCATAGGTATTCTGAGTGTAACATAAAGCTTTAAATTAAGAAAAAATAAAGGGCGGCTGTCCTTAAAGTGTGTTTTGTAATTTAAATTAGCCAATTAACACAAAAAGGCGTTTAAATTAAAAATTATTACTTTAAGCAATATGTTATGTGATAAAAATGCCGGTAATAATACTGCAGAGCCAACGGAAAAAGTTAACAAAAATTATTATGAGGGATGTAGTGGTATGGCCACTGAACCGATTGTTTATTAACAAACAATTCCCCGACAATATAAACACCGGCTTAACAATTAAAGAATGAATTTAACAAAGGGAGGTTTTTAAAATGGGTCAGTACAATAAAGTTACTGCTGAAGTAATTGAAAAACTTAAAGCAATTGCTCCTAACAGAGTATTTGCAGGTGAAGAAATCAACGAGGACTATATTCACGATGAAATGCCTATTTACGGCAAATTTGCTCCTGAGGTAGTTGTTGAGGCTGCTTCTACAGAGGAAATTTCAGAAGTAATGAAGGTTTGCAACGAAAATCTTATTCCTGTTATACCAAGAGGCGCAGGCACAGGTCTTGCCGGCGGCGCCGTAGCTATTGAAGGCGGTGTTGTTCTTTGCACAACAAGAATGAATAAAATACTTGAATATGATATGGAAAACCTTTCAGTAAGAGTTCAGCCGGGCGTACTTTTACAGAACCTTGCTGACGATGCTGCCACAAGAGGTCTTCTTTATCCGCCTGACCCAGGTGAGAAATTCGCAACTCTGGGCGGCAATGTTTCCACAAACGCCGGCGGCATGAGAGCTGTTAAATACGGCACAACAAGAGACTATGTAAAGGCTATGACAGTTGTTCTTCCTACTGGCGAGATTGTAAACTTTGGAAGCAATGTAAAGAAAACAAGCTCAGGCTACAGCCTTTTAAACCTTATGATTGGTTCAGAGGGAACACTTGGCATCATCACAGAGCTTACACTCAAACTTGTTCCTGCTCCTAAGGAAATAATAAGCCTTATAGTTCCTTTTGAGGACCTTAACGCATGTATAGGCGCTGTACCAAAAGTACTTCTTTCAGGCTTTAACCCTCAGGCTCTTGAGTTTATGGAAAAAGACATTGTAAGAATGAGCGAGAAATATCTTGAAAAACAGGTATTCCCACAGGTAATAGACGGCGTTGAGGCAGGAGCTTACCTTCTTATTTCATTCGACGGTGATAGTATGGAGGAGCTTGAGCAGATTAGTGAGCAGGTTTCCGAAATCCTTTTTGAGGAAGGCGCTATTGACATTCTTGTTGCTGATACACCTGAGCTTAAAAAGAATGCCTGGGCAGCAAGAGGCTCATTCCTTGAGGCTATTCAGGCTGATACATCAGAGCTTGACGAGTGCGATGTTGTTGTGCCTATAAGCAAGATAGCTACATACCTTGAGTATGTAAACTCACTTGCTGAAAAACATGATGTTAGAATTAAGAGCTTCGGCCACGCAGGCGACGGCAACCTTCATATTTATGTATGCCGCGATGAGCTTCCTCAGGACGAATGGGAAGCTAAATGCAAGGCAGCTATGGATGATATGTATGCTGAGGCTGACAGAATCGGCGGTCTTGTTTCAGGTGAGCACGGTATCGGTCATGCTAAACAGGAATATCTTGAAAAGAGTGTCGGACCTGTTGAAATGCAGCTTATGCAGAATATCAAAAAGGTATTCGACCCTAACCTTATACTTAATCCTGGAAAGGTTTGCTACAAGCTTTAATTTGGGTTTTTCCCGCGGCTTTTAAGCCGCGGGTTTAAATAATAATGTGTGTTTTGTGTGTTGTTTTATTGGTTGATGTAAATTATTTTTAGCACTGGAGGGGTTGACATGTATATTCTTGACGAAGAAGGAAAGGATTTACTCGCTACAGTAAAGGAGTTCTGTGAAAAGGAAGTTAAAGAGCAGTGCAAGGCTTATGATGAATCCGGTCAGTGGCCGAAGGATATTAACGACAAGGCGTGTGAGATGGGGCTTAATGCTTTGGAAGTTCCTGAGGAATACGGCGGACTTGGCCTAAGCAAAAATACTTATGCTGCGCTTTATGAGGAAATGAGCAAAGCCGATGCGGGACTTTTTACTACAATGTCTGCCTCCAACTTAGCTATGAAACCTCTGCTTATAGCTGGCAGGAAAGACCAGATACAGCGTGCGGCTGATTTGCTTTTAGGCGGCGGCTACGGTGCATTTTGTCTTACAGAGCCAATGGCAGGAAGCGATGCTTCGAACAATAAAACAGTTGCAGTAAAAGACGGTGACGATTATATAATTAATGGCCGTAAATGCTTTATAACAAACGGCGGAATTGCTGATTTTTATATAGTAACAGCTATGACAGACAAAACAAAAGGCGTAAAGGGAATGAGTGCCTTTCTTGTTGAAAAAGGCACCAAAGGTTTAA
Source organism: uncultured Clostridia bacterium (assembly GCA_944380455.1). Taxonomy (GTDB): domain Bacteria; phylum Bacillota; class Clostridia; order Lachnospirales; family Anaerotignaceae; genus Neoanaerotignum_A. The sequence continues at coordinate 14,563 of CALWHR010000090.1, forward strand.
GCAGCGGCAATGAAGAAAACAAAATGGGCATACGTACATCAAATACAACAGATGTTATATTTGAGGATATGCGTGTACCGGCTTCAGCCATGATTGGTGCAGAAGGCACAGGCTTTAAAACCTGTATGGAAACCCTTGATATTACAAGAGCTCTTATGGGTATAGGCGCAACAGGCATTATGCAAAGATGCGTTGATGAGGCTGTTGCTTACGCAAAACAAAGAGTTACATTTGGCCAGCCTATAGGCAAGTTCCAGGCAATACAGTTTATGATTGCCGATATGGAAATTAAAACTGAAACAGCGCGCCAAATGTCACTTCACGCCTTAAAGCTTCAGGAGCTTGGACTTCCATATTCAAAAGAAAGCGCTATAGCAAAATGCTATGCCGGTGATATGGCTGTTAAAGTAGCCCTTGATGCTATACAGGTTTTAGGCGGCTACGGCTACAGCAGGGAATACCCGGTTGAAAAGCTTTTAAGGGATGCCAAGATATTCCAGCTTTACGAAGGTACAAACCAGATTCAGAGGGTTGTAATCTCGCGTTCTGTTATAGGCAAAATTTAATAACTGACCATATAAACATGAGGTGTTGAAAATGTATATTCTTGATGATGAAGCAAAAGACCTCCTTGCAACCGTTAAGGAGTTCTGCGAGAAAGAAGTTAAAGAGCAGTGTAAAGAGTTTGATGTTTCCGGCGAATGGGCAGAGGAAATGTATGCCAAAGCCGGTGAAATGGGACTTAACGCCATTGAAGTTCCGGAAGAGTACGGCGGAATAGGCATAAGCAAAATTACTTATGCCGCCCTTTACGAGGAAATGGCAAAAGCCGATGCCGGATTTTTCACAACAATGGCAGTTACAAACCTTGCACTTAAACCGCTTATAATAGGCGGAAGAAAAGACTTGGCTCAAAAAGCCGCAGATATACTTATAGGCGGCGGCTATGGCGCATTCTGTCTTACAGAGCCAATGGCAGGAAGCGATGCTTCCAACAACAAAACAGTTGCTGTAAAAGACGGTGACGAGTATGTATTAAATGGCCGCAAGTGCTTTATAACAAACGGCGGTATAGCAGATTTTTATATAGTAACAGCTATGAAAGACAAGTCGAAAGGCGTAAAGGGCATGAGTGCTTTTTATGTTGAAAAAGGTACACCTGGCTTGAGTGTAGGCAACGAAGAAAACAAAATGGGTATACGTACGTCAAACACTACAGATGTTGTGTTTGAGGATATGCGCATACCGGCTTCAGCACTTATAGGCAACGAAGGCGATGGCTTTAAAATTGCTATGCAGACTTTGGATATGGCACGTGCCGTTATGGGAATCGGTGCTGTTGGCGTAGCTCAAAGATGTATAGACGAGGCAGTAGCATACTCAAAACAGAGAGTTACTTTCGGCCAGCCAATAGGCAAATTTCAGGCAATACAGTTTATGATTGCTGATATGGAAATCAAAACCGAGACAGCGCGCCAGATGTCACTTCACGCCTTACAGCTTCAGGAAGAAGGCCTTCCTTTTGGAAAAGAAAGCGCAATAGCAAAGTGCTATGCCGGCGATATAGCTGTTGAGGTAGCTCTTGATGCTATACAGATTTTAGGCGGATATGGCTACAGCAGGGAATATCCGGTAGAAAAACTTTTAAGAGATGCTAAGATATTCCAGATTTATGAAGGCACAAACCAGATACAGAGAACTGTTATTTCACGTGCCGTAATGGGTAAATTTTAATAGACAAAGAGAATAAAAGATTTTATAATAAATTAATTAAGAGAGGGATTTTAAAATGGGTTACATACTTAATGACGAAGGAAAAGATTTATTAGCTACTGTAAAGGAATTCTGTGAAAACGAAGTTAAAGAACAGAGCAAGGCTTACGATGTTTCCGGCGAATGGCCAAAGGAAATTTACGACAAAGCTATGGAAATGGGCTTAGGCTCACTTGAGGTTCCAGAAGAATACGGCGGAATTGGCCTTGATAAAATTACAGCTGCTGCTCTTTACGAAGAAATGGCAAAAGCTGACGCAGGCTTCTTTACAACAATAGCAGCTTCTAATCTTGGTTACAAACCTGTTCTTATTGCAGGAAATGAGGAGCAGAAACAGTTTGCCAGCGATATTCTCCTTGAAGGCGGTTACGGCGCATTCTGCCTTACAGAGCCAATGGGAGGCAGTGACCCTTCAAGCTGTAAAACAACAGCAGTTAAAGATGGCGATGAGTATGTATTAAACGGCCGCAAATGCTTTATAACAAACGGCGCTATTGCCGGATTTTATGTTGTAACAGCAGCAACAGATAAAACACTTGGAAATAAAGGAATTTCCGCATTCCTTATACCGGCAGGCACACCTGGTTTAAGCGCTGGTAACGAGGAAAACAAGATGGGTATCCGTACATCAAACACAACAGACGTTGTACTTGAGGACGTACGCGTACCGGCTTCAGCTATGCTTGGCAAAGAAGGCGAAGGCTTTAAAATTGCCATGAAAACACTTGATATGGCAAGAACATTTATCGGCGTAGGCGCTGTAGGCGTTGCGCAAAGATGTATTGACGAGGCTGTTGCTTATTCAAAACAGAGAGTGACATTCGGTCAGGAAATAGGCAAATTCCAGGCAATACAGTTTATGATTGCCGATATGGAGATTAAAACAGAAACAGCTCGTCAGATGGCGGTTCATTCTCTTACACTTATGGAGCAGGGACTTCCTTTCAGCAAGGAAAGCGCTATAGCAAAATGCTATGCAGGCGATATTTCAGTTGAAGTAGCTCTTGACGCTATTCAGATTTTAGGCGGCTACGGCTACAGCAGAGAGTACCCTGTTGAAAAACTTTTAAGAGACGCCAAGATATTCCAGATTTATGAGGGAACAAACCAGATTCAGCGTATTGTAATTTCAAGAGCTGTTATGGGCAAGTTCTAATGAATTTTAAGTAAAAAGGAAAGGAAACGGCAATGGGTTATATTTTAACAGAAGAAGGCAGTGAGCTTGTCGCTACCGTAAAGGAATTTTGTGAGAAAGAAGTAAAGGAACAGTGCAAAAGCTATGACGCGTCAGGAGAATTTCCGGCAGAAATAGTGCGCATGGGCGCTGAAATGGGTTTAAGTGCCCTTGAAGTGCCTGCGGAGTACGGCGGAGTTGGAATAGATGCCGTTACATGCGCCGCTATTTGTGAAGAAATGGCAAAGGCAGATGCGGGATTTTATACCACAATGTCTGCCAGCGGTCTTGCTTTAAGGCCTGTTCTTATAGCAGGCAACGAGGAACAGAAAAAATGGGCCTGTGATGTGCTTCTTAACGGTGGTCAGGCGGCTTTCGGCCTTACTGAACCCATGGCCGGTTCTGATTCGTCAAATACGAAAACAACAGCCGATAAAGACGGCGACAGCTATATATTAAACGGCCGTAAATGTTTTATAACAAACGGCGGCATAGCCGACTTTTATGTAATATTCGCTATGACAAATAAGGCTAAAGGCGTTAGAGGCATAAGCGCATTTCTTGTGCCTAAAGATACACCGGGTTTAAGCGTTGGAAACCACGAAAATAAAATGGGTATCCGCACATCAAACACAACAGATGTTGTAATGGAAGATATGCGTGTGCCATCTTCCGCTCTTTTGGGCAAGGAAGGCTCAGGCTTTATGATTTCAATGAAAACCCTTGATATGTCAAGAGCATACGTTGGAGCAGGTGCTGTAGGTATTGCTCAAAGATGTATAGACGAGGCGGTTAAATACGCTAAGCAGAGAGTTACATTTGGAAGTCCTATATCAAATCATCAGGCAATACAGTTTATGCTTGCTGATATGGAAATTAAAACAGAAACAGCAAGAGCCATGGTTGTTCAGGCTGTTCAAAGACAGGAACAGGGCCTTTCATTTGCTAAAGAAAGCGCTATAGCAAAATGCTACGCCGGTGATATAGCCGTTGAGGTAGCCCTTGACGCTATACAGATTTTAGGCGGCTATGGCTACAGCAGGGAATATCCGGTGGAAAAACTTTTAAGAGATGCAAAAATATTCCAGATTTACGAAGGCACAAACCAGATTCAAAGGTCGGTTATTGCAAAAAGTGTTATAAAGGGAAGATAAAGGGAGGTATTTAATTTACCATGGAAATTTTAGTATGTGTAAAACAGGTTCCTGACGATTCAGTTAAGATTGG
>CALWHR010000091.1 GCA_944380455.1 uncultured Clostridia bacterium
CAGTATTTTGTGGTACCCTCTGGCACTTAATGAAAGCTTATCAAAAGCCATTTTAAGCATAGCCGTTTCTTCTTCACCCAAAGGACAATACTTTTCTATTAGGGGTGCTGTAAGCTGCGAGTTAAACGGTATGTTATCGTTTTTATACCTCTCCAGCTGTATTTTATGTGCTTTAAGAACTCTTTTTCTTATTTCTTCCGATGTTTCGCCTTTTTTCTTATCGTATAAATCGTCATACTTAATAGCCGAAACTTCCACCTGAATGTCTATTCTGTCAAGAAGCGGTCCGCTTATTTTGCCTGTGTACTTGGCAATCTCGTTTTGGGTACAGCGGCATTTATCACCATCACCCAAATAACCGCATGGACATGGGTTCATAGCCGCGGCAAGCATAAAATCTGCCGGATAAGTAATAGTTGAGTTTACTCTTGAAATTGTAACCTCCCTGTCCTCCAACGGCTGACGCAGTATCTCAAGGGCGCTTCTATTAAATTCTGGAAGCTCATCAAGAAACAGTATTCCCTTATGAGAAAGCGAAATTTCGCCCGGTTTTGGCACTCTGCCGCCGCCAGTTAAAGCCGCAGATGAAATTGTATGGTGCGGAGAGCGAAACGGCCTTGTATTTATAAGCTTTCCGCTGTTTTTCAAAAGCCCTGCAACAGAATATATTTTTGTAATATCAAGACATTCCTCAAATGTTAAAGGCGGCATAATAGAAGGAAGTCGTTTTGCCAGCATTGTTTTGCCAGAGCCCGGAGGACCAATCATAAGTATATTGTGATAGCCTGCGGCGGCAATCTCCATTGCCCTTTTTACGTTTTCCTGCCCCTTAACATCGGCAAAATCCAGAATATCCGATTTATCTCTGTGGTTAAAAATCTCATCGGTATCTATTTTATAAGGCTTTTTGGTTTTTGGATTATTCAAAAAATCAACAAAGTCTTTTATATTTTTAACTGTATAGACCTCTGCCCCACGGCATAAAGCCGCTTCATCGGCATTTTTTTCAGGCACTATAAATTTTGTTATACCGTCTTTAAAAGCGCTGTAAACCATAGGCAGAACACCGCTTACCGGCTTAATTGTGCCGTCAAGGGAAAGCTCACCTGTTATTAAATATCCATCGGCGGAATTTGGCGGCACAAGCCCGGAGCAAAGCATAATTCCGGCGGCTATAGGCAGGTCAAAAGACGGACCTTCCTTTTTAATATCCGCAGGTGCAAGGTTTATGGTTATTCTTTTAACTGGAAAATCAAAGTCGGAGTTTTTAATGGCGCTTCGTACTCTTTCCTTAGACTCTTTAACAGCTGAGTCCGGAAGGCCTACTATTTCAAAAGACGGCAAACCATTTGAAATATCCGTTTCAACATCTGTAATTATACCGTCAACACCGCAAAGTGTACTGCATTTAACAATAGATACCATGATATCACCATATTTCTTAATATTCTACAAAACATGATACCATAAAATCATAGTTTATGCCATTAATAACTTTTAATCAGTACATATTTTTTAAATCTGTATTTTTATAATAAATTTCAAGTATTTCACTGTAAGTTTTGCCCTGTTCACAAAGATATTTTGCGCCGTTTTGGCTCATGCCTGCGCCGTGTCCCATTCCGCCGCCGTATAGCTTAACTGACATAATTTTTCCTTCACTGCTGTAGCTTTTTTCGAAGGCAAAAAATGCGCTTGGAAGAAGTGAGTAGTTATTTTTACTACTACCGTCATTTAAATTTAAAGCAATATTTCCGCCTGTTAAAGAAGCTGGCCTAAGCACAGAGCGAATACAGTATTCAGTTGAAATATCAGCCGAGCCTTTTTCAAATGTAAGCCTTAAAACCATTATGTTTCCGCCCTCGCCCCTTTGCAGTACTTCAATGTTTGTAAACTCTCCCGGATTTTCAAAAAATTCCGAAACAGGTGTGTTTCCGGCATGAATTTCAGCCATACCACTGTCGTATACGCTTTTTATATTGTTCACAAAAGCGTTTTTAATATCATCTTTGGTAAAAGTTACATTCCACCGAAACCACGGTGACCAGCTGTCGTAAGCAAAGGCTTTTGTATTTTTATAATAGCTTAAAGCGGAATTTTCATCTGAAAAATCAACCCCTGTATTATTTCTTGCGCTTAAATACTCTTTATTTACCGAAGGAAAAGCTCCTGTTAATGAGTCCGCCCAAACTTCTGCAGAATTTGATGTAGCACCAGAAGATGAAGCAAAAAAGCATGCGTTTATAACATCGTTTCCATATACAAGACACTGACCCTTTGTTTTTTCCGCCGCCAATTGGGAAATTTCACCTGACGGTATATTGTTGTATACCTGACACATAACAGAGTCATCGCAGTCTGCACCGTAAGATACATATTTTCCGCTAAAATACTGGTTATAAGCATAGCTTCTTGCGCAGACTGCCTGTGCCATAAGTGCCTCAAGGCCGTAGCTTTCTGGCATTTCACTTGGAAGAACGCCTTTGATATAACTTTCCATATCGGTTTCATTAATTATAACAAAGCCGTTTTCTGTTTTTTCAATTTCAATATTCCCGCTGTATGATGGATGCGTGCCTGAAGGATAATTTCTGTTGAAGCTTTCAATAGTTATATCCCCTGAAGTTGGTTTTAATGTTATCCTTGAAACATTATCAAAAAGACCGCCGTCGTTTTCCAGCGTTAAATGAAGGCTTGTTGTTTTTAAAAACTCTCTGCCGTTAATTAAAACATTAAATTGCCCTGTAAACAGAGCACTTTCATGAACATAGCTATTAAAGTCGTCTGTACTTAAAACAACTCTTATAAGTCCGTTAAACCTGTTATTAAATACAGCGGCTTTAACGCTGTTATCTTTAACATATAAGTCGTATGTTCCGCCGGAAACAAACTTACTGTCAAAACCTATGTTTTCATTTTCGTCTAAAGAATAAAATGCAATACTTTCCGCATTATAAGAGCCATTATTTCTTGTTTCAACTTTATTGTCGGCAAATTTTAATACATCATCTGTTATTTTCTGATAATTGCCAATTATTTCAGTTATTGCGCCGTTTTCTATTTTCAAATCATAAACACCGTCAGTAATTTCAGAACCCGTTTTATTTAAAACTTCTCTCTGCCCGGACTGAAACATAATTTGGCATACATCTCCGCCCTTTACATATGCGCCGCTAATATAACAGCTCTCATCCGTCACAGCCGTAATTGCTATAATCTGGTCATTTTTTATATAGGCCTCAACAGTTTTATCTATATATCCGTCAACAAATAAACCTTCATGCCGCATAACACCTGTTGCCGTTGCGGCTTTCCAGCTTTCATTCATTCCGTATCCAGGTGTTGCAAAAATACTTATTTCACGTTTTTCAACTCCGTAATCGCTTAACTTGTCCTCTATAGGGCCAAAAAGCATTTTACACCATAAATCGTAAGACACAGGAATATCACTGTTTTCTATATTTTTATCAGCTGAGTTAAGACCTAATTTTTTCAGCACGCTTTGCGCCTGTTTATATGTAACAGAGGCCATAGGGTTAAATGTATCACCTTCGCCGAGCATAATGCCTTCATTGCATACATTATTAATATAGCCGCAGAACCAGTCACTTTCTGATACATCTGAAAAATCACTTCCGCCGTTTATTCCGCCGTTTCCAAAAACTATTGAAACCATTCTTGCGGCAAGAGCTCTGCTTACAGGATAGTCAAATGTATAAACATCTGTTCCTGATGGCATAATGGCTTGTCCGCTGTTTTTAGCGCCAATGCCTAAATTTTTAATTCCATCAAAAGAACATCCGGTAAATAATACTGCTATAGAGCAGAAAACCGCAGCTAATTTTAAAATAATCATTAACACCACCTCCCCTTAATATATGATAAAAGATATATAATTTATTCTGAAAAACAAAAAACAGGCTGCAAAATCATACGCTGCAACACCTGTTTAAATACAAAAAAATAATCCCGAACTGCCGTTCCGACTTTTTGACACCTAGCCGAAGCCAGGTGGGTGTCCGCAAGAGCTTATTTTGCCTTCCTCAGCCCAAAGGGAATTAGTAAGAGGCCTGGCATATCAGTTCAATATAGGACTCCCGTATCAATAATGTAGGTTCAAAATAATCGGGTATCGAACAATTCAGGAATATTTAGCTTAATTATTATCTGTATTTAGTTTTTAAAGAGCTTATAAAAAACGAAACAAAGCCTAAAACTATAAATATATCCGCCAAATTAAATACCGGTGCATTTTTAAATTTAAAATATATAAAATCAGTAACAGAGCCATTTTTCAGCCTGTCAATTAGGTTCGATAACGCACCGCCTAAACAGATACAAAAGCAAAACTTAGTAAAATCAAAGCCTTTTTGTAGCACCGAAGGAAAAACAGCCAGTAATGAAATTATACATACAGCACTGTTTAGCGCTTTAACAAAAACAGGTTTATTTTCTAATTTGTTATATGAAAAACCTTTATTCTTTTTGTGCCAAAAATAGACTTTATCTTTTATAATCTCTTTCTTTTCTTCAATATACAGCTTATCACTTATCAGCATTTTTGTAAATAGGTCTGAGCATATTATACTCAAAACAATTAAAGCATATGCCAAATGAATCACTCCATATTAAGGAAATTGATTTTATATCATTGTATCTTTTTGTTAATTTATTTTAACACAAATTTTTCAATATGAGAATACAATTTTACAAATATTTAATAAGTATTTTAATCGACACAATATGCTACAATAAATTCTTGTATAAACTCTGCACAGGTATTATAATTAATAATATATAGTAATATAAATTTTTACTAATGAAAGGTGGTTTCTTCCAATGGCTTTAGTAACTACAAAAAACATGTTTGAAAAGGCATTTAAAGGAAATTATTCTATAGGCGCTTTTAATATTAATAATATGGAAATTATTCAGGGTGTTGTAGAAGCCTGCAAAAAACATAATTCAGCTGTAATTCTTCAGGTTTCAAAAAGTGCGCTTAAATATGCTCACCCTCTTTATCTCAGGAAAATGGTAGAAGCAGCAATAGAAGAAACAGGTCTTGATATAGCTCTTCATCTTGACCATGGCGCTGATTTTGAAATATGCAAAAACTGCATCGATTATGGATTCACATCAGTTATGTTCGACGGTTCTCATTTTGACTATGAAGAAAATGTAGCCAAAACAAAAGAAATCGTTGACTATGCCCATGCAAGAGGCGTAGTAGTTGAAGCTGAACTTGGAAAGCTTGCAGGTGTTGAGGACGAGGTTAATGTTGCATCTGGAAATGCCACATATACAGACCCTGACCAGGCTGTTGACTTTGTAAAACGCACAGGTGTTGATTCCTTAGCTGTTGCTATAGGCACAAGCCATGGCGCTTACAAATTCAAGGGTGAAGCAAAACTTGATTTCGAAAGACTTCAGACAATCACAGACAAGCTTGAGGCAGCTGGTTTCCACAACTATCCTATAGTTCTTCACGGTGCTTCTTCAGTTGACCAGAATGCTGTTGCTACATGCAATGAATTCGGCGGACAGATTAAAGGCGCTAAAGGTATCCCGGTTGAAATGTTAAGAAAAGCTTCTTCAATGGCTGTTTGCAAAATTAACATGGATACAGACATTCGTCTTGCCATGACTGCTGCTGTTAGAAAAGCTCTTGCTGAAAAACCAGAAGCTTTTGACCCACGCGGATATTTAGGTGATGCAAGAAATGATATCGCGGCTATGGTAGAGAGCAAAATAATTAATGTTTTAGGCAGCTCAGATTCAATGAAATAATAAAACTATTACACAATTAACTTTGGATACGCGCCGCAAAGGCGCGTATTTTTATAAATAAAGGAGACACTATGGAATTATCAATTAAAACAGCTTCTCTATCTGATTTGGAAAGTGTAACAGAAATAGAAGCAAAATGCTTCCCTCAAAGTGAAGCTGCTACAAAGGAAATTTTCAGACAAAGAATAATTACTTTTCCAAATTCATTTTTAATTGCCTTTGATGATAAAGAGCCTATTGGCTTTATAAATGGGTGCATAACCAACTCGTTTTTTATAATGGACGAAATGTTTGAAGACGTTAACTATCATAATCCAAACGGTTCATATCAGGCAATATTCGGCCTTGATGTAATACCGGAAAAAAGACGCTGCGGAATTGCCGCTATTCTTATGAACGCAATGATTGAAAAATCTAAAAATGACGGCCGCACAGGATTAATACTTACGTGTAAAAAAGAACTTATACATTATTACGAAAAATTCGGATATAAAAACCTTGGCATTTCAAAATCTGTACACGGCGGCGCTGTTTGGTATGATATGATACTTGATTTTTAAATTAGTTAAACCAATAAACAAAATTAGTTTATTGGTTTTATTTTTTATCTGTTTTGTTTAGCAAACTTAAACTTTATTTAAAAACAATGAAAAAAATTGTATTAAAAATTTCATTTAATGTTGAAAATTTCAGCTAAATATACTATAATTAATTTATAAAGTAGTTGTTTTGGTAAAGGGGGAAATCAGTATGAAGAACGCAATTATTACAATAAGCAGACAGTATGGCAGCGGCGGAAGGAAAATAGCTGAACTTTTAGCAAAAGAACTTAACATACCTTACTATGACAATGAGCTTATTTCATTGGCTGCAGAAAAAAGCGGTATAAAAGATGAACTTTTTAAAGACGCTGAACTTCAGGCTGGAAACAACTTCCTTTATCTGCTCTCAAGGCTTGGACCTGAAACACAAATATACGGCATGCCGTTTAACGAAAAAATATTCAGTGTTCAGTCACAGGTAATAAGAGATGTTGCTTCAAGCGGACCTTGTGTAATATTAGGAAGATGCGCTGATTATGTATTAAAGGATTATCAGAACTGCGTAAATATTTACACATACGCTTCATTCCAGACCAGAGTAGCAAGGGCTATTACTGATTATGGCGTTGACAGAAATAACGCAGAAAAAGAAGTTCGCAAAGTTGATAAGGCACGTGAAGCATATTATAACTATCATACAGGCAATAAATGGGGAGACCCGAACAACTACGATTTAATGCTTAACATGAACTATCTAAGCGCAGAAGATGCTGTTAAATTAATTGTTGAATATCTTGATTTAAGAAAAGATGATGAATTAAGAAAGCCATATAACAGTTAAATTTCGGATTTTCAGTATTTAGCAATTTAATAAAATCCATCAAAAATCCCGTGTCGGCTTACCGACACGGGATTTTCTACTGTAAAACAATAATGAACAAAGCCGTTTATTTTTTACTAACTAAATAAAATTATATTATTCCCTTATTAAAATTATTTATAAATTCCGCATTAATTTCACTGAAATGTAAGCTGCGTATAATTTCAGCCGGATTTTTATCCATTATTTTAATCCAGTCGCACATTTGAATTGCCTCATTTATATCATGTGTTACTAAAAGGCATGTTCTTCCCTTTAAATACTCTTTCATACTGCTTATTATATTTTTTTTAAGAGCCTCATCAATACCTTTAAATGGCTCATCAAACAAATATATATCCGCTTTTTTTAAAAGACATCTGGCAATGGCAGTTCTTCTTTTCATTCCACCGCTAAGCTCATTTATATAAAAATCAGCCGCATCGGCCATATCCAAAAATTCAAGAACTTCCATACATTTATTTTCATCACGGCATGAAACCATGGCATTTTCTTTAACAGTAAAACCTTCTAAAAGCCTGTTTTCCTGAAAAACAACAGAAAAGCTCTTATCCTTTGCATTAGAAATACTTCCTTTATCAGGCTTTTCAAACCCCAAAAGCATATTAATAAGAGTTGTTTTTCCGCAGCCAGACGGGCCTAAAAGTGCCGTTGAAATTTCTTCTTCAAGGCATAGACTGAAATTAGAAAAAACATGTTTTTCATATGCTTTATAAATATCATTAAAACAAATCACTTTATCACCTGATTTTTATAAATCTGTTAAGCAAAGCCTTAAAAACTTTTTCGGCGGCAATACTTAAAACAATAACCGTAAACGTCCATGCAAAAAGCTCAGGTGTTTCCAAATAAATTTTGGACTCGTAAAGCTTTCTGCCTATAGATAAATTAGGTGTGCTTATAACTTCTGCCGCTATGCCGCTTTTCCATGCAAAACCCAATCCAGTTATACAGGCAGTTTTAAAATATGGAATAACCTGAGGGATGTATATCATTTTTACCTTTCTTTTAAACGAAAAATCAAATATTTCTGCCATTTGAAGCAGTTTGCTGTCCGTTTGATTAAGTCCCTGAAGCACGCTGCTCCATACCATTGGCAAAACCATTAAAAACGATATAAAAGCCGGTACATGCCCTGAGCGAATCCACAGCAGAGCCAGTATTATAAATGACGCAACTGGAGCTGCTTTTATCACACTTAAAATCGGATATATAAAATTATATATCACTCTGTGTCTGTAAGAAAGAGCACCCAGCAATGTACCTGATGCAACAGCCAGCACAAAACCAATAATTACCCTTATAACAGAAAAAAAGACCGTATTCCAGAATTCCAAATGAGTGCATAAACCTGCAAAAGCACTAAGTATATCGTAAACAGAAGGTACAAGCAGAGATTTGCCCACACTAATACTCAGTACGTGGTATATAAACACCCATATTAAAACCGAAACGGTTTTTGTTAGAAATTCTTTACGGTCTTTTTTCAATTTAGAATTCACCCTTATCCGGCATAATAAAAGTCATCTTCAGGCATTTTTCCGCCTATAGATTTTGGGTTAGCTTCATTCATAATACTAAGGAAGCTGTCCATTACATTTTTCATTTCTTCGCCTTCAATATAATAAATACTGCATTTTGGTATTGCTTCTTCTGCTACCGCCTTATCATCTATAATACCATAAGAAACAACATATTCAGCACTTTTGGATACATCGCTGTTTACTTCCTCTATAGATTTTTTATACTCTTCAAGGAATAATTTAACTTCTTCCGGATGGCTTTCGGCATACTCTTTTCTTATTATAATACATCCCATAGGAAGTGTGTTAGGCATTTCGCCTTTTTCCACACCGGAATATTCATCATAACACTGAGCAATATCAAGAGCTACTCTTAAATCAGGGTTTTTGGCAAGAGCAACATCTGCATAAGGCTCAGGAAGAAGTGCATTATCAACCTCTCCTGCCGCAACAGCCGCTGCCAGCTCGTCATGAGCCTGCATAAAATTAACAGTAACACCTTCTGTTCCGCTTTGAGCCAATATAAAGTTAAGCACATATTCAGGCACTGCTCCCTGCCCCGATGAATTAATTGTTTTACCAGCCAAGTCAGAAACGGAATTAATTGTATCTCCGTTTTCAAGCAGATACAAAGTGCCTAAAGTATTAACAGCAGCAACTACAACGCCGCCTTCTGTTTTGTTATATATAGCCGCAGCCGAATTTGAAGGTACGGCAGCTACATCAACCTCGCCGGAAACCACCTTGCTTACAACACTGTCAGGCGCTGTATCTATTGTAAAGTTATAATTACCCTCTGCAGTGCCCTCATCCTGAGATTTCATAAGCATAACAGCACCTATAGCTGTAGGACCTTTAAGCATGGCAACATTCATTGCCTCACTTTCCGTGTCGGATTCTTGTGATGATGAACCGGCATCTAAAATTTCAACCTTAACTCCATCGCCTGAAGCAATAACATTTGAACTGCTTTCATCAGAACCGCAGCCTGCAAAAGCAGTTACCGTTAAAACAGCAGCTGCAAGCAGAGCCGCAAATTTTTTAAAACTCATTTAAAATTCCTCCTTTGTGATTTGGTTTTAAACGACAAAAACAACCTGCTTTTATTATTAAATACTTACTAAATATATCACCATACTGTTACAACTTCAATAAATTTTTATATTATTTTTAAAGAAAAATTTTATCTATAATACAAAATCAGCCGTTTTTACGCAAAACATACGAAAACACGGCCAATTTATTTCAGTCTTCAGTTTTTTCTATCTTCTCTACATCATATGGTGTTTCCTGATATACATAGTAGTTTAACCAGTTAGAGAACAATATATTCGAGTGCGACCTCCACCTTACAAGAGGAGTGCTGTTCGGGTCATCATTTTTGAAATAATGCTTAGGTATTTCAGGATTAATTCCCTTTGCCAAATCACGCATATACTCATTTTTAAGCGTAAGGGCATCATATTCTGAATGTCCCATAACATAAATCTGTCTGCCATGCTTTGCAGAGGCTATGTAAACTCCGGACTCATCAGACTCTGAGAGTATAACAACTTTATTGGTATTTATAATATCTTCTCTGCGCACCTCTGTCCTTCTTGAATGAGGAACATAGAAAATATCATCAAAACCTCTTAAAAGTTTATCATGGTATGGATTTTTATAGTGCGCAAATACACCGGATATTTTTTTATCAAGTATAATCTTAGGCACTCCGTAATGATAATAAAGACCAGCCTGTGCGCCCCAGCAAATATGCATTGTGCTTGTTACATTGGATTTTGACCATTCCATAATCTCAGTAAGCTCCTGCCAAAAATCGACTTCTTCAAAATCCATAAGCTCAATAGGTGCACCTGTTATAATAAGACCGTCAAACTTTTGATTTTTAACTTCGTCAAATGTATGGTAAAAGCTCTTTAAATGCTCTACAGGTGTGTTTTGAGAGTCATGGCTCTTTGGAAAAAGCAATGTAATTTCTACCTGAAGCGGAGAGTTTCCAAGAAGCCTTAAAAGCTGTACCTCTGTTACCTCTTTAAGCGGCATAAGGTTAAGTATAGCAACCCTTAAAGGACGTATATCCTGATGATATGCTCTGTGCTCACCCATAACGAAAATACCTTCATTTGAAAGTATCTCTTTTGCCGGCAGATGGTCAGGCAATTTAATAGGCATTAAAACCCCACCTTTCATAAAATGTTAATTTCAGTATTATATCAAAATACTGTATTAAATACCACATATTTTTAAATTTATAATAAACTTTTTACTGTTTAAGTGTTAAAATATTAATAAAAAGGAGAATCATATGAAAATTTTTATTGATGCCGACGGATGCCCTGTAAGAAAGCAAGCTGTTAAAACAGCGGTCAAATACAAAATAAGCGTTATTCTTGTATGTGATACAAGCCATATAATAACTGAGTCCGGATGTGAAACTATAACTGTTGACAAACAGTCAGATTCGGCAGATTATGCCATAATCAACCGTTTAAACGAAAATGACATCTGCATTACTCAGGACTACGGCCTTGCAGCCATGGTTATAGCTAAAAAAGGCTTTGCAGTACACCAAAACGGTTTTTTATACACATCAGAAAATATAGACCGTATGCTATTTGAAAGGCACATATCACAAAAAATGCGCCGGGCAGGAAAGTATGGCTCAAAACACAAAAAACGCACATCTGATGACGATATGCGTTTTGAGGCATTTTTTGAAAAACTTATAAAAGAACTATCAGTTAAAGACGTTTAATAAAATTGCCGCTTACATGCGGACCTTCTTTAAAAACTGTAAACGCCTGAGGATTAGCCTCATGCACAATTCTTTTTAATGCAGGCACTTCATATTTTGAAATTATAGTGTACATAACAAAGCTTTTTTCGTTTGTATACCCACCATAAGCCTCCCAGTATGTTATGCCTCTTTGCATTTCCTCCATTATCTTTTTTTCTATTAAGTCGTTATTCTTTTTAGAAATTATTATTGCTTCAACATTAATTGTCTGTGTATGGATTTTATCCATCACAAGAGTGCTTACAACTGAAAATATTATAGAGTAAACCGCAGTCTGTACGTTAAAGACCAAAAGACACATAAGATATATAAAAGCATTTACAGTAAGGTTTACCTGTCCAATACTTAAATTATAATTTTTGCGTATTAAATAAATACCTATAATCTCTGTTCCTCCGCTTGAACAGCCGCATTTTAAATATGTTCCAACACCAAATCCACAGATTATAGCGCCTATAATACAGTTTGCAAGACTTTCTTCAAGCAAAGGCTCTTTTGGTGCACCAAAAAGCGACAGAAAAAGAGACATTGTTGTTGAAACTATAAAAACTTTAATAACAAATGTTTTAGGCATTATTTTATATGCCAAAATAATAAGCGGTATATTAAATAAATAGTAGAACAAACCTGCAATATCAAAATTACCAAAATTAATTCCAAGTCCTGATACAAGAAATGTTCTTAAAAGCTGGCTAATACCCAAAAAGCCGCCGCTGTATAATCCTAATGGCACCATAAAAAAATTAACACCAAAACAATATATGGCAACACCAACAATGCCTATTAAAAACCTTATAATTTCGTTGCGCATCCATTTATCTGCCTCAGCTTCAATATTCATACATGTCACCCTTTCTTTAAGCGTTAATACTATGTATTTTAATTGGAGTATATTTCAAAACCTGCATTCTTTCAATATCTTTTTCAATTTTATTTTTTGTCACGCTCAAAATTCTGAATTTCAACAATGCAGTTCCGTTCTTTGTTTAAAACCAAATCAGCTGTTCCGCTCTCGCCTGTTTGAGGCATTATAATTTTAATACTTTCAGCTCTGCCATCTTTTAGCATTTTCCGCATTTTAGCAGAATCCATATTGCTTCCGTACCGGTCTAATATATTTTTCCAAACTTTAAACGAACAGCCGTCCTTCCAGTTAGCACAGTAAAAAGCCTTGGAGTTTTCAAGAATTTTGTTTCCGCATACCGGGCATTTACCTAAAGAAACACTGCGGCGTTTTTTAGCAGGTGTTTCTTCATCAAAAACAACTTCTCTTTTGTTTTTTTCAGCGTCATCTATCAAGAAGATAACAAACCTTTTAATACTGCCCATAAATCTATCCGGCGTCATTTTACCTTTTGAAACAGATGAAAGGCCTTTCTCCCACCTGCCTGTTGTTTCAGCCGATTTTATCTCTTCCGGCACAGCCATGCAAAGCCGCTTGCCTTTTTCTTCCGGAACAAGGCTTTTGCCTTTTCTTCTTATATATCCAACACTTAAAAGACGCTCTATAATTGCCGCTCTTGTTGCCGGAGTTCCAAGACCAGAGTCTTTCATCTGCTCTTTAAGTGTTTCGTCCTCAATTTCACGTCCGGCATTTTCCATAGCTGATAAAAGTGTTGCTTCCGTATATGGCTTCGGCGGCTGTGTTTTCTTTTTTAAAACTTTGGCAGAAGCAATATTTAAACAATCACCTTTTTTTAATTCTGGCGGTATAAAGTTTTTTTCTTCTTTTTCCTTTAAAGGTTCGATAATTCTCCAGCCTAAATTCAAATCCGTTTTGCCCTTGGAAACAAAGTTTTCGTTTTCACAGGAGGAAACAACGGTTTTAATATTGTATTCATAAGGCGGATAAAACACTGCCGTAAACCTTTTAACCACCAGATTATAAACATTAAACTCGTCGGGCGTAAGATGGTTTAAAGCTGGCTTGTTATTAGCCGGTATTATGGCATGGTGATCGCTTACTTTGCCATTATCAACTATTCTTTTGCCAAAATTAAGAGCATTTAAGTCAAGTCGGCTTATATCGTCTTTGTATATATCAACAGTAAAGAGCTTTTTAAACGTAAAAGCAATGGTGCTTTTCATATCTTCCGTTATATATCTGCTGTCTGTTCTTGGATAAGTTATTATTTTATGCTTTTCGTAAAGATTTTGTGCTATATCCAGAGTTTTCTTTGCCGAATAGCCGAAAACTCTGTTTGCCGCCCTTTGAAGCTCTGTAAGGTCATATAAAAGCGGCGGATATTCTTTTTTGTTCTCGCTTTCTATTAAAGTTACAGCGGCATCCTTTTTATTAACTTTATTTTTTATCTCTTCGGCTTTATTTATGTCATCGATGCGGGTATCGCTGTACTTTTCTTTAAACCAAATTCCGGTAAAACTGCCGTAATCTGTCTGAACCTCATAATAATCCGTGCTTTTAAAGTTATCAATTTCTTCCTGACGCTTTACAATTAAATTAAGCGTAGGTGTTTGAACCCGGCCTACTGAAAGCAATGCTTTATGTGTTATTGTATAGGCTCTTGAAGCGTTTATGCCCACCAGCCAGTCGGCCTCGGAGCGGCATTTTGCACTTAAATACAGATTATCGTACTCTTTTGAGTCTTTTAAATTAATTAAACCTTCTTTGATGGCTTCATCTGTCATAGAGCTTATCCAAAGTCGCTTAAAAGGCTTTTGGCACTTTACATACTGGTAAATGTATCTGAATATCAGCTCACCTTCTCTTCCGGAGTCGGTAGCGCATATTATATAATCAATATCCTTGCTGTTCATAAGCTTTTTAAGTATCGTTAGCTGTTTTGATGTTTTTTTAATGGCTTTAAGGCGCATCTCATCAGGCATTACAGGCAGATTATCCATAGACCATTTTTTATAAGATACATCATAATCCTCCGGCTCACAAAGAGCAACCAGGTGTCCCAAAGCCCATGAAACAATGTATTTGTCAGACTCCAAAAAGCCTTCGTTTTTATTGCCGCAGCCCACAACCTTGGCTATATCCCTGGCAACTGACGGCTTTTCGGCTATTATAAGTATTCTTCCCATTAAACTCTCCTCTAAATCAGGCAAATTAAAGACAGTAATTAATTTATTATTTATATTATCACATTACTTTCTTTCATTCAATTAGACTTGCTCTGCCTTTTGCGCAGTCCTTTAAAAGCCTGATACCTTGACAATACAGCCGATTTTAAGTAAGCTAATAAAATACAGTTAATTATTAATTAGATAAGGTGCATAAGAAATGGCTAAAAAATCAGTTGAAAACAGTTATAATAACGAAAGCATTACATCTCTTAAAGGCGCCGACAGGGTGCGCCTTCGTCCCGGAGTAATATTCGGCTCAGATGGTATAGAGGGCTGTCAGCACTCTGTTTTTGAGATAGTGTCAAACTCAATAGACGAAGCCCGTGAAGGCTTCGGTAACAAAATAGAGATTACGCTTTTTAAAGACAAATCAATAGAAGTACGGGATTACGGCCGCGGAGTGCCGGTTGATTTTAACAAAAACGAAAACCGCTTTAACTGGGAGCTGGTATTTTGTGAATTATACGCCGGAGGCAAGTATAAAAACAATAC
>CALWHR010000092.1 GCA_944380455.1 uncultured Clostridia bacterium
CTGTTTTAAGTATTTTTTTATCCATATATAAACCCTCCCTATACCTGCTTTTCCTCTATGAAATTATATTTACCAGCAAAATTAAAATACATACAAAAAAAAGCGCTTTTATGCCTAAAGAAGCATAAAAACGCTTTTTAATATTATTTATTTACTTATTATCAGTTCTTTCTCATGGAAGCGGACGCCAGATTAAATTTGTCGTGAATGGCGATTATAGCGTTTTCAACATCTTTTTCATCTACCACAACACTGATTTTAATTTCTGATGTGGAAATCATCTTAATGTTAACACCGGCATCGTAAAGTGCCTCAAACATAAGAGATGCAACACCAGGATGAGTAGCCATACCTGCGCCTACAATAGATACCTTAGCAACACCATCAGTTGATGTTATCTCTTTTGCACTTATTTTCTCGCGGCTGTTTGTAAGAAGCTCAAGAGCCTTCGGCTTATCCTCGGCAGCTACAGTAAATGAAATAGCTGTTGTATTATTAGCTCCATTTGACTGAACAATTATATCAACAGATATATTGTGTTTTTCAAGTATTGAGAATACCTCAAAAGCCCTGCCAGGCTGGTCATCAATACCTCTTATTGTTATAATAGCCTGATTTTTATCTGAAGCAACTCCGCTTATAAGCATTTTTTCCACTTTAGAATCCTCCTTAACTACTGTACCTTTATCTCTTGTAAGGCTTGAGCGCACTACCAGCTCAACATTATATTTCTGTGCTACCTCAACAGAGCGTGTATGCAGAACCTTTGCGCCTAACGAAGCAAGCTCTGCCATTTCGTTATATCCAATTTCGTCTAATTTTCTCGCATCTTTAACAACTCTTGGGTCAGCTGTATAAACACCATCAACATCAGTATAAATTTCGCATAAATCAGCACCTAATACCGCCGCTATGGCAACGGCTGATGTATCAGAACCTCCTCTGCCAAGTGTTGTAATATCGTCAAACTTATTTACACCCTGGAAGCCTGTAACAAGAACAATATTTTTTCTTTCAAGCTCCATTTTTATTCTCTCGCGGCCGATTGTCTTAATTTTAGCATTGGAATAAACGGAAGTTGTAGCAATGCCTACCTGCATTGCATTAAGTGATACTGCCTTGTATCCCATTTTTTCAAGAGCCATAGCCATAAGGGCTACTGACTGCTGCTCACCTGTTGAAAGGAGCATATCCATTTCCCTTTTTGACGGATTAGGATTAATTTCATGGGCTTTTTCGATTAAATCATCTGTAGTATCGCCCTGAGCAGATAAAATAACTACCACATCGTTGCCATTGTCATATGTTTCAGCTATTCTGCCTGCCACATTAAATATTCTTTCTGCGTTAGCTACGGAGCTGCCTCCGAATTTCTGAACTACTAACAAGTTATTTCCTCCTGTCTATAATTAGCTTTCTATTATTCGCGCACCTATTAAATCCGGTTTTAATATTTCCAAATCCCAGTGGTGGTCCTTAATAGAAGAAAGATAAGCATTCATGTTAACGGCAAATTCATCGGCTATATCGTCTGTAATTACGCTTACAAGGGTAGGGCCTGCACCGCTTAAATATGAGCCTTTTGAGCCGTATTTATCAGCAGCTTTAAATATACCGTCCATACCCGGCACAAGCTGCATACGATATGGCTGATGAAGTCTGTCGTCCATAGCCATTTTAAGGTTATCTATATTACCTGTAATCATAGAAGCCACTAAAAGCGCAGCTCTTGAAGAGTTGAATATAGCATCTTTTCTTAATACAGTATGCGGAAGTATATCCCTTGATTTTTCTGTAGGAACAGGAAAATCCGGTATCATTACAGCAAAAGAAAGATTATCCGGCATGCTTACCTTAACATGGCGCATTTCATCCTGGCTCATAGCACCTATTACCATTCCACCCAAAAGCGCAGGGTTAGAATTATCAGGATGTCCTTCTATCTGTGCCGCTATCTGAGAAAGGTCGTCTGTGCTGTAGTGGCAGCCTGAAAGGTCATTTGCGGCTATAAGTCCCGCAACAATACATGCCGCAGAGCTGCCTAAACCCCTTGTATGAGGTATGTAGTCTTCCTGTATAAGCCTTACACCAGGCATAGGCTTTCCAACCATGTCAAAAAAGTCTTTCATTGTTTTATAAATAAGATTATTTTCGTCTGTAGGTATTTTAAGACCCTGGTTTTTATTAATTAAAATCTGAAGACCTTCTTCAATTTCAACATACCACAAATGATTATATTTCTGGAATGCTATACCTACACTGTCAAATCCCGACCCCATATTTGCAGATGTTGCCGGTACTATTATATGTTTCATTTTTTATTCCTCCACATGGATTACATTAAAAATTTCTTTAACAGCCGCAGCGTTTTTAAGTTCATTTACTTTGTCGCATACGCTTTTTTCTGTTTCCGCTCCTGAAATAAAAGCAAACTCATTTTCTACGCCTTCAATTTCAGTAAATGTTACATCACCAAACAGTTTTTCAACATACTCTGCCGCAGCCTTTTTATTTTCAAATCCAACTCTGATAAACGCTTTTACAGAAGATTTTTCCGGACTTAAAACATGAAGCTCATTGTCAGCATTCCAGTCAATAGGCTCATAAACGCCTTTTCTTTTGACTATATCAATTATATCTCCCACAACAGCGGCGGCTGTAGGAAGTTTTCCCGCACCGCTTCCATAATACATCGTTTCACCAGACATGTTGCCTTTAACAAATATAGCGTTATATGCGTTGTTTACTGAAGCAAGGGGATGTGTACAGCTGATTAAGCATGGCGCAACCCTCGCTGCTACGCCTAAAGGTGTTTTTTCACTCTCTCCTATGAGTTTAATAACACAGTTAAGCTTTTTTGCATACTGTATATCTGCTTTTGTAATATTTGTTATGCCTTCGGTATGTATCTCTTTATAATCAACTGTAGCGCCAAAAGCTACAGAAGAAAGAATGGCTATTTTGCGGCATGCATCATACCCCTCTACATCGGCTGTAGGGTCGGCTTCTGCGTAGCCCAGTTTCTGCGCCTCTTTAAGCACATCAGAAAAATCTCTGCCCTCTTCTGTCATTTTAGTAAGTATAAAATTAGTTGTACCGTTTAATATACCTTCTATTTTTTCAATATCATCAGATGTAAGAGAAGTATTTAAAGGCCTTATAATTGGTATTGTTCCGCCGCAGCTTGCCTCAAACAAATAATTTACATTATATTTTTCTGCAAGCTTTAAAAGTTCAGGCCCTTTTTCGGCAACCAGCGCTTTATTGCTTGTTACAACACTCTTACCTTTTTCCATAGCACGCTTGCTGAAAGTAAACGCCGGCTCAACGCCGCCCATTACTTCAGCTATAATATTTATGCTGCTGTCGTTTAATATATCTTCAAAATCATGGGTAAGTATGCTTTCAACATTATCTCCCGGAAAATCACGTAAATCAAGAACTTTTTTAACTTCTATTCTTTCCCCGGCTTTGCGCTCAATTATATTTTTATTTACAGCAAGCACTTCGTAAACTCCTGAGCCTACTGTGCCGTATCCTAAAATACCAATACCAATCATGTTAATTTACTCCCTTGCAATTATATTTAAAGAAATAACTCCCGGCAGACCTTCCACGTTGTCCATCAAATGCCCAATATCTTTATCCATGGCATTAGTTTCAATAGAAATTGTTACATTGGCTATTCCATTTATTGGTATATTCTGATTAATTGTAAGTATATTTGCTCCGGCTTCTGCTACTGAATTAAGAACCGTGGAAAGAACACCCTTTGTATCATCAAGATTAATACCGAATGTAACCGTTTTACCTCTTGTATTCTCGTATAAAGGAAATACCGCATCACGGTATTTATAAAATGCGCTTCTGCTTATACCTACACTGTTAACAGCATCCTGTACTGTCTTTTCCCGGCCGCTGGCCAACAAATTTTTAACATCCATTACTTTTAAAAATATTTCAGGCAAAACACTCTTATCAACTATATAAAATTTCTTATCTTCTTTCATTTCAGCCTCCAGTTCTTCCATATAAAAACATTTGTGCTTACGTGGTAGAATATATCATTATTTGAGCATAAATTCAAGTGTTTTACAATAAAAAAATGAATATTATAAAAGAATATCCGTATATGCGTCTTCTTTAAAACCCACCAAGGCGAAGTTTTCGCCTATTAATAAAGGGCGTTTAACAAGCATTCCGTCTGAAGAAAGAATATCCAGCATTTCATCTTCGCTTAAAGTATCTAATTTGCTTTTTAAATTAAGTGCTTTATACACATTGCCGCTTGTATTAAAAAGCTTTCTAATAGGAAGTCCACTTTTTTCAATTACTTCTTTTAATTCTTCTTTTGTTGGTTTTTGTTCAACAATATGTCTGTCCGTAAAATCAACACCATTTTCTTCAAGCCATTTTTTAGCTTTTCTGCATGTAGAGCATTTAGGGTACTCAATAAACAATACTTTCATATTCCACTCCTAAAACTGTATATATGATTATTAATTCTAAAGCCTATCTTTTTTATTATAATAAAACAAATTGATAATATCAAATTAATTAACAATTTTTTTGCAAATAATCCATTTCTGCTGAATATAGTATAAATTAATTCACATTTTTGGGTTTTAAATTTCTCTGATTATAGATTGCATTTATGAAAGCTTCAAAATATATTTATTTAATCAGTAGACTACAGACCTATCTAATAAAAAGCACAAATAAAAAAGCCTGTGGAAACTCCACAGGCTTTAATTATATTAAATTTATTTAAGCCGTAAGACCCATTAATTTTGGTATGAACATTGAAATGCTTGGTATATATGTAATAATAAACAAAGCAATGATGTTTGCAACCAAGAGCCAGATAATAGCCTTTGTAATCTGTTCGATAGAAATCTTGGCAATACCACAGCCAACGAAAAGGTTAACACCAAGAGGAGGTGTTGACATACCGATAGCAAGGTTAACTACCATGATAATACCGAAGTGAACAGGGTCTACACCAAGCTGTGTAACAATTGGAAGGAAGATTGGTGTAAGGATGATGATAGCCGCTGTTGTCTCCATAAGACATCCAACAATAAGAAGAAGGATATTAATAAGGAGAAGGATAACAATTTTACTTGTACTAACACCAAGCATAGCTGAAGCGATAACATCAGGAATACGTGCTGATGTAAGAATCCAACCAAAACCTGAAGCAGATGCTATAATCATCATAACCATAGCTGTTGATTTACCTGCTGCCATGAAAAGCTCAGGAATCTTTGTGATTTTAAGCTCTCTGTGGATAACAAGACCTACAAGGAAACCGTAAATAACGGCAACTGCAGCAGCCTCTGTCGGTGTGAATACGCCACCGTAGATACCGCCAAGGATAATAACAGGCATTAAGAGTGCCCAGAAAGCTTTGATAAACTCTTTAGCTATATTAGAAATTGAGAAACTCTGTTTAACTTTAAGCCCGTATCCGTTTTTCTTAGCTGTAATAAATGTAACAATCATAAGAGAGATACCAACTAAGATACCAGGGCCGAAACCTGCTGCGAACAATGTAGCAATAGAAACAGAACCAACAACACCAAAGTTAACCATTGGGATTGAAGGAGGTATGATAACACCTATAGCTCCGGCAACAGACATAAGAGCTGCAGAGAATGACTTATCATAACCTGCTTTTTCCATTTCAGGAATCATAATACCACCGATAGCGGCAACTGTAGCAGGGCCTGAACCTGAAATAGCAGCGAAGAACATACATGTAAGAATAGCTGCCATACCAAGACCGCCAGGGAGCCAGCCAAGTACTGAGTTACAGAAGTTTATAAGACGTCTTGAAATACCACCTGTTTCCATAAGGTTACCAGCAACCATGAAAAGTGGAACAGCAAGTGATGGGAAAGAGTCAGTAGCAGTAAACATTCTCTGAACAACAACTATAAGAGGTGTGTTGCTTGCAAATCCAAGAGCAACAAATGAAGAAGTTGTAAGAACTGCCCAAATAGGGAAGCCGAGAATCGCAGTTATCGCGAAAGTCACAAACAAATACGTAGCCATTATTCAGCAGCCTCCTTTTTTTCATCTTTATTAAAATTCTTAATAGCTTCAATAATATCCTGAACATATCTGATTATGAAGAAAATCATACCCACAGGAATAGCTGCGTACATATAACCCATTGGGATACGCATAGCAGGTGAAAGCTGGTTTTTAGAAAGCTGAGTCTGAACAATTTCAAAACCAAATTTGCAGATAACTGCACAAAGAATTAAGCAAGCTATCATAACAATTATGTTAAGAGCTTTCTGCGCTTTTTTAGGAAGAAGAAGAGTAAAAGCTTCAACACCGATATGAGCGCCAAGTCTTACACCATAAGCTCCGCCTATGAAAGATGTCCAAACAAGGAGATATCTTGATAACTCCTCAGACCATGGCAAAGAGCTTTTTAATATGTAACGGCATACAACCTGCCAGAAAATAACAACTGACATAACGAGAAGCGTTACTACACATACATAACCTTCGAAATTGTTTAAAAATTTCTTTAAACCGTCCAAAATGCCCCTCCTAACCTTTTTAACACGTAACCAGCGTGATAAAAAGCA
>CALWHR010000093.1 GCA_944380455.1 uncultured Clostridia bacterium
AGGACGAGGGACGGGGGCTTTCATATACCTGCCGCCGTTCTCTGAAAACAGGCCGATTTTTTGCTCATTCCCATTCGCAAAAATTCAGCCTGTTTTCCTGCCGGAGCAAACGGGGCGCATAAAGCACCGCACCCCGTTTCCCCCCGTCAGCCACGCCAGCAGGTATAACACACTACACTTTGCAAGCAAAGTCGTGTGCCAATGGGGGCAAGCCCCCTTTGGAAACCCCCACAAGAAAAGGCGGTATGCTGCCCCTCCACGGGACGCATACCGCCTTTTCTTGTTATCCAGCCCTCCGGCTGTATCGGTTGAGCAAAAGTCAGCGTGGGATTTGTGTAGTATCTTTAATTTTGTGATACCCCGGTTTCCCATTTTGAAACGGTTTTGTGGCTTATGTTTAATTCTTCGGCAAGCTGGGCTTGGGTTAAATTTAATTTTGACCTGAGGCTTTTTATTGTTTCGCCTGTTACATATGTGTTCATTTTAATCACTGTCCTTTCAAAAACAGGATACATTACAGAGAGTATTTTTACAACCTGCGGAAAGTAGAGCCAATACTATTAAATTTATTAGTAAGTAATAAATTCATTAATATATTGGATTGTTTTAGCAGTTTTGTATAATAGAATTGTGAAAAAAATTAAATCTAATTAAGGAGGACTAAATAATGATGAATGAAAATGTTGTTAAGGTTTTAAAGGATAATATGTGGGATTTGGCAACATGTACAAACGGAGAGCCTAATGTTGTTCCGGTTGGTTTTAAAGATGTTACAGATGACGGAAAATTGGTTGTAGGCGATGTGTTTTTAGAAACAACATTAAACAATATAAAAGCAAACAACGGCAAAGTTGCTGTTTCTGCTTATAACATGAAAACATTTGAAGGCTATCAGGTTAAAGGAACGGCTGAGTATGTTACAGAGGGCCCTGTGGTAGATAAATTTAAGGCTATGGCTGAGCAGATGTTTCATGGTGCAGCAACAGCAAAGGGTGCTTTGATTATTACACCAGAAAAAGTTATTGTAACAACACCAGGACCGGAAAATAAAAAGGTTCTGTAATTTGTGTTACTTTTAAATTTAATAGTTACTTTAAAGCGCTGGCATTGTATTGTATAATTGGCAGTGAAAGGAGCCTTTGTTTATGTATCAGAAAAAATTAAAGGAAGATATTCGCTGCCCGCTGGAGTACGGACTTGAAATATTCGGTGGAAAATGGAAGCCAAGAATTATTTGTGTTTTGGCGGCTATGGATACTTTGCGCTACAGTGAAATACGAAAAGAAATGTGCAATATTACAGATGCTGTTTTGGCTTCTACTTTAAAGCAGCTTATTGCTGATGATATTGTATGCAGAAAATCCTACGACGAAATTCCGCCAAGAGTAGAGTATTCACTTACGGAAAAAGGTAAGTCGGTAGTGCCTATTTTATACAGCATTTGCAAGTGGTCAGGCTTTTTTTACAAGCATGTAGATGAAAGCGCTTTAACAAGATGCCAAAAGTGCGACTACCATTACATATAAACTGTCATCTAAATCATATTTAGCTTCAAACAAAAACAGCGTTATACCTATTTTGTTATGGGTATAGCGCTGTTTTACTTCTTATGTTTTTATTTTTCCCATCTGCCGGAAGCTCCGCAAGGAAGTACAAGGCCTGTACTTTTTACAGGAAGGCCGATTTCCTCAGCAAATGCTTTTCCGCCGAACTTAGGAATCATAACTGTGCTGAGCATATAAGTTAAAACTGCAGGCTGAAGGCCTGTAGTGTATGAGCTTATAAGATAAAAAAGCGGGTCTTTTGTAAGTGCATTAGAGCAAAGCTCTATTAAAGGATAAACCGCATCTTCTATTTTCCAAATTTCGCCTTTAGGTCCTCTGCCATAGCTTGGCGGGTCCATAATTACGGCATCATAGAAATTCTCACGCCTAATTTCCCGTTCTACAAACTTAACGCAGTCATCTATTATCCAGCGGATAGGCGCATTTTCAAGACCGGAAGATTTGGCGTTTTCCTTTGCCCAGTTTACCATTCCCTTTGAGGCGTCTACATGGGTAACCTTTGCTCCGGCCTTTGCCGCCGCAAGTGTTGCTCCGCCGGTATATGCAAAAAGGTTTAAAACCTTGATTTCGCGGCCCTGTGCCTTGGCATCTTTTATTTTTTGGCTGAACCACTCCCAGTTAACGGCCTGTTCCGGAAAAACACCTGTATGCTTAAACTTAAAAGGTTTTAAGTTAAATGTAAGGCCAAGGCTTTTGTAGTCTATGCTCCACTGTTCTGGCAGGCTGAAAAATTCCCATTCTCCGCCGCCTTTGCTTGAGCGGTGGTAGTGGCCGTTTACTTTTTTCCATTGTGATGATTTTTTTGTATTCCATATAACCTGCGGGTCAGGGCGAACAAGGGTATAATCTCCCCAATTTTCCAGCTTTTCACCTGCGGAGCAGTCTAAAACTTCGTAAGAGTTCCATTTATCGGCAATCCACATATTAATAAACAATCCTTCCTGTAAACAACAACTGTAAAACTAAACAATATGTATTGTACTATATATTTTTAATAACCACAACAGAGTTATTTTTTATTTGTTTTAATGTAATATGCCACTTTGTAATACTCTATTGGGTAGCCAAGGGCTTTAAGCTCATTTGAAATCTTTCTTGGGCCTTTGCCTTCTTTAAGCATTTTATTAATTATTTTTGCAACTTCCGGTGTTATTTTTTCTTCTTTAATTTCTGCTTCCGGTGCTGTATTTTCGTTTTTAGGTACTTCAATTTCTGCAATATCAAAAGGAATATCCTTTTCGGTTACTGTATTTACTATATCATTTTGTCCGGCTATATCCTCAAGAAGGGGTGATGATGAGTCTATACTGTAGTTTATAACATCTCTGAACTGACGGACATTACGAGGGTAAACAGCATCTAAAAGCATCTGCTTTGCTTTTGGTGTGAATTTTACATGGTAGTTAATGTTATGGGCTTCCTTAACTGCCTGCTCGTATTTTTTTACAAAATGGTTGAAAAGCTGTTCTTTTTCCTCAAGGCTTCTTTCGCGCAATGAAGGAAGATACATTTCGTACTGAGCCAGTCTTTGGTAAAGCTCCGGCAAAAGCACATCTTTTAAGTCCCTTGTGGAAGCGGCTATTATAATTACATTTATTTTTATGTCTTTGCTTCCGCCTATTCGCCGTATTTTTCCGCTTTCAATTGCTTTTAAAAGCAGATTTTGGTAGTTTTCAAGGGTATGAGCCTCATCGAGAAACAGTATTCCGCCATGAGCCTGCTCAAAAAGTCCCTGCTTTTTCTTTGAACCGGTGTAAGCGCCTTCCTCGCTTCCGAATATTTCCATTGCGGCTATATCCGGGTTTGTAAACTGGGCGCAGTTTATTTCTATAAAAGGCGCATTTTGGCCTATAACGCCTATTTTTTTTGCATAGTTGTACATAAGATTTGCCAGCATGGTTTTGCCTGTGCCGCTTTCGCCGGTTATAATAGAATGTCTTGGGCCGCCTATACTGCCTACGGCTCTTTTGGCTCTGTTAAATACTTCATTAAGTGTTCCGCCGTAGTTTACAACGGCAGCCATATCGGCTTCAGGCTTTGTAAGGGATATCTGCATTTCAAGATAGCGTACACGCCGGTTTAAATCTTCGATTTCCTGTACATCGCGGAAAACGGAGTATGCCCCTACAAATTTGCCGTTTATTTCAATGGGAAAACTGGAGCACACATATTTCTTTTTTCCTACAAAATGTATTTTTTCGCCTAAAACCGCTTTTTTTGTGCGTATTACATTTAAAAGCATGGCGTTTGGATAAAAATCCTCTATCTGCCGGCCTATCATCTCGGAAGGCTTTGAGTTGCAGTATTCGGCAGAAACTTTATTTACAAATATAAGCATGCCTGTTTTATCTACAACATTTACGCCTTCGTCAGTATGGTCAAGTATTACTTTATATATATCTGTGCTGTTCAGAAGTTTTAAAGCATCTTCCATTGTTCAACCTCCGGTTTGTTACAGTCTAACAATTACAACAAATTTTATAACAATAATAACACAAATTACAACGAAAATAAATTGTTTACATAAGAAATAAGAAGCTTTTTTTATTTTTAGTTCTCCAAAAGAAATATTAAATTTTTTATAAGCCGAAATAACTTTTATTAAACAAAATAATGTATTTTGGAAGATACAAATTTAAAAAAATAATTTTATTTAAACACATAATTATAAAAAATGTCGGAGAAATAGTTTTTTGGCACAGTAATTGCTTATTATAATTTCAGGTTTAAATAAAAAAAGAATATGAGGAGGTAATTTATCTTGTCAAATGTATTGGAAATAAGATGGCACGGACGCGGCGGCCAGGGTGCTAAAACAGCTTCCCTTCTTCTTGCCGATGTAGCGTTTAACACTGGTAAATATGTTCAGGGCTTC
This sequence comes from uncultured Clostridia bacterium, assembly GCA_944380455.1. GTDB lineage: Bacteria > Bacillota > Clostridia > Lachnospirales > Anaerotignaceae > Neoanaerotignum_A. The sequence continues at coordinate 4,441 of CALWHR010000093.1, forward strand.
CCAGAATACGGCCCGGAAAGAATGGGTGCTCCTATTACTGCCTATAACAGAATAAGTGATGAGCCTATCAGAGTTCACTCAAATATTTATGACCCTGAATTTGTTGTAGTAGTAGATGAAACACTTCTTGAGTGTGTTGATGTAACAAAGGGTCTTAAAAAAGACGGAGCTGTTGTTATTAACTCAGCTAAAACACCGGATGAAATAAGACCGCTCCTTAAAGGATATGAAGGCAGAGTTTATACAGTAGACGCAAGAAAGATTTCTGTGGCTGCTCTTGGAAAATATTTCCCTAACTCACCTATGCTTGCTGCTATAGTTAAGGTTACAGGCATAATGGATGACGAGTCATTCCTTAAAGAGATGGAAGGTTCATACAAACATAAATTTGCTTCCAAACCGGAGGTTATCGAGGGTAACATGAATGCCCTTAGAATGTCATTACAGGAGGTAAAATAATGTCATCAGTAGATTTTATAAATGAAAATATAAGCTGGAAAGATATAACTCCTGGCGGAGAAGTTTACGAAGGCGGTACAGCCGCTGATTTTAGAACAGGCGACTGGAGAGTAAGTATCCCTGAATTTATAGCTGACAAATGCAAACAGTGCCTTCTTTGCACACCTGTTTGTCCTGATGCCGCTATTCCTGTTGAAAACGGCAAAAGAGCTGATTTTGATTTTGACCACTGCAAGGGCTGCGGCATTTGCGCCAAAGTATGTCCTTTCGGTGCTATTGTAATGAAAAAGGAGGAAAAATAAATGGCTATAAGAGAAAGATTATCCGGTAATGAGGCAGTGGCAATAGCGATGCGCCAGATTAATCCTGATGTTATGG
>CALWHR010000094.1 GCA_944380455.1 uncultured Clostridia bacterium
CTCAATAGTAGCGCCGTTTCTAAATTCACTTGCAGATATCATTAAAAATCCTCCTTAATCATATACATATCTATCTTGTATAGTTTAAAATAAAATATGCCATTTCGCAATAGATTTTTTAAAAAAATTATTTAAACATCATTTTAAGCGCCGACATGGCAAGAATATACCCATTTTCTCCAAAACCGCACATCTGTCCAACACAAGCCGGAGCCGTAACGGATTTATGTCTGAATTCATCTCTTTTATGTATGTTTGAAAGATGCACCTCAATTGTAGGTATCTGGACAGAAGCTATAGCATCGTGAATAGCATAGCTGTAGTGTGTGTATGCTCCTGGATTAATTATAATACCGTCTACATTATCGTAATAGCATTTTTGAAGTCTGTCAATAATGGCACCTTCAAAATTAGACTGGAAAATATCGATTTCAAAACCCATTTTCTGAGCTTCTTCTTTAATATGGTTATTAATGTCATCCAATGTTCTTGTACCATAAATACCTTTTTCGCGTATACCTGTGAAATTAAGATTTGGCCCATGTATAACACATATCTTTCTCATAAGAATCTCCTCCAGACTTTTAAGTATTTTTTCTGTTACATGGCTTACGGTATCGCCAGCCACATACACAGTAATATCAGCTAAGCTCTCATAAACGGGTATTCTTTCGTTCATTAGCTTAGTAATTTTCTCCATTTTATCGCCGCCTCGCAGCAGCGGTCTGTCGTTATCATTGCCTATGTTCCTGTAAATATGCTCCGGAGTTGCCTTTAGGTATACAATTACGCCGTTTTTCTTCAAAAGACGCATGTTCTCCTCATTTTTTATTATTCCTCCGCCGGTAGAAATAATGCACCCTGTTTTGTCCGAAAGTTCCCTGCATACATCAGTTTCAAGACCTCTGAAATATTCCTCACCTTTATTTTCAAATATATCTGATATGCTCATTCCGCTGTTGTTTTCTATATATTTGTCAGTATCTATAAACTGACATTTAAGCCGGCGACTTAATTTTTTACCAAAAGTAGTTTTACCGCAGCCCATAAAGCCTATAAAAACAACATTTTTACTTAATCTCATTTATTATTACCGCCTTTTAAAAAATACTGAGATAAACTATCCTTTATCTCAACAGCCATATTGTCACTTACAGAAATATCATGCCAAATTTCATAAGATGCTATTCCCTGATAAATGAGCATATCAAAACCATTTACACATTTGCAGCCGAATTTTTTCGCATCGTTTAAAAGCTTTGTTTCCCACGGTATATAGATTACATCAAAAACAGCTTCAATACCTTTAAAAAATGAATCTTCTTTAACCGGCGACTGCCAAACACCTTCGCCCATTCCTACAGATGTGGCATTTACTACAATGTCAGGTTTTTCGTATGTATATATATCATCAAAAGATATAACATCTGTTTTACCATTATAAAAAGAAGATATGTGATTTTTTAAAGCCTCAGCTTTTTCTTTTGTTCTGTTAACAAAAACTATTTTTTCAGCTCCCAATTCAGCAAGAAGCACCGCTGCCGAATTTGCTGCTCCTCCTGCGCCAAGAAGCATTGTCTTTTTACCTTTTACTTCAATTTTATTAATGGAAAAGCTCTTTTTAAGACCTAAAATATCTGTATTGTATCCTTTAAAACCGTTTTCGGTTCGTTTAAGGGTATTTACAGCACCAACTTTTCGTGCTGTTTCATCAATGCCGCAAAGGCAGTTCATAACTGATATTTTATGTGGAACAGTTACGTTAAGGCCTTCAAAACCCAGAGCATAAAGTCCTTCAACAGCTTTTTTGATATCTTTTTCTTCTACTTTAAAAGGTACATAAACCCCATTAAATCCAGTTGTCTGAAGTATAGTATTTTGAAGCACAGGTGAAAAACTATGCTCAATAGGATTTCCTATTATTCCGTAAACTTTTGTATGTCCATTATAAAAATCAAATACATTCATTTTTAAATTCCTGTCTTTCTTTTATAAATTTTAAGCACTATTTTTTCCGCTCCTCTTTTTACTTTTGTAATAAGCTGGTCGCGGTTACATATAGGCTCAGTATATATGGCAAGTAATCCAGCTCTGTGAGCGCAGTACATATCAGTAAACACCTGGTCACCTACAATTGCGGCAGATTGACTTGTTTCACCAAGCTTTTTAATTACAGAATTAAGCTTTTTAACTCCCGGTTTACCAGCTTTCCATACTGCATTAGCTTTCAAAGGTTTGTTAAAAAGCTCTACTCGTTTTCTGTTGTTATTTGAAAGAAGGCATACTTTAAAACCTTCTTTTTTCAGCTCGCAGAAAAAAGCTGCTGTCTTTTCATCCGGAAAGGCCACATCAAAGGGCGCTACAGTATTGTCTATATCAAAAAACAGAGCCTTAATACCCATGTTTTTCAGCTCATCTAAAGGCAATTCATATATGGATTTAATATAAATATCTGGAAAAAACATCTTTAGCATATAATCTCTCCTTATCAGTAGAAATTATATCAATATTGTTATTTCCGGTCAACATTATTCATTTTCTGACTTTTTCAAAAATAATCCGAATATTTACATACCAATATTTAAATTTTAAAGGCTTAATATTTTTATAATGTCTATAGTTACAGCAGTAATAAAAATTTTTTCAGTAAATATCAACATGTTTTAGATGATAAATATAAGATTATAATAAAAAAAATATACAAAAGTTACATTATTATCAAATATCCAAGCATTTTATCTTCATATATTTTGCATATTTTTGCAAAAATTAAATGATATTTTTATTGAATATATACAATCATATCATCTTATTATATCGAATGAATAAGTTTTATTTGACCGAAATATTAATTAGTGTTACTATTAAAATATAGTTTTTTAATCCAATTTTAAGGGGGAGATTGTAATGAAAAAGTCTACAGCATCAAAAATTATTGCCGGAACTTTATCAGCTGTAATGGTTCTTGGCTGTGCACCGTTTGCCATGGCAGGTGAGTATGTAGTAAAAAAAGGTGATTATTTATCCAAAATCGCACCTCAGTTTAATACCACTTGGAGAGTTTTGGCAGAAATGAATAAACTTTCCAACCCTGACCTTATTTTCCCTGATCAGGTTCTTCAGGTTCCTGATGTTGAGGTAAAAGAAGAAGTTAAAGAAGAAACTACTGCACCTGTTGAACAAACTCCTGCTCCAACTGAAGAAACTACTTCTCCAGCTGAGGAAACAACAGAGGTTAAAGCAGAACTTACAAACCTTACTGTAGAAGATATTACACTTACAGGTAATGTAATTGCTCCTGAGTTTACTTCTGAAGGAAAACAGTATACATTTAACGTACAGAGTGATATTTATGCTGTAAAAGTAACTCCTGAAGCTCCTGAAGGCGCTACAGTTACAGTAGCAGGCGAAGAAGTTAAAGCAGGCGAAAGTGCCATCGTTAACCTTAGCCAGGAATATGCTGACTACGATGTAGAACTTTCTACAGTAGTTGACATAGTTGTTACAGCTGGAGATAACTCAGAAACATATACTTTAACAATAGTTAGAGCATGTGACACAGATACATATAACTTATTCGATATCGAAACATACAAAGACGAAGCTACAGGCGAAGAAATACCTTATGCTCTTTACGTTCCTACAAACAACGACGAAAACAAAGAATATCCTATAGTATTTGCTCTCCATGGTTCAGGCCAGAGAAGCCAGAGCACAGATATGGTTCTTAAAAGATACCAGATGGCTACTGTTTGGGCTAAAGATTCAGAAGCAGGCATTAACGAATGTATAGTTCTTGCTCCTCACTGTGCTACAGCAGATGAAAATGAAAACTGGACAACTCTTATGAAATACAGAGCTGGTACTTATGAAAATTCATTCGATGCTGAGCCAAAGCTTGAAGCTGCTTACAATCTTTTACTTAAAGTAATGGACGAGTACTCAGTAGATAAAAACAGAGTTTACATGACAGGTCTTTCAGCCGGCGGTTTTGCTACATATACACTCGCTATAGAGCACCCTGAAACATTTGCTGCTATAGTTCCAGATGCCGCAGGCGCTGACCCTGAAAAAGTTTCAGCTCTTAAAGGTATGCCTATTTGGATATTCCACGCTGCAGATGACCCTACAGTAAATCCAGACGAGTACCTTTACCCAACACTTGAAGCTCTTGATGCTGCCGGTGTAGAGTATAAAGCAACAATCTATGATGAAGGTGCAATATTTGCTCCATCAGCTCACTTCTCTTGGGATGCTTGCTATGCTAACAAAGAAATGAGAGATTGGGTATTTGCTCAGAAAAAATAAAATTTAAATTTATAAAATAACTTTTACCCCGTTAAAGCACTTTAACGGGGTTTTTATTAATACAAAAACGACAGATGAATCAACATCATCTGCCGCTTTTTATTACATATTTATATCTATCGGTTCAAGATTCCAAATCTCTCCGGCGTATTCCTTAATTGTTCTGTCAGAGCTGAATTTACCGCTTCTGGCAATATTCATAAGCGCCATCTGTGCCCAAAGCTTTTTATTATTATAAGCTTTATCTATTTTTTCATGAGCTACACAGTAATCCTCAAAATCAGCAAGGACAAAATACTCGTCAGCTCTTGAGCCGTTTATACCGTTTAAAAGGGATTCATAAATATCCCTGAAAAGCTCTGTATTGCTGTCGAATGTACCATTTATAAGGCATGTAAGAGCCATTCTTGCTCCCTGATTAATATTGTATACTTCCCATGGGTCATAGGAGTTATTGGCATACTTTTCAATTACTTCTTCTGCCTTCAACCCGAATATAAATATGTTGTCATCGCCAACTTCTTCTTTTATTTCCACATTAGCTCCGTCAAGTGTGCCTATCGTAACAGCGCCGTTAAGCATAAACTTCATATTTCCAGTACCGGAAGCCTCTTTTCCCGCTGTTGAAATCTGCTCACTGATATCAGATGCCGGTATAAGCTTTTCAGCCAGTGAAACTCTGTAGTTTTCCATAAATACAACTTTAATTTTATCATTAATGGATTTATCGTTGTTAACAACATCTGCAACAGAGTTTATAAGCTTAATAATAAGTTTTGCCATTTTGTAGCTTGCGGCACTTTTTGCACCAAATATATATGTCCTTGGCGCAATATCAAGTCCCGGATTAACTTTAAGGCAATTATAAAGGTATATGATATGCAGTACATTAAGAAGCTGTCTTTTATACTCATGCAACCTTTTAACCTGTATATCGAATATTGAATCCGGATTTATTTCAATACCTTTTGTTCTTTTAATATACTCGGCAAGAGCTATTTTGTTTTCCTTCTTAACTTCCATTAATCTGTTAAGGAAATCATCGTCATTAACATAGGCCTCTAAATCTTTAAGCTTTGACAAGTCCGTTATCCAGCCGTCACCTATTTTATCCGTTATAAGCTTTGAAAGACGCGGGTTTGCATGAAGAAGCCATCTTCTTTGAGTTATACCGTTTGTTTTGTTATTAAACTTTTCCGGATAGAGCATATAAAAGTCATGAAGTTCTTTCTTTTTAAGTATTTCAGTATGAAGCTGGGCAACACCATTTACGCTGTGGCTTCCTACAATTGCCAAATATGCCATTCTTATCTGCCCATCGGCAATTATTGCCATATTACGTATTTTATTGCTGTCGTTTCCGTATTTTTCTAAGAGTTCAAGACAAAAACGTCTGTTTATTTCCTCTACTATCTGATAAATTCTCGGTAAAAGCCTGCTGAAAAGCTCCATAGGCCATTTTTCAAGAGCCTCACTCATTATTGTATGGTTTGTATACGCACATACTTTTTTAGTTATTTCCCAAGCATCGTCCCAAGGCACATCGTTTTCGTCAACAAGCACCCTCATAAGCTCCGCAACAGCAACAGTAGGATGTGTATCATTAAGCTGGAAAGCAACCTTTTCAGGCAGAAGCGAAAAATCACTGTGGCGTCTTTTGAATCTTTCAACAACCCTTTGAACGGTAGCTGAAATAAAGAAATACTGCTGTTTTAATCTGAGCTCTTTGCCTGAATAATGCTCGTCAGCGGGATAAAGCACCTCTGTTATTGTATGGGCAAGATTCTGTTCTTCAAGGGCTTTTTGATAATTACCCTCATTAAACGATTTAAGGTCAAATTTATTCTTTGGTCTTGCGTCCCAAAGCCTTAAAGTATTTACCGTATTTGTACAGTAGCCAACGACAGGATAGTCATAAGGCACAGCCATAATAGAATGATAATTTTCCTGAACAAATCGATACTCTCCATTGCCCTTTGGCACAGCCTTTACATTGCCGCCGAATTTAACTTCAACGGCATATTCACTTCTTTTAAGGCCCCATGCGTCACCGTTTTCAAGCCAGTTGTCCGGTCTTTCTACCTGATAACCGTTTTCTATTGCCTGTTCAAATATACCATAATGATATCTTATACCGCAGCCATAAGCCGGAAGTGACATAGTTGAAAGTGAGTCCAGAAAACATGCTGCTAAACGACCTAAACCGCCGTTTCCAAGACCAGGGTCAGCCTCAGCTTCTTCAATAAGATTATAATCTATTCCCAATTCCTCAAATGCCTGTTTTATAGGCTCTATAATAGAAAGATTTATAATGCTGTTGCCTAAAAATCTTCCCATAAGGAATTCCATAGACAGATAATAAACAAGCTTTACATCTTTTTCATAGTACATGTCATGGGTTTTCATCCAAATATCATTTACTATATCTCTTATAGCATAAACAGTTGCCTGATAAATATCCTCAGGAGTAGCATTTTCAACAGTTTTACGTGTAATGGTTCTAAGATTATCAACAACCATTTCTTTAAATCTGTCTTTAGATATATTAATACTATTCATTCATTTCGCTCCCTACATTAAATTACAATAAATTTACTTTTCGCCTAATGCGTTTAATTTATCTGCCTGGTCATTTGCTGTAAGAACATCTATTATGTCATCTAAATCGCCGTTTATTATGGCATCTATTTTGTGCAGTGTTAAACCGGCTCTGTGGTCTGTAACACGTCCCTGCGGAAAATTATAAGTCCTTATTTTCTCGCTTCTGTCACCGGTTCCTACCTGCTGGCGGCGCTTTTCACTGATAGCGCTGTCATGCTTTTCCTGCTCCAGTTTATAAAGCCTTGCATAAAGGACTTTAAGAGCCTTATCCTTGTTTTTAAGCTGGCTTTTTTCGTCCTGGCACGAAACAACTATTCCAGTTGGAATATGCGTTACTCTAACAGCCGAATCTGTTGTATTTACACACTGTCCTCCGTTACCGGAAGCTCTGAAAACATCTATTCTTACATCATTCATATCAATATTGACATCAACTTTGTCGGCTTCTGGCAGTACAGCAACAGTAGCCGTTGAAGTATGAATACGTCCGCCGGACTCAGTTGAAGGCACTCTTTGAACACGGTGGACACCGCTTTCAAACTTAAAGCGTGAGTATGCTCCCTGGCCTGATATCATAAATACTATTTCTTTAAAACCGCCTAAATCACTTTCGTTTGATGACATTATTTCCGTTTTCCATCTTCTGCCTTCGGCGTATCTTACGTACATTCTAAATAAGTCGCCGGCAAATATAGCCGCTTCATCTCCGCCGGCACCGGCACGTATCTCTATAATTACGTTTTTGGTATCATTTGGGTCTTTAGGCAGAAGAAGTATTTTAAGCTCTTCTTTAAGCTTTGAAACTTTTTCTCTTTCGCTGCCAAGTTCCTCTTTTAAAAGCTCTTTAAACTCTTCATCAGATGTTTCTTTTAAAAGCTCATTAGCCTCATCAGCGGCTTTAACAGCTGATTTATATTCTCTGTATTTTTCCACAACAGGCCCTATAGAGCCGTATTCCTTCATCAGTTTTTGCCACTTTTCCTGGTCGGCTATTATATCAGGGTCATTTACCTGCTCACCAAGTTCAATGTACGTTCTTTCAAGTTCATCTATATGGTCAAATAACATCTGTACCTCTCCGTTTAAATCCAAATACTACTCTGTCAAGACCGGCATAGTCTTTTACTACTTTTATGCTGTCAAAACCATACTTTTGCATTATGATTTTTAAATCCTCGCCCTGATTATAACCTATTTCAAAAAACAAGTATCCCCCGTCAGCTAAATAATCCAGACTTTTTTCGGTTATTTTTCTGTAAAAATCAAGGCCGTCTCTTCCCCCATCAAGAGCATTTAAAGGCTCATTATCCCGAACTTCCCGCATCAAAGATGATATTTCACCGCTTGGAATATACGGCGGGTTGGAAACAATAGCGTTATATTTTGTATTTTTGTCAATATTTTCAAACAAATCGCCTTGAATAAAGCTTATTTTTTCCAATACGTTATTATATTCAGCATTTCTTTTTGCTGTGTTTAAAGCCCCTTGGCTTATATCACATGCCGCAAGCCTTTTAATACCGTTAAGGGCAAGACTTATGGCTATACAGCCGCTTCCGGTACACATATCAATTATGTTTTCAAAATTTTCACTTTGTGATATATTAAGTACAGTTTCTACCAATACTTCCGTATCAGGGCGTGGTATAAGTACATTTTCATTTACAAAAAATTCGTGACCCATAAACTCGCATTTGCCTAATATATACTGGCTTGGAACTCCGTTTTTGCGCTGTTCAACCATTGAATTAAAAAGCTTTTCTTCAATTTCTGTAAGCTCTTTATCGCCGTTTATAAGTACAGAAGTTTTAGTCATGTTTGCCGCTTTCATCATAAAAAGCTCGGCATCAAGTTTATATTCACCGGCACCGCTTTCTTTAAGAGAATGCTTTGCCGCAATAAGAGCTTCTTTTATTGTCTTATTCCGGCTCATCTTCCAGAACTCCCTTCATAGCGGCTATGGCAGCTTCTATCTGACTTTCGTCAGGCTCTGCTGTAGTTATTTTCTGCAAACACAAACCCGGCGCACTTACTATTTTAACTAAAGATGACTCGCTTCTGCCTGCCCATTTTATAATCTCATATGAAATACCGGCAACTACAGGCACAAGAACTATTCTGCTTATGAGTCTGAGCCATATAGTATCCGTCCTAATGAAGAAAAATACCACCATACTTACTATCATAACTATAAGCAAAAAGCTTGTTCCGCATCTTTTGTGCAGCCTTGTATGTTTTTTTACGTTTTCAACAGTCAATTCTTCTTCATGCTCAAAGCAGTTTATGGTTTTGTGCTCAGCGCCATGATACTGAAAAACACGGTGTATCTCATTCATTCTTGAAATAAGGAAAAGATAAAGCAGAAATATCCCTATTCTTATAAGACCTTCTACAATACTTAATGCCCATGTCCCCGGAAGAACTGGTTTAAAAAGGCTTCCTATAAAAACAGGAAGAACAAAAAACAAACCTATTGAAAAAACAATAGATACAGCTACACTGAAATAAATAAGTATATCGGCAAATTTATCACCGAATTTATCCTGTAAAAAAAGCTCGAATTTACCTGGCTTTATATCTTCTTCATCCTCAAGACCGGCTAACTGAGCTGAGCGCATTATAATTTTAACACCTATAATAAGAGACTGAACAAAAGCCGCAATTCCTCTGAAAATTGGATATTTAAAAATTTTGTGCTTACTGAACACATCGTCTATAGGCTGCTTCTCTATGCACAAGTCACCTTTAGGTGTTCTTACAGCCATAGCATACATTCTTTCACCGCGCATCATAACGCCTTCTATAACTGCCTGGCCGCCTATATTAGTCCGTTTCAAGCTTAAATCACCGTCCTTATATATATGAAAAAAGGGGGTTGGACCGTTCTCCTACCCCCTCAGCTTTAAAATTAGTTTCTGCCGTACTTTTTGTTGAATTTTTCTACTCTACCGCCGGCCTCAATAAGAAGCTTCTGGCTGCCTGTGTAGAACGGATGGCATTTTGAGCAAACCTCGACTCTGATTTCTTCTTTTGTTGAGCCTGTAACAAATTCATTTCCACAGTTGCATTTTACTTTGCACTGGTAATAGTTTGGGTGTATATCCTTTTTCATTTCTTTCACTCCTTAATATACGTTGATCAATAATTACGTTCATTATTTATAGACAACGGAAGTATTATATCATAGTAATTTTCAACATGCAACAGCAAAATTTAATTTAATTACCTTATAATCCTTTAATTCTTAATAAGCGGAACAGTTCTTACAAACTCTTTATTGTTTTTTGTTTTCTTCATAAGCTCTATTAAGTATTCAGCACTTTCAGTAATATTGCTTGATGATGAAAGGCGTCTTATTTTATAAACTGCTTCCATTTCTTCCTTTGTAAGAAGCTTATCATCACGCCTTGTTCCTGATTTATTAATATCAATGGCCGGGAATATCCGTCTTTCGGCAAGCTTTCTGTCAAGCACCAGTTCCATATTTCCAGTGCCCTTAAATTCTTCAAAAACCACATCATCCATTTTGCTGCCTGTTTCTATAAGTGCTGTAGCAAGAATTGTAAGACTTCCGCCGTTTTCTATATTTCTGGCCGCACCAAAGAATTTTTTAGGCATATAAAGTGCCGCCGGGTCAAGACCGCCTGAAAGAGTTCTTCCGCTTGGAGTAGTTGTAAGGTTATAAGCCCTTGCCAGCCTTGTAATACTGTCAAGAAGTATTACTATATCCTTTCCCTGCTCTACAAGTCTTTTGCCTCTTTCCAGAACCATTTCAGCTACTCTTTTATGATGTTCCGGCTGTTCATCAAATGTAGAATAAACTATTTCTACATTTTCACCCTGTATTGAGCGCTGAATATCTGTTACTTCCTCCGGTCTTTCATCTATAAGCAGAACAATAAGATTAATGCTTGGATGGTTTTTAACGATGGAATTTGCCATCTGTTTAAGAAGTGTAGTTTTGCCAACCTTAGGCTGAGCCACTATCATCCCTCTCTGGCCTTTTCCTATAGGCGCCATAAGGTCTATTATCCTGCCTGAAATTTCATCCTGACGTGTTTCAAGAGTAAGTCTTTCTGTAGGGTAAATAGGTGTTAAATCCTCAAAATTAGGTCTGTGTATTGATTTATCCGGTGTATCACCGTTTACACTTTTTACATACAAAAGAGCATTAAATTTTTCGTTGTCTTTTGATGCACGTACATATCCTGTTACTAAATCACCGGTTTTTATGTTAAAACGCCTTATCTGTGACTGAGAAATATATATATCGCCTGTTCCCGGAAGAAAATTTTCTGCCCTTAAAAATCCATAGCCGTCGGCCATAACTTCCAGAACGCCTTCCTGAACTATTTCATTTTCAGAAGGCTCTCTCTGCTCTTTAATAAAGCCTGAATGCTGTACAATATTTTGCTGTATTTCAGTATTGTCTTCTTTGCGGTAAGGCATATATTCACTTTTATCGTTTCCGCAAGGTATATTATCTGAATATTTCTTTGCATCAGCCTGCTGTATAGCTTCACTTTTGCTTTCGGAATCAGAAACTTTTAAATCTTGAATTATTTTTTCACCCTGTTTAGTCTCAGTTTCTGTTATTTGAACACTTTCCTCACGTATAGCAGCATTTATTTTTTCTATAAGGCTGCTTTTCTTCATAGACGCTGTGCCCTTAATATTTAATTGTTTTGCTATTTCTTTTAACTGCACAAGGGTATTTTGTTCTGATACTTCCTGCATCATTAGCCTCCAATATTAATTTTTAGGTATTTTAAGCACCTGACCTATCTGTAAGCTTGAATTTTCAGTAAGGCCGTTTGCCTCAAGAATTTTTTTATAACCGGAATAATTGCCGTATACTTTATCACTAATACCGCTTAAAGTATCACCGGCAACTACTGTATATGTATCATATTCAGTATCGTTTGCTGTGGTTTGTGTTCCTTCTGTGTTTTCTGTTTGTGATGCTCCTGTTTCAGATGTCTCTGATGTTTCAGTCTTTCCATCTTCCGGCTCATCTAAAAGAGAAATGCCATTTTCAGTAAGCTTTTCCTGCAAAGAAACAATCTCAAGTTTAAGCTCCTCATTAGTTTCCTGAAGCTGTGTATAGTCTGCCAATTGCTGTTCAGCCTCCTCCACTTTTGCAGAAAGCATTAAGGAACGCACAAAAAGAACAACTATAACAAGAACAACTACACCGCATACAGCAAGTATTCCCTTATCAAGCTTTTCTTTTTTTTCTGAATTCAAGCCGCTGCTTCGTCTTGGAGCTGCAAAAAAGTCATTAAGGTCGGCTTTATTTTTATATGATTTTTTTCTTGATTCCAGCTCTCCGCTGTGAACTGAGTGACTTTGTTTCCTTGCACTTATTGCCGCCTGTTTGCGCTTAGCACGTTTTTCTTCAGTAAATTTTTTCTTTAAATCATCAAACTCTGAATCATTATTTTCACTAAACAGATTAGCGCTTCTGGTTTTAAACTCATTACTCTGAGGTGTTTCCGGCTTTTCAGTTTGTTTTTTCTCAGACGCATTTTTTTCTGATTTATTATTTATAGGGAAATTTCTTTTATATTCTTTCTTAGGTGATTTATGGCGTATAACCTGAACAAGTTCTATATCATCATCAAATGAAAAATCATCATCTTTTATGCCTTTGTTTTTCTTTTCTTCTTTTTTTACAGTCTGAGCAATATCATCAACATCATCATCTATTTCAGGAACAAATATTTCTTTTTCCTCAGATGCAAAACTTCTATTTTCCTGTTTAAGTTCGTTATCAGATTTAACAGTTTTAGGTTTTTCTGTTTCTTCTTCAGTTGGTATAGTGTCATTGAATCTTGCTGCTCTTTGCACCCGTGTTTTAGAAAAGCGTTCTTCTTTTGTTTCATTTGCTTTAAGGCTTTGCTGCTGCTCACGGTTTCTCAACGGGTTGCTGTTCATTAAAAGCTGAACTACTTCCTTTGGATAATCGCTGTATATGTCATCGGCTTTATGCTCGTCTTTTGCTGTGCTCTCTGTATTTTCTGTTATTTCCTTATTCTCACTGTTTTTGTTATTGATATCTTCAATATCAACACTTGGGTTATTATTCTCATCTAATATATCTTTATCCATATTATCCTCCTGTATTAAAAATTATTACAGAAATCATACCCCTTTTTTGCATACCTATCTTATCTTATCATTTTATATTCTACTTTAAGGCATGTCAACCGATATAAAGTATTAAAAATTATTAAAATGCCGAATTATGCTGATAAAACATGAAATTTTTCAAACAACAGCAAAAAAGGCGTCAAAAATGAAATATCATTTAAACGCCTTTTTGGTTTAGTATTAAGTTAAAAATCAATAATATTATTTTTGAATATCTGATTTATCATCAGAAACTATCTCTTTTAAACCTGCCGCAAGGCCTGCTATAGACTGTATTTCTGATGGAATAATAATTTTTGTAGCCTTTCCGTCTGCGGCTTTTTCAAAAGCTTCAAGACTCTTAATAGCAATTACATTTCTGTCTGGTGAAGCCTCATTAAGCATTTTAAGACCTTCAGCCGTTGCCTGCTGTACTTTAAGTATAGCCTGTGCCTCACCTTCGGCTTTTCTAATTGTAGCTTCTTTTTCAGCATCGGCTCTAAGTATTGCTGCTTCTTTTTCAGCCTCGGCACGAAGAATCATACTCTGTTTTTCACCTTCAGCAACAAGAATTGAACTTCTCTTTTCACCTTCAGCCTGAAGTATTTTCTCACGTCTTTCCCTTTCAGCCTTCATCTGTTTTTCCATTGAGTCCTGAATTTCCTTAGGCGGCATAATATTTTTAAGCTCTACCCTGTTTATTTTAATGCCCCAAGGGTCGGTAGCCTCATCAAGAATCATACGCATTTTGCTGTTTATTATATCCCTTGATGTAAGTGTCTGGTCAAGCTCAAGGTCACCTATTATATTTCTAAGTGTTGTAGCAGTTAAGTTCTCAATAGCCCTGATAGGATTATCAACACCATAAACATAAAGCTTAGGGTCTGTTATTTGCAGATAGATAACAGTATCAATCTGCATTGTAACATTATCTTTTGTAATAACAGGCTGAGGTGGGAAATCAGCTACAAGCTCTTTTAAGTTAACTTTTTTTGATACTCTATCAATAATAGGTACCGCAATATGAAGTCCTGTTCCCCAAGAAGCATGATAAGCTCCAAGTCTTTCAACTACATAAACATATGCCTGCGGAACTATTCTTAAACAGCGCACCAACAATATAAGTATTATTACAACAACAATAATAAGTAATATAGTCATAAAACCACCTCCTGAGTTCATAAGGTTACTGCTTGTATACATAAAATCACTCCCTTAAAAATAAAAATTACTTAACTATAACCTTTACCCCTTCAATTCTGTCTACTGTAACAAAATCACCTTTCTCAAAAGTTGTATCAAAGTCATTGCTTCTTGCTGTCCAAACTTTGCCGTCGTATTTTATAGCTCCAGTATCCGCACGGTTATCAATTTTTTCAGTAACAGCTACACTTTGGCCAATTATTCTGTCAAGATTTGTAGGCTCACTTTTAAGCTTAATAACATTCTTAACAAAAGGCCTTGTTAAAACAAATAACGCTGCAGAAGCTACAATAAACACTATTATCTGAACATAAACTGCCGCGCCAACCTTAGCTGCTGCAAAAGATAACAGTGCTCCTGCGCAAAACCAAATCGACACAAGCCCGGCAGTAGCAACTTCGGCGATAAGAAATATTATAAAAAGAAAAATCCAAAAAGCAGACATACTCATTGCAAAACCTTCAAACAAAACTATCGCCTCGCTTTCAAATTACTGATTTCAATTATTTAAGGAAACCGTTTACTATCTGAGCTTCGGCTTCTGCTTCTGTAAGACCAAGAGTCATAAGTTTTATAATCTGCTCACCAGCTATTTTTCCAATAGCCGCTTCGTGTATAAGCGAAGCTTCAACATTATTTGCGGTAATCTCTGGAAGAGCTGTAACAACACCGTTATCCATTATAATTGAATCACATTCTGAATGACCCATGCATTTTGCGTTACCGTTAATAACAGAAACAAATTTCTGTTTTGAATTATCCTTTGCAACAGAGCGTGATATAAGGTTAGCACTTGAGCCTTCGCCGTTTAAGTCAATTTCAAACTGTGTTTCAGCATACTGTTTGCCGTGAGTAAGTATTTTTTCTTTAACAATAACTGTAGCACCGGCCTCAGCAGTCGCTTTTGTTGTTCTTATAGTAGAGTCAACACCTTTAAGCTGTGTTGTTTCCATTTCTATATAGCTGTTTTCTCCGGCTTCGATTATAGTCTGAGGATTTATAATTCTCTCGCCTGTACCTTCGCCAACACCTATATGTTTTTCTACATATTTAACCTTTGAATTTTTGCCAAGAACAAATCTGTGTATACCGTTGTGCTCACTCATCTGGCTTCCGCTGTTGTGTATGCCGCAGCCGGCAACAATAACTATATCAGCGTCATCACCGATATAAAAATCATTATATACCAAGTCATGCACATCTGTATGAGTAACAAGAGCAGGTATGTGAACACTCTCGTTTTTTGTTCCAGGCTTTATAATAATATCTATGCCGGGTTTATCTGTTTTACCAACAATTTCGATATTGGCAGATGAATGTCTGCCGGCACTTTGGCCGTTAAGCCTGATATTATATGCTCCCTGAGGAACACCATGAAGGTCAGCAACCTCCTCAAGAAGCGATTCAAGTATTTTATCATCCATATCCATTTTATTTTACCCCCCTTAAAACACTGCATCCTGCTGACGCATTTGCTGTATCGTCAAGCAGTGTAGGGAAAATTTCGTCTCTGCTTCCCCTGTTAACAAGCTCGCCGTTTGCAATTACAATTATCTCATCGGCTATGTTAAGTATTCTTTCCTGATGTGAGATTATAATTATAGAACCCTGAATTTCATCGTGCATTTTTTCAAACACATCAATAAGATTTTTGAAAGACCAAAGGTCAATTCCAGCTTCCGGCTCGTCGAATATAGAGAGTTTTGTTTTTCTTGCCATAACTGTAGCTATCTCTATTCTTTTAAGCTCACCGCCAGAAAGACTGGCATTTACTTCCCTGTTTATGTAGTCTTTAGCACAAAGACCAACTTCCGAAAGATACTGGCATGCTGCCGCAGTTGTAAGGCTCTCTCCTGAAGCAAGGTTTATTAAATCTCTTACAGTTACACCTTTAAATCTTACCGGCTGCTGAAAAGCAAAACTGATGCCCATCTGTGCTCTTTCAGTAATGTTTTTATCTGTAATATCCACTCCGTCAAAAATAATACTGCCGCTTGTAGGCTTAACAATACCGGCTATTATTTTAGCTAAAGTCGACTTACCGCCTCCGTTTGGGCCGGTTATTACAATAAATTTCTTGTCATCTATTGTAAGACTAAGGTCTTTTATAATTCCCTTGCCGTCATCGACAGTGTAGGAAATATTTTTAAGTTCAAGCATTCTGAATCCTCCCTGTGCTCTTAAAGCGGAAAATACGTTAAGTCCACATTAACTGCGGTTAAAATAGTTTTCCGTATTATATTAAAATTATGCAGCGAAAAATCAATAAACATAAATTATTCAATTTATCATTTATTGAATTATATCAATTAAATAATACGTAGTCAATATATTCCAAACATCAAAGGAAAATAATTATCAATTGATATTTGTTTTATATTATCATCCCTGTATAGTCTGCATAAAAATTTTGTGGTATAATTTTTTATTGTCACCGCCTTTGGTTTTATACAAATAAAAATTAAATTTTATACTGTGAATGGATTTTGTGTTCTCAGTCGTATTATACATATAAGACTAAAATTCACACATTTAACCGGAGGTAATAAAATGAAAAAAATCATAACAGGTATTTTTATTACAACAGCAGTACTTGCAGTTTCCGTTACAAGTGTTTGGGCGCACGGCCACGGCAGACGGTATTTATCAAACAGCTGTCAAAACACTGCATGTTACAATTCTTCTTCATGCGGAGCAAATTATACAGATGCCAATGATGACGGAATTTGTGACAATTACTATTTAAAAACCGGATGCCAAAACAGCTATAACTGCGTAGGTCATCACAGAGGCAGATACTGCCGTTAATTTAAGAACGGGGATTTATTATGCGGAGCGAACAGGAAGTAAACACAGCCATTGACAGATATTCAGATATTATAAAACGGCTGTGCATGATTCATCTTAAAAATTATGCCGATACAGAGGACATATTTCAAACAGTTTTTTTGAAATATGTCCTTAGCTCTGTTTGCTTTGAAAATGAAGAACACGAAAAAGCCTGGTTTATAAAAGTTACACTTAATGCCTGCAGAGATTTAATTAAAAGTTTTTTCCGCAGCAAAACTATATCAATAGATGAAATTATTAATCTGCCTGGAGAACTGCCCCATGAAAACAAAGAAATTTTAGAAGCTATACTTTCTTTACCGCCTAAATACAAGGATATTGTCTATCTGCACTATTACGAAGGCTATACGGCAGTGCAAATAAGTAAAATATTTAAAAAGAACGTAAATACTGTTTATACCCTTATTACGCGTTCAAAACAGATGCTGAAAGAAAAGCTGGGTGATATTGATTATGAATAGCAAGCTTAAAGAAACTTTTGATAAAATTCATGCCGAAGAAGAACTTAAAATTAAAACAAAAGCATTTTTAAGAAGAAAAACAGGCGCATATCAAAAAAAACGCGTTTATTTTAAACAAAGATATGCTCCTATTATTGCATGCCTGTTTCTGATTATTTTATCAGCAGGCGGAATTAAGCTTTATTTTACCCCTACAACGGTAATAAGCATAGATATTAACCCTTCTTTGGAGCTGGGAATAAATATTTTCGACAGAATTATATCTGTTAAAGGGTATAATGACGATGGAAACAAGCTGGCTGATTCGGCAGATATAAAATTTTTGGATTATAAATACGGCCTTGAACAAATTATAAACAGTCCCGTAATACAAAACCTTACTGATAGCGAAACTTTGTCTATAACTGTTGCCGGCTCAAATCAGAAACAGTGCATCAATATTCTCTCAAACGCCCAAAAGTGCACAAACGGCCGCCAAAATACTTACTGCAGCACAGCAGATTACAGCCAAATCGAAAGCGCTCATCACTGTGGTCTTTCTGTAGGCAGATACACGGCATATACTGAGCTTAAAGCTCTTGATTCCAGTATTACGCCTGAAGAAATAAACCAAATGACAATGAAAGAGATACACAGCATGATAAATCAATTATCAGGAGAAAACATTTATTTAGAAAATACTTGCCAAGAAAAAAACGAATACGGCCACGGCAAAGGCCAGCATCATAAAAACCATTAACAAAAGCCTGTTTAACAGTTAATCCAATACTGATTAAACAGGCTTTTTATTAATAACTAATATTGCATTTATTAAACATAAAACAACGCCAGACAAAATGCCGGCGCTGCTTTCTGTTAAGTTTAAAAGGCTTATTAAACAAGCTTGAGGGCTTGGTCTAAATCTTCAATTAAATCTTCTACATCTTCAATACCAATTGAAAGTCTTACCTGTCCATCGAATATGCTTGCGGCATGACGCTCTTCAGGTGACATATCAAAATGGCTCATTGAAGGTGAATGCTGTATAAGAGAGTCAACATTTCCAAGACTTGTAGCAAGGCTGAATATCTTCATATTATTCATTACCTTTCTAACTGCGTCCATCCCGCCTTTAATATCAACACTCATCATGCCGCCGTAACCGCCGTGCATCTGTTTTTTTGCTATTTCGTGTGTTGGATGGCTTTCAAGACCAGGATAATAAACTCTGTCTACCTTTGGATGCTTTTCAAGGAACCGAGCTACCTTCATTGCATTTGAGCAGTGGCGCTCCATTCTTACGCCAAGTGTTTTCATTCCCTGCATTAAAAGCCATGCGGCAAACGGGTCTAAAACTGCACCGAAACACTGAAGATAAGGCATACGGCATCTGTCAATTCTTGCTTTGCTTCCTGCAATAACTCCGGCTGTAACTGTACCATGTCCGCAAAGATATTTAGTTGCGCTGTGTACAACAAGGTCTGCACCTAAATCAAGCGGGTTCTGTAAATACGGTGAAGCAAATGTGCTGTCTACAATAAGAGTTATTCCTTCATGCTGATGGACAACTTCACTTATAGCAGCTATATCGCTTATTTTAAGTGTAGGATTAGCCGGTGTTTCAACATAAACAAGGCTTGTGTTAGGCTGTATAGCATCGGCTACGGCCTGTACATTTGATGTATCAACTCTTGTATATGTAATTCCAAGGCGTGAAAGCACCTTTGCAAAAAGAGTGTATGAACAGCCGTATATAACATCACCGAAAACAACGTGGTCTCCTGCTTTTACAATGCTTAAAACCGCTGTTGAAATTGCACCAAGTCCGCTGGCAAGTGAAATTGCCGCTTCCGCATGCTCAAGATGAGCTATTTTCTTTTCCAGTTCGTCACAGTTAGGGCTTCCGAAACGTGTATACACAAAGCCTTCGTCAACATGCTGATTAAGGTAAACGGCACTGTCAAAGTCCTCCAATACATATGTTGATGTTTGATATATAGGGCTGATATGCGCCATGGCTTCAGGTTTATATGTTCCTGTTAAACGTGCATGAAGCTGATGTGCATGAAGCAAATCTGTATTGATATTCATATTAAACACTCCTTTTATATTATTTCCGATTAAATTAATTAATTTTATATTACTATTGGATATTTAATATATCAACTTACAATCAGTAAGTATAAAATAAAGTCTTTATACTACAAAATATATGATTAGCCTGTTTTCATAATATAAAAATTATTAAGTATTCTTTTATTTCAGCCAAAACAGTTAATAAAAATTAAAATTTGTAGTATACTTATATTTTTAACAATCTTATAAAGGGAGGACTTAAAAAGTGAATATTTTTACCGAGATTTTAAAGGCCGTTTTTTTAGGCATTGTGGAAGGAATTACTGAGTGGCTGCCTATAAGCAGTACAGGACATATGCTCCTTGTTGACGAGTTTTTAACTCTTAACATGAGCGATTCTTTTAAAGAAATGTTTTTTGTTGTTATACAGCTTGGAGCTATACTTGCAGTTGTTGTTATATTTTGGAAAAAAATGTTTCCTTTCCAGTTCAGTGATAAATCCAGACCAATAATTAAAGCAGATATTTTTTCATTATGGTTTAAAGTAGTTGTAGCCTGCATACCGGGAGCAATAGTAACACTTTTATTTGATGACTACATAGAAGCACATCTTCATACACCTACAGTCATAGCCCTTGCCCTTATTGTATACGGCGCGGCATTTATTACAATTGAACAGTGGAACAAACACCGCACACCCAAAATCAGAACTCTCAGCGAAATTACATATAAAACAGCCTTTATTATAGGATTATTTCAGGTGCTCTCTATAATACCGGGAACATCACGTTCCGGCTCTACAATAGTCGGTTCGCTTATTATAGGCGTATCAAGAGTTGCTGCGGCCGAGTTTACATTCTTTTTAGCTGTGCCTGTTATGTTTGGATTAAGCGCCATTAAAATTTTAAAATTCGGTCTTGCTTTTACGTCAGCTGAATTGATTATATTATCAGCAGGTACATTAGTGGCGTTCCTTGTTTCATTATTTATAATAAAATTCCTTATGGGCTATGTTAAAAAGCATGATTTTAAAATATTCGGCATATACAGGATAATACTTGGTTTGCTTGTATTAGTCATAATGATGTAAAACTATATAAAAGGCCTTGCATAAGGTCTTTTTATATGCTTTTTTATTCTAAAATTTTACAAAATACTTGACAAATTGATAGTTATTTATTATATTAGAAATAGAATAATTCTAAATTGAGTGATGAATATGAGATACGAAAACATTATTTTAGAAATTATAAATAATTCAAATGAGCACATGACTGCTGAACAGCTGTTTTTTTCATTAAAAAGCATATATCCTTCAGTGGTTTTGGCAACAGTTTATAATAATTTAAACAATCTTTATAAACAGGGAAAAATACGAAAAATCAGCATAGAAGGCTGTCCTGACCGTTATGACAAAATAATACGGCACGATCACCTTATATGCCGCTGCTGTGGAAAGCTTTCTGACATATATCTTAAAGATATTACATCAGAACTTGAAAGGCAGACAGGTTTTGCTATAGATGATTATGATTTAAAAATTCAGTATACCTGTCCTGAATGCCGGGCAAAGCAGCAATCTGACTAAATCAATAATAAGTCACAAGACTTACAAATATAAAAAGGAGGCGTATATAATGAGAAGTATTACAACATTAGACTTGCAGTATGCACACAGATTTTACGGTTTCAAAGGAGAAGCACAGTATCTTCACGGACACACCGGTGTTTTAACAATCGAAGTAGAAGACACCATTGAGCCGGGCGTTAATATGGTTTTTCCTTGTAACGAAATTCAGAAAACTGCATGGTCAGTACTTAAAAATTTCGACCATGCTCTTATATTAAGAGAAGATGACCCTCTCCTTCCGGCTGTTCTTAAAGTATATGAAGAACAGGGCATACGAAACGGTGCGCCTCAAAACCAGATGAAGGGGCCTGCTTTTAAAACAGATTTAGCAACAGCTTATCCTGAATGCCGTTTGGTAGTTACTAAAGAAACAATGACTGTTGAGGGAATGATTAAGATTGTTTATGAACTGCTTAAAGACAAACTTAATATTGCAAAAATTACATTCACCAGCGGAGTAAATGCTGCCAGCGCAGAGTTTACTACAAAAAACAAAATTGACCGCTGCCCTCTTTGTGGTATAGCTCTTAATGAAAACGGCGTGTGTCCTAAATGCGGATATAAAAAGTAAAAAATACAGATATAAATAAAACCGGCAGTAAAGCGAAGTGCTCATAAGACAGTTAACAGCCACAATAGGTTGAACCGCTGTGTCTGTTCTTGTATTTTATCCTGTTATGTGATAATGTGGAACCGAACACACCTGCAAATCGGAATTTACAGAGTT
>CALWHR010000095.1 GCA_944380455.1 uncultured Clostridia bacterium
CAATAAAATAGAAGTTATGCATTATGACAGAAATATAATCTCCATTGACAAATGTAAAAACACAGATGATATAGTGAGCATATACTATTATTTATATATAAACGGTCAAGAGCTGTGAAGTACAGAAAAAATTGTTAAAGATGTTGACACATTAAAGACTTATCTTAAAACTCAGTACGATAACGGTACACCTGTTAAGTTTTTCTATTGCCTTGATGAACCGGTATTTACACCTTTTGATGATGAGCTTCAAAAAGAACTCAATTCTGTAAAACCTTCAGAGGTTAGAAATATAGACCCTTATTGCCTTGGAATTAAATATGATTCTGTTACTCAGGCAAATACTAATTATTTTGTAAATAAAAACAGCGGCAATGAAGAAATGAATGAGTTCCTTTCAGTTGTAAATGACTTAAAGATATATAATTCAGATGAAAACAAGAAGTTTTATGTAAGCGGTATTTATCCTGATAACAGTGGTGTAAAATTTACCATAAATGATGAAGAAGGTAATGTATATTCTTCAACTTTAAGCTTTGCAAAGGCTGATTTTATTAATGCAAAAAATACGGAACTGGAATTTGTTTCAGATAATGAAAATGCAAACGAAATTATAAAAATGTATGTAACTCTTAATTATTATCACGTACCAACAGAAAATGTAACAGGTGATTTTAATTATGAATTAACAGGAATTAAGCCGGAATGTATTACCCAGAAGGAAGCGGTGCTTCCTGAAAAAGTATATGCCCTTGAAGGCACTACAGTAGATTTTAATAACTCACTTTTAAATTGCAGTGCTGATTTTGGCGATAAAATAGAAGTTATGGATGATGACGGAAATATAATCTCCAGTGATGGATGTATAAAAACAGATGATATAGGAAGCGGATACTATTATTTATATGTAAACGGTAAAGAGCTGGGAAGTACAGAAATAATTGTTGAAGATGTTCAAGACAATGAATTAAGCAATAAAAAAGTTATGTTTTTAGGTGACAGCTTAATTAACGAAAATTTGTATACTCAGTACTTTACTGAGATAGCCGAAAATGAAGGCATGGAGCTTTTAGGCACAAGGGGAAATGAAGGCAGCAGGCACGAAGGCCGCGGCGGCTGGTCTGCTTATGATTACTGCAACGTAAGCAGTAAATACGGCTATTCCAATCCGTTCCTTAATGAAGAAGGAAAGTTTGATTTTGGTTATTATATGGAAAATAACAGATATGACTCAGTTGATTATGTTGTTGTTAACCTTGGTATAAACGACATTAACCTTTCAGGCCATAACAGCCATGATGAGATATTGTCGTATTTTGATGAAATGATAGAAAGCATTAAGGCATATGACAGCAATATTAAAATAATATGGAATGAGCCGCTTATGCTTTTTGACTCTGACACTACAAAAACAGCTAAATATGAAAGACTTTCTTTTGTAAAAAGCTTAACAGAACATTTTGAGGACTCAGAAAAAGACGGCGTTTATTTCTGCCCGGTTTATATGAACATAGACTCATTTGGTGATTTCAAATTTACAGTAAATACGATAGACGAATTTAATCAAGATGGTTCAATGAAGGTAACAGATACTACACATCCTAATAACTTCGGTTATGAGGCTTTGGCAAAAGCTACATACGCATTTTTGCAAAATATTGCTGAATAAAAAATTTACCCCGCTGGATTTTAAAATAAACCAGTGGGGTAGTTTTATAAATATATTATTTTATACTGTCAACTGCCTTTTGAGCAAAATCAGTTGTTACCATTTCTTCAAAAGGCACACGTTTTTCAAGTTCTCCGCCGAATTCCATTATATCCTGAATAAGTTCAAAGCCGTCTTTATCGAAAATCGGGTCTGTTTTCCATGTGTCCTGTGAGTTATATCTGTCTATTATTTTTGTTAATGTTTCAATATCGCTGTCTGTAAAATAAGGAAGTATAACTTCCGCAATTTCGCTTGATGTGTGTTCACTCATCCAAAGCTGAGCTTTATAAATAGCGTTTGTGAATTTTTGTATAATTTCCGGGTTTTCGTTTATAAAGCTTTTGGTTGCCATATAGACTGTATAAGGCACATATCCGCTTTCTGTTCCCAAAGATGCTACAACATAGCCTTTACCGCTGTTTTCAAGAGCGGAAGCCGTAGGCTCAAATTCTGCCGTGTAATCGCCTATATCTGCTGAAAAAGCACCGGCTGTGGATTCAAATGATATGTTATTTATAATTTCCACATCTTTGCCTATTTCAAGGCCGTTTTGTTCAAGAACATATTCAAGAACCATTTCAGGCATGCCACCTGTTCTGCCGCCGATAATTGATTTGCCTTTTAAGTCACTCCAGTTAAAGTCGGTGTCATTCTCTCTGGATACAAGGAAGTTTCCGGCGCGCTGGGTAAGCTGAGCAAACGCCAAAGCGTAATCTTCAGCGCCTTGGTTATATACATATATTCCGGCTTCTGTACCTAAAAGAGCGATATCAGCTGAGCCTGAAATAAGGGCTGTCATAGATTTGTCTGCACCCTGACCAACTGAAAGGTCTATTTTTAAGCCTTCTTCTTCAAAGTATCCGTTTTCAAGAGCAACATACTGCGGAGCGTAAAAAACTGAGTGTACAACTTCATTAAGTTTTACCTCTGTAAGTTCATTGGAATCATTGTTGTTTCCGGCGCATCCTGTAAAAAGAAGGGCAGCCGATGTAATACAAACAGCTGCCATATTAATAAAGCTTTTTCTCATATTGTTTCTCCGAATATTTTTTTAACAGTATATTCTGAGAAAACATTTTGGTGCGTAATTTTATTTATTTTCTTCTAAAAATCTTAAATATGATTTATGTGTTTTAACCTTTGCATCTTTGAAAGAAACATATTCAACATCCCAAAGATTAAATACGTCTACAATATACATAATGCTTTTTGCACAGGCAAGAGGCGTATCAAAGCCTATTTCTTTAATTTTTTCTGCATAAGGATATATGTTGTCAGCTATAAAATTAAAGTTTTTGTTTAAAAACTCTGCCGCTGTTTCCTTGTCACTTTCCGAAGCCGTAAGGCAGAACATTATAAACTGAATGCCAAATGAAGCATAGTTATATTTATCGGCCATATTTGATTTAAGGTCTATCTTTAAAATTTGGTTTAAACGGTTAGAAATATAAAACTCTATTGAATGACCGGATTTTTTAAGGCGTGTCATAACATCAAGGTCATAAACTGCTGATACCAAAGAATGGTCAAGGTATGAAAAAAACATAGGGTTCTTCTCTTGAAGAACAACATCACTTCTTTTTAAAGATGTAAGAGGATACTCTTCTTCTTTTTGGCGTATGTGATGAAGCTCTGACAATACATTTGTTTCAAAATCATCATTGTTTAAATCGGTTGATACATAAACAATGTATTTTTTCGGATTAGTATAAAAAACAGCGCCAAAGCCTCCTACCTGAAGCTCGGAAATATCGGCATATTCAACAGTGCGTTTAAAGTTTTTGGTAATTTCGTTTATTTCTTCTTCGGTTTTTTTAGAAATTTCAAAATTTAAAATATTCATTTAATCAACTCCCTGAAAGATTTTACCATATAGCAATTCATTTGAAAATACATGAACATAAATAAATTGCATCAGGGTATTTTAATAAATAGAGTTAAATAAATATGAAATTACTTAAATATAGCTTTTTGTACTGTAGTTTTGGCGTAAAAGAGTGTATAATAATTAATGTTTA
>CALWHR010000096.1 GCA_944380455.1 uncultured Clostridia bacterium
CCAAAGAGCGATATTTCAATACTGCTTGTAACACTTGTTCTTACAGTTGTATTTGACCTTGTTGTAGCTATTATAGCAGGTCTTTTGCTTGCGGCACTTCTTTTTTTTTTTTTTTTGGCAGATGTTACTGAGGTTGAAAGCTGGAAATACATTGGTGAGGATGGTGTAGACTCAGACAACATAAATCTTAAAATTGTTCCTAAAAACACCATAGTTTTTGAACTTAACGGACCTATGTTCTTTGGCATGGCAGATAAAATATCAAAGCTTATGTTTGACAAAACAAAAGATGTGCTTATATTAAGAATGCGCGGCGTTCCTTCTATGGATATAAGCGCTTTAAGAAGCCTTAAAACTTTGTTTAATGACTGTAGGAAGAACAAAATAACTCTTGTGCTTTCCCATGTAAACGAACAGCCAATGCGTGTACTTGAAAAAGCCGGATTTATAGATGAAATAGGCAGGGAAAATATATGCGCCTGCATAGATGATGCTCTTAAAAGGGCAGAAGAAATAAATTAAATGCTCAAGTAATATGTCAAGTAATATGATATGAAAAATAGAAAAAATTTAAATGAGACAAAAAGAAAGATAAAGAACTGAATATATTAAAGATAATTATAAAGATTTTCATAAAAGAATATTACAAATAAAACAGGAGTCTATGGCTATGTGCTTTAGACTCCGATTTTATTTATGCTTGTTATAAAATTTATGATTATATGTTCTTTTGAAAAAAATTATTCAAATCTTGCGGCAACTTCTTTAAGCCAATTACGGATAGGTATATTCTGAGGGCACATTTTTTCACACTGGCCGCAGCCTATGCAGGCACTAGCTTTTCCGTACTGCTCTGAATAGTGAGCATACAATAATGACTGCGCAGTCCATGTTTTTGTTTCAGGCTCTATTACATCAACATTATAAAGCGAAAAAAATTTTGGAATTGCTATATTTTTAGGACATTTCTGAATACAGTATGCGCAGCCTGTACATGGTATAACGGCTGTTTCTTTTATTATATCAGCAGCTTTCTGTACACATGAAAATTCTTCTTTGCCGAAAGGCTCTTGGCTTTCGGCAGTGATAATGTTTTCTTTAATCTGTTCTAAACTGCTCATGCCGCTTAGTACAACCATTACATTGTCAAAACTCATGGCAAAGCGAAGTGCCCACGAAGAAACAGACCAGTTATTATGAAGCGAAAGCAGTATGTTTTCGGCTTGTTTCGGCATATATGACAGTGTTCCGCCTTTAATCGGCTCCATAACAATAACAGGTTTATTATGTTTTTCAGCTGTTTCATAACATTTTCTTGACTGTATTGCATCGGTTTCCCAGTCAAGATAGTTTAACTGTATCTGTACAAAATCTATCTCGGGGTGTGTAGTCAAAATTTCGTCTAACATTTCGGCGTTATCGTGGAATGAGAACCCCATTTTTTTAACGAGTCCGGCTTTTTTCTTTTGGGATATAAATTCAAATACATGAAAATCTTCAGCCTTTTTGCGGCGGATTCCGCCTATATTATGAACAAGATAGTAGTCAAAATAATCTACACCGCATCTTTCAAGCTGTTTATTAAAGTAATCTTCCAATTCATTTTCGCCGTTAATAAGAGATATCGGCATTTTATCAGCAAGCAGAAATGCCGAACGAGGGTATCGGTCTACAAGACATTCTTTAACGGCTGCTTCTGACTGGCCATTGTGGTAAAACCAGGCTGTATCAAAGTATTGAAACCCGTTTTCCATAAAAACATCAATCATTTCGCATAACTGTTTTTTGTCAATCTGCGAAAAATTGCCGTCAATAAGCGGCAGGCGCATTAATCCGAATCCTAATTTTTTCATTTCCTTCCCTCCGTTTAAAACCTTTTTTATAAGTATGTTGTAATTGATTTATGGTATAAAGTTAAGAGTTCAACTTTGTTGAAGCAGCAATAATCACTGCCGCAGGAATAAGGCCAGTATTTTACATGGATAAATAGTAACTTAAATAATTAATATATGTTACATTCTACTGATTACAATTTAAAACATTATTTTTAATGTAATTATAACATAAAAAATATAAATCAGTATAAATGATGTATATTTTTGTGGTTAGATATTTAAATTAATTTTTAAATCATCAGCTTAAAATCATTAGTAAATATAAAAGCGCCTTTCGATTTTAAACGTAAAGGCGCTTTTTGTCATGATTTATTTAACTACTATATTAACTATTTTCTTAGGAACATAAATTTCTTTAACTATTGTTTTATCGGCAAGACGTGAAGCAAGCACTTCTTTTGCTTTTGCTATTACTGTATCTTTGTCACTGTCTGCGGCAATTACAAGATTTTCTCTGAATTTGCCGTTTATCTGAAGAGGAATTGTTATTTCGTCTACAGTAAGCTTTGTTAAGTCGGCTTTTGGCCATGCGGCATCGAATATTGAACCTTCATGACCCGTATCAATCCACAGCTCCTGAGCAATATGCGGTGTAAACGGAGCAAGAAGTATAAGAAGGTCCTCGATACAGGATTTATCAATACCGTCCTGAGCTTTGGCAACATCTATCATTTTAGATGTGTACTCCATAAATCCGCTGACAACAGTGTTTGTTGTAAGGGCTTCAAGACGCTTTGTAATCTGGTCTATCATTGTATTTTTAACAAAATCAGATTCTTTTGTTGGTGCGTGGTTTTTATCTTTGTATGTGTATATAAATTTCCATACTCTGTTAAGGTAACGGAATACACCGTCGATACCGCTGTCATCCCATTCAGAGTCAACCTCAGGCGGACCAACAAAAAGCTCATACATTCTTAATGAGTCACAGCCGTATTTTTTAACAAGGTCATCAGGTGAAACTACATTGCCTTTTGACTTGCTCATTTTAGCTCCGTCTTTGTTTATCATACCTTGATTGAACAGTTTAAGGAACGGCTCGTCAAAGTCTACAACACCTATATCATAAAGGAATTTTGTGTAGAATCTTGCATAAAGAAGGTGAAGAACGGCATGCTCAACACCGCCTACATACATATCAACAGGAAGCCATTTTTTAAGTGCTTCTTTGCTTGCAAGCTCTTTATCATTGTGTGGGTCTGCGTATCTGAGGAAATACCATGATGAACCAGCCCACTGAGGCATTGTGTTTGTTTCACGCTTTGCAGGACCGCCGCATTTAGGACATGTAGTATTTACCCAGCTGTCAATAGCCGCAAGAGGTGATTCGCCTGTATCTGTAGGTTTGTAGTTTTCAACTTCAGGAAGCTCAACAGGAAGCTGGTCGTCAGGAACTACAACTGTTCCGCAGTGAGGGCAGTGAACAAGAGGAATAGGCTCTCCCCAGTATCTCTGTCTTGAGAATACCCAGTCACGAAGTTTATAGTTAACTGTCTTTTTGCCAAGACCTTTTTCTTCAAGCATGTGAGGAGCTTTTTCTTTAGCTTCAAAAGCTGTCATGCCGTCAAAAAGAGGGGAGTTAATCATAACACCGTCGCCTGTGTATGCTTCTGTAAGCTCTTTTTCTTCCTCGTCCTTTGGTTTAATAACCTGAATAATAGGAAGATTGAATTTTTTGGCAAACTCAAAGTCACGCTCATCGTGTGCAGGAACGCACATGATAGCGCCTGTACCGTAATCAGCCAGTACATAGTCTGCAACCCAAATAGGTATAAGAGCGTTATTTAATGGGTTAACACCATAAGCACCTGTAAATACACCGGTCTTTTCTTTATCAGACATACGGTCAACAGATGACTTTGTTGATGCCTGATAGCAGTAGTCCTCAACAGCCTGTCTGTATTCATCTGTAGATATTTCCTTAACAAGTTTATGCTCAGGAGAAAGCACCATAAATGTAGCACCGTAAAGAGTATCAGGTCTTGTTGTATAAACAGTTATTTTCTCGTCTGTGCCGTTTATTTTAAAGTCAACCTCAGCGCCGTAGCTTTTGCCTATCCAGTCAGACTGCATTTTTTTAACTTTTTCAGGCCAGTCGAGCTTGTTAAGGTCATTAAGGAGTCTTTCAGCGTAGTTTGTTATTTTAAGCATCCACTGACGGAGATTTTTCTTTGTAACCTGTGCGCCGCATCTTTCGCAAACGCCGTTTGTTGCTTCTTCATTGGCTAAAACGCATTTACAGCTTGGG
The DNA here is from genome assembly GCA_944380455.1 of uncultured Clostridia bacterium. Classification (GTDB taxonomy): domain Bacteria; phylum Bacillota; class Clostridia; order Lachnospirales; family Anaerotignaceae; genus Neoanaerotignum_A. The sequence continues at coordinate 4,144 of CALWHR010000096.1, forward strand.
CACCAGTTAAGAGGCATTTCTTTTTCATAAGCAAGGCCTTTTTCAAACATTCTGGCAAATATCCACTGTGTCCATTTGTAATAGCCTTTGTCGGTTGTATTTATTTCACGGCTCCAGTCATAAATAGCACTTATTTCGTGAAGCTGACGCTTAACATTTGCAATATTTGCTCTTGTGCTTACTTCTGGATGTGTGTTTGTTTTAATAGCGTAGTTTTCAGCAGGAAGGCCGAATGCGTCCCAGCCCATTGGATGAAGTATCTGATAGCCCTGAAGGAGTTTATAGCGGCTTATAACGTCACTTAAAACGTAACCTCTCCAGTGGCCTACATGAAGACCTGTTCCTGAAGGGTAAGGGAACATATCAAGGCAGTAATATTTAGGTTTTGTGTCATCTTCTTTGTTTACAGGATTTTTTTCCCATTCAGCACGCCATTTTTTTTCTATAGCGGCGAATTCATAACGACTGTTCATTTAA
>CALWHR010000097.1 GCA_944380455.1 uncultured Clostridia bacterium
ATTATTTCAGTTGGATACCGTGTTAATTCAATTCGTGCTACAAACTTCCGTATTTGGGCAACAGGTGTTTTAAAAGAATATATGATAAAAGGTTTTGCTATGGACGACGAGCGTTTAAAACAGGGCAAAACAGCTTTTGGCAAGGACTATTTCCGTGAGCTTTTGGAGAGAGTCCGCTCAATAAGGGCAAGTGAAAGAAGAATATGGCAGCAAATTACAGATATTTTTGCCGAATGCAGTATTGACTATGACAAAAATTCACCTACTACTCATGATTTTTATTCTATGGTGCAAAATAAATTTCACTATGCTATTGTAGGACAGACATCTGCCGAAATTATATATACAAGAGCAGACAGAACAAAAGAAAATATGGGGCTTACTACATGGAAAAATGCTCCGGAAGGCAGAATTTTAAAATCTGATGTACGTGTTGCTAAAAATTATTTGGAAGAAAAGCAGATTAGGCAGCTGGAGCGGGCGGTTTCTGGATATTTTGATTATATCGAAGACTTAATTGAACGTGAGAATACATTTACAATGGAGGAATTTGCTGCAAGTGTTAATGAGTTTTTAGCTTTTAGAAGATATGATATTTTGAAAGATAAAGGCAGGATTTCAAGAAAAGCAGCCGTAGAAAAGGCTGAAAGTGAATACGATGCTTTTAACAAAGGGCAAAATATTGTTTCAGACTTTGACAAAGAAGTAAAAAAGATGCTTGAAAAGGCAAAATAATAAATTTAAAAAATTAATCAAAGAAAAGAAAGAGATTACCCATTAGAAGGATAATCTCTTTTTTTATTATATGACTTCCTAAATAAAGTATATAAAACTATTGTTTTAATATGTACTACATTTTTATGATTTCTGTCATAAAAGAACTTGATTTTTTAAAAAGTGACAAAGAGTGTCTATGCTGTATAGTATAATGAATTTATTAAAAGTCATCATCAAAAATCAGAAAACGATGCGACGGCACATCAAGAACTGACGCAATATCAAACAAAGTGTCAAGTGAAAGGGCTTTTGAAATGTTAGGCGCCTCTAAATGACCTATAAAAGCAGGAGTTAAACCAACTTGCTCAGCCAGTTCTTCCTGAGTTAATCCACGGAGTTTTCTGTAATATGCAATTTTTAAACCAATTTGACGGTATTTTTCTTTGTGGATAGTCTTCATGTATTATCCCTCCAGTGCTTCTATTATGGTATCTAATCAAGACAAAAATTGACATGAGTTATTAAATATATTATTATAACTTTAAGATAGTTTTATGTGCTTATCAGCATATAAACACTAAAGGGGAGAAGGTTATGAATAGTGTAGTTTTAAAATCTGAGAGACTGCTTCAGATTTATTCAGAACTTACAGAGGGGAGAATTTTAAGAAAAAAGGATTTGGCATGGAAGTTTAATGTAACTGAAAGAAGCATACAGAGGGACATAGAATCTTTAAGGTGTTTTTTTATAGAAAGAGGATTAAAGCAGGATATTATATATGACCGCCAGATGAAAGGCTATAGGCTTGAAAGCCAGTCTGCAATTTTATTAAACAACAGTGAAATATTGGCAGTTTGCAAAATTCTGCTTGAAAGCCGCTCAATGCTTCAAGATGAGATGATACCTATTCTTGATAAGTTAATTGCCTGCTGTGTGCCTGAGCAAAGCAAGCAGATGGTAACAGAACTTTTGGCAAATGAGAAATATCATTATATTGAGCCGCATCATGGAAAGCATATTTTAAACGGTCTTTGGGAAATTGCTCAGGCGGTACAAAATCATCAGCTTATGGAAATTGAGTATGAACGCTTAAAAGAACCTAAACAGGTTAAAAGAGTCGTTAAGCCTGTTGGCATTATGTTTTCAGAATATTATTTTTATCTTACAGCTTTTTTGGAAGACAAAACTGATTTTGAAAACACTGACGATTTATTTCCTACAATTTATCGTATTGACCGTATTAAAAAATTTAAAGTTCTTGATGAGCACTATACAATACCTTACAAAAATCGTTTTCAGGAAGGTGAGTTCCGAAAACGTGTTCAGTTTATGTATGGCGGAAAGTTAAGGAAAATAAAGTTCAAATATACAGGTATTTCAATAGAATCTGTGCTGGACAGACTTCCCACGGCTGAAATAATAAAAAAATGTGATGACGGATGGATTATAACAGCTGAAGTTTTTGGTGATGGTGTTGATATGTGGCTTAAAAGCCAAGGGGATAAAGTAACAGTTATATAAATTTTTTTTCAAATAAGAATACTATTAAATTTGTATGCTATTTATGTTAATTACTTAATAAATAAAAAATTAAATTTTATTCTGACTTTGTATTGAGGGGATAATTTTTTATGGCGAATGAAAATGATATTATTGATGAAAGTCAAAAAATTAATGAAAATATAGAAGAATCTTTTGATTTTGATAAAATGGAAGAAGAGCTTGAAAACCAGTTGGAAGAAGAACTTGCCGATATGCAGTTTCTTAAGGAAGAAAAAGAAAAAATCGGAAGTCCAGATAATCTTGGTAATGTTATCATAGATGTTGTTTGGGAACAGTTTATAAACCAAGTGGCAGTTACTGCGGGCGAAGATTTTATTAAAGAAAACAGAGGGCTTAATCTTGATTTGCGTAGTCAAGCCCATATTCAAAGTGTAGATAATTTTGAAAAACAAAAATATGCTACTCATAACACTTATGTAGACTATAAATCTCGAGGAGAAGAATATAGGTCGAATTTCTATACGGACCCTAATATAAAACCTAATGCCAAGCAGAAACAGGAACAGCGATATAACAAAGAAACAAAAGTCTGGGAAACCTATGATAGTGTTGATGGAGAATGGAAAAAAGCATTAAAACCTGATTATAGGAAACCTTATGAAGATGATAGAAATAAGGATAAAAAGAATAAATTTGGTTCTAAAACTGTGAATAAAGACCACCAAATTTCAGATGCTGCTATTGCTAGAGATGCTGAAGCAGGAACATATATGACAAAAGAAGAAAAAATTAAATTAGCAAACTCGGAAGAAAATTTATATGACTTAGATTCGGCTGCTAACCAATCAAAATTAGACCATGATGGTGAAAAATGGATTAAACACAAAAGAACCGGAAAGAAAGGTAAAGGTCAGACTAATGGTGAATATTTTGGCATAGATGAAGATGAATACATAGAACAAGATAAAAATGTCAAAGAATACATTGAAAAAGAAAAGAAAAGAAAGCGAGAACAAGAAATTGCATTAGGGAAAAAATCACAGAAAGAAGAGGCCTTCCGTATTGGTGGAAAAGCACTTCGTGCAGTACTTATGCAGATGTTGGCTGAATTGGTAAAAGATATTATTGCGAAGTTAGTTAAATGGTTCAAATCTGCCCAAAAAACTCTGAATACATTATTGGATAGTTTTAAAGAATCAATACATTCTTTTATAGGAAAAATGAAGCAGCATCTGATTAATGCTGGAAATACTTTATTTACTACTATTGCAACAGCAATTTGGGGTCCGATTGTTGGAACAATCAAGAAAGTATGGATTATGTTGAAACAGGGATGGAGTTCCCTTAAAAATGCCATTGCATATATCAAAAACCCTGCGAATAAGGGTAAACCTGTAAGTCAACTGTTAATGGAAGTTGGTAAAATCGTAATTGCAGGCATGACTGGTATAGGAGCTATGTTACTTGGAGAGACGATTGAGAAAAGTTTGATGACTATCCCTATCTTTGCTGTTGAGATACCTTTGCTTGGTAGTTTGGCAAATATTTTAGGTATTTTACTCGGTGCGGTTGTTGCGGGCATAATTGGTGCAATAGCAATTAACATTATCGAAAAGCAAGTTGAAAAGAGAATGAAACGAGATAATGTTAATGCTCAGATAAAGAAAGGTAATGAAGTTTTAAGAACTCAACATCAGCTACAAGCTGTTAATGAGGTAAAACTTGACTATACCAAAGCTTCAACAGCACAAAATATTTATAACCGTCATGTTGCTGCTGCGAATATGATGTCTGATTCTATCAAAATTATTAGAAAAAATTGTGCTATTGATGAAAGTATTCAAGATACTTTTGATGATATCGATAAATTGTTTGACGAACTGGGGGATTGATAGTATGAATAAGTTTTTTTGTATTGTAGGAATATGTTCAGTCGTTGGTGCTGTGTCGGCTTCTGCTGTATATTTATTGAGTAATAAGAAAAATAAGGGGTGTAGAACAAATTACGATTTCAAAGACCATAATAATGAAAATATGACAACAGGTAATGAACTTTCAACAAATGTTACCTTTACACAGGATAAGCCTTGGTTTGATGATGTAAAAAGCTCTGCTATTGAAAGTATGTATTCCAGACATGAAGACGCAGCTATTGCTATAAGTGATTCTATTGAAGAGATTCGTGAAAATATTAAGGTTTCTGAAAGTACAAATGATGAAATTAATGAGGTTTCTGCTGAATTGGATAAAATGTTAAGTGAGGACTAAAGATGGGTGAATTAGTTATACAGTATCATGATTTTGAAAATGCGAAGACAGAGTTAAAAGAATTTTCCGAGCAAACCACAACAGATTTGAACTTGGAAAGAGTTGAGGACACCAAGGGCGTTGGTGAGTTTTTAGGGGATTTGTTTTTCGGACGTGGCATTGGATTGGACCATAAGGTTACAGGTGAGGAATTAAATGAATTAACCTCACAAATTCAGTCTCATTTACACAGTATTAATAATACCCAAATTAAGCTGATTAAAGAGTTTGGGCAAGTTTATAGTGCATTGGAAGCTCTGGACAAAGATTACATACAGGCAATTTTGATCTCCATTGAAGAGACTAAAGAAACAAGCAAGAGTATACAAGAAGCTTATGGACAGATAAAAAAAATATCCGCAAACCAGAAAAAGTCACTTGAAGAACTAAAAAAATTTAAGCAAAAATTAGATGGGTATGCTCATCTTGGAGATATCGATAAAATATGGTATGACTGTCAAAAATGGTATAAAGAAATTAATAAACTTTCAGAAGAAATAAAAGCTGCTAACAAAAATAGTCAAGAAGATGTCAAGAAAGTAGATGCGATGAAAATTGCATTGACAGCGGCTGAAAAGAAAATTGAAGCTACATCTATGCAAACAGATTCTTTAATTAAAAAATTGGAATCTACTATTGAATTTACAAAAGCTTTGGAGCAAATCGTTCACTTAAAAGACATTGATGAAATGTGGGAATCTCTTTCTTCTGCCAATACCACTATTCAGAACATATGTGGTGACTTTAAGTCTATTCAAAACGAGATAGCCAAATACCAAAAAGATATAAACACACTACTTTTATTTATGAAAAAATTGTTGGGGATAGAACATTTGATGGAGGTGGATACTCTTTTCAAACAGACAGAAGAACATAAGTTTCGGATAAAGAAACTTGAAACTGCAGAAGAAAAAAACATTACGAAATTAAACGAGCTTGTACAAACAGATGACCGAATTGTGGGACATATTAATTTAATAGATGGTAAAATTACTGCTTTGAATGAATATAGGGAAAAATTAAGCACTTTCAAGCATTTGGAACAAGTAGACAATATGTGGGAAGATATAGAAGCACACACATTTTGTTTGTCCAAATTGAACAAGCAGAACGAAAATTTGGATATTGCTATTCAGAAGAACAAGGAAGATGTAGAAGCAAAGATACAAGAAACAAATAATGTTATAGAGTCTTTAACAAAGAAGATAAAATATATGTATTTGATTGCTGGAGGAGCTGCTGGGCTTGCAATAATTGAGTTGGTTTTGCTTCTGATATAAAGGTGATATGATGAACAAATATAGTCAAACACTAATAAATAATGCATCAAAATTAGATGCACTTACAGATGCATGTGGTGAAATAACAAAGTTAGCTAATATAATTGTAGATGAACACAGCAGAACAGCTACAATCAGCCTTCTTAAGAAAATTTCTGAATCAGTTAATAATTCTAAAAATAAGAACGAGATTAAACGTATAGCTCAGATTGTTAATGTTAGTCTTATTGAATTTTATGGTTATTATACTATACAAGAAATGTGCAAACAAACAACAGAAAGCAATGAGGACACAAGAACACTTCAAGAGTTGTTAAACGAACTTAATACTCTTGTTGGTCTTGAAACTGTAAAAGCTAAAGTCAATGATCTAATTGCTTATCAAAAGGTTCAGAAATTGCGTAGAGAGAATAATTTGCATTCATCTAAAAATACTTTGCATTTAGCATTTACAGGTAATCCAGGAACGGGTAAAACAACTGTTGCTCGTATTGTAGGACGTATATATAAGCAAATAGGACTGCTGTCAAAAGGACATTTTATAGAAGTGTCAAGAACAGATTTAATAGCTGGATACCAAGGACAAACCGCTTTAAAAGTGAAAAAAGTAATTGAAAAAGCTAAAGGCGGTGTTTTGTTTATTGACGAAGCATATAGTATTACAGAAAATGACCATAGTGATTCATACGGCAGAGAATGCCTTACTGAACTTACAAAGGCTTTAGAAGATTATAGAGACGATCTTGTTGTTATTGTAGCTGGGTATACTGAACCAATGGAAGATTTTTTTAAATCAAATCCAGGTTTAAAATCTCGTTTTAATACATTTATTGAATTTCCGGATTATACGGCAGAACAGCTGGAAAAAATTTTGCTTTCGTTATGCCAAAAGAATGATTATGTTCTTGATAATAATGTACTTGCTGTCATTAGAAAATTTTTTGAAGAAAGTGTTTCCAAAAAAGACAAAAATTTTTCTAATGGTCGATTAGTAAGAAACATATATGATGATTTAGTAATGAATCATGCTCGAAGAGTTGTTAGCATAGAAAATCCGACTAAAGAAGATTTATCTAAAATAATAAAGTCTGATTTTGATGAAATTAAACTTATTAATTAAAATATCTGTACCATAAAATTAATTAAGAAGGGCTTGGCGTCATCATTTATACTGATGATGCCAAGCCATTTTTTATTTAATAATTTACTTAAAAATAAATATATTTTAACTTTTGAATATTCGCAATATTAAGTATTTTTAAGTATATATTATTAATTTGTCTATATAGATAAAGTCCTGATATTTAAGATAAATAAATGTCTTAATATCAGGGCTTTTATTTATGTACTAAATTATTGGTATTTATAAAATCAGGAGGTGAGTTGTATGAAAGAAATAAGCTTTTTAAAATTGTTTTTCATTGTTGTAAGAGCTGTAATGGAATTCATTTTAGAGGTTTTAACTGAAAAATACTCTATGGCGTAAGACTGTAATAAGGGGGATTTAATATGTGGGACGAAGACATCTTTAATAAAATTGCCGGAATTTTATCCATATCCGCATTAGGCATTATCTGTGCCATTATTGATGCTCTTATAAAGGAGGACGACTGATGTTTAATAACAAGCGTTATATAACAAGAGGAATTGAAAGAGAAATACCACTGTGGCTTATGTCCTATATGTGGAACAGGGTTGATATAATTTGTAAAAGGCTTAAAGAAAATACGGATTACCTTCAAATATTTAAGCTCAGTACAAATAACGGCGAGCTTTTAATTGAACACATGCAGGAACAGCCGCCGTTAAATGAGTGTATAAAGCTTAAGTATCAGGGAAAGAGCATTAATCAAAAAATATATGTTATAGATGATGAGGAGTATTCCACAATGCTTTTGGCAGAAGAATATTAAGGAGGTTTAATTATGAGCAAAAATAAAATTTATTGTACTTGCTGCGGTGAAGAAGTATTTGAAGATGAGGTGTGCTATATAGATGATAAACCATATTGCCAAATGTGCTATGACGAACTCAGCTGTGTATGTGATGTATGCGGAACAACATTTTTGTTTTCCGAAAACAGAGGCAATGACTCAATGTATTTGTGCCCTAACTGCTACGATTCATATTACTTTACATGTGCAGACTGCGGAGAGGTAGTATCAAGAGAACATATTTATTATGACAGCGATGACAACTGCTATTGCAGGGAATGTTATTATAAAAACCATGACGAAAGGATAATACATGATTACGGATACAAGCCTGACCCTGTATTTTATGGCAACGGAAGATATATAGGTGTTGAACTGGAAATAGACGAAGGCTATGACCACGAGGAAAATGCCGAGAAAATTTTATCTGTGGCAAACAAAGACAAAGAACATATTTATATTAAAAATGACGGTTCCCTTGATGAAGGTATGGAAATTGTAAGCCACCCTATGACACTTGATTATCATACATACCAAATGCCATGGAAGGCTGTTTTATCTAAAGCTCTTGAAAGAGGTTATCTGTCCCATAAAACATCAACATGCGGACTTCACTGCCATGTTGACAGGCTTTCATTGGGAGATACCTATGATGAGCAGGAAAAAACAATAGGCAAAATATTATTTATTATAGAACGTTTTTGGGACGAGTTTTTGAAGTTTTCAAGAAGAACAGAATATCAGATGAACCGCTGGGCGGCAAGGTACGGATTTAAA
>CALWHR010000098.1 GCA_944380455.1 uncultured Clostridia bacterium
ATTAAATTTAACTTCGACCGTATTGTTTTCAGAATTTATTTCACCCATATTGTAACCGGTTTTTGCCAATATGCTTGCTGATTCGTTTAAAGAGTTTCTTACATCTGTTGTAATGGAGCCCATACTATTGTTGAGGCTTCTTAAACTGTCATTTAATGAATTCAGTTTAGTTTGCATTGAATAAATTTGGTCAGCTAAAGACAATGTCTTTAAGTATGTTAGTCCGCAGAGCATAAGACACAAAACAGTTATTATCATGTTAAAGTTCTTTTTAGGCTTATTGTTTTCGTTAGTATCCATAGTTTCGCCTCCTTTAATTTTTGCTTATATTCTCTAATTTTTTCAAATTTTCAACTGTTTTCTTTTTCAAGTTTTAAAAGGGCTTCTTTTCGCCATATCTCACCGCCATAGCCAACTAAATCACCATTAGCACCTATTACTCTATGGCAAGGTATAACTATCCAAAGCTTGTTTTTATTGTTGGCTCCGCCTACCGCTCTGCACGCATTAGGTTTGCCTATGGCTATTGCCACATCTTTATAGCTTACTGTTTTTCCGTAAGGTATTTCCATTAACTTACACCATACTAATTTTTGAAATTCAGTTCCATTAAGTATTAGTTTCAGGTCAAACTCCCTGCGTTTTCCGTCAAAATATTCTTCTAACTGTAATTTGCACTTTTTCATTTCATTAGTTATATATTCAGAGTCGTTGTCAGGAATATCAACTGTTCGTATAGAAATTATTCCTTCATCAGTTCCTTCTATCCTTACAAAGCCTAATTTTGATTTAAAACAGCAGTGGTATGGCATAAAAACACTCCTTTCGTTTTATTAGCTATATTTTAACATATAAAACTCTTCGGGAGTGCTAAAAAGGAATTTTGTCATTTATTTGTAATTTCAGCAAAAGCAGAATTTAATTCGGGTTCTGTTAATATACTGTAATCACAGGGTTTTATATAGTTGCTATTTGTGTTAAGCATGTTTTCGTCAAAATATATAACAGCGGCTAAATCAGGCACTACAGGGCATAAATCGCTGTAAAAGTATTCTATAAATTTTTCAGCGCCTTCAATCATATATGTGTGCTCATAATTATCAAAATGGTTCACTCCGAATTTAACAATGACAGGTTTTTGAATACTCAAATTTTCGCATATGTTTTTAAAACTTTGTATTTCATCTATGGAGTCATAAGGTGATGTAAATATACAGTTTAACCCCAAAAAATCTATTTGATTTTTGTCAGGTAAATATTCACTGTAAGAAATATTGTTTAAAGAATTAAAGCTCCAGACAATTTTGGAGTTGGGAGAGGCTCTTTTTATTAAAGATACAAAGTTTGAAAAATCTGTTTTATATTTACTGCTTTCAACATCCCCGTAGCAGGGAAAAATGTCATAAATTGCAGGAATATTTATTTTTGCAGCTTGGTTGGCAAAGCGAATCATATCGGCTGTATTTTCGCTATAACTTACTGTTATAACAGGTGTTTTGCTTTCGCTGAAGCATTTTAGCAGAAAATTTGAAGGAAAAGGCTCAGTTATATCAACATTTACTGAATAATAAGATATATTATTTAATTTTGTTTCTGTTAAAGTTATATTATCAGCGTCAGTAAATCTTTGGGAACTCAGCCCGTATTCATAACTGATTTCAGTCAAAACTTCGTTAGCAGGCAAGCTGTTTTCAGTGCTGTTAACAAAAACAGCAGGCTCTTTTTTCTCATTATCATTGCATGAAGTAAGCAAAAGTGAGAATAAAATTGTAATAATTATAGTTTTTTTCATATATATTCTCCTTTAAAAGGGCAGTTTTTACAGTAATATTTTTAACTTTTTTGAATATATTTATACATGGCGCAATAAAGTTTTGGAGATGAGAAGTGTGAGAAAGAAGGACAACTTTAAACTTGCGGCGTTTTTGCGCAGTACATTTATTGGTTTGGTGGTTGTGTCAGCATGTTTTGGTGCTGGATTAAAATATATGACAGAGTTCTATGCCGCTGAAATTCCGGCAAGCAATGTTGAAAGTAACAAAGTAATAGTTGAAAATACTTCAGATAGCATGATAGAAACTGAAAAACAAGTCTCAGTTACAACTGAAAATACAGAAAATATGCCTTCTGTTAATATAGAGAGCGAAACAGAAAAATCTGTATTCGTAAATACGCTTTCAGAGGAAGAACTAAAACTTCAGCCTGAAACCGATACAAATTATGCCACAGATATAAAGAAGGTCAGCCTTACTGAAGATGATATAAATAAACTTAAAGATTTTAGTTATTTAAAAAGTAATTTTTACATAGTAGACCAAAGAACAGACCTTTTGGAAAGCGATATAAATGTTGATGAGTTTTTGAATATGGATTTAACTATAGATAAAAATTCCGACGGACCTAAAGTGCTTATATTCCATACCCATTCAAGTGAAATGTATGCCGACAGTGACCCGTCAAAGGGTGTAGAAGAAGGTATTTGGGGTGTAGGTGAGGAACTTAAAAATATACTGGAAAATAAGTATGGCATTGAAGTTTTACACGATACAGGAAGATATGATGTAGTAGACGGCAAAAACCAGATTTTAGGGGCTTATGAAAGAATGGAGCCGGCTATAGCAAAAATTTTGGAACAATATCCGTCTATTGAGCTGGTAATAGATATGCACAGAGACGGTGTAAATGAAGATGTACGACTTATTGATGAGGTAAACGGCAAAACTTGCGCCAAAATTATGTTTTTTAACGGCTTATGCCGCCTTAATGAAAACGGCGTTTTAAGCGATATAACAAGTCTTCCTAATCCATATTTAAAAGAAAATCTTGCCCTCAGCTTTAATTTGCAGATGACGGCAAATAAGCTTTATCCTGATTTTACAAGGAAAATTTACATAAATGCTTATCGTTACAGCCTTCATATGAAGCCAAAGTCGCTTTTAATCGAGGTAGGCGCACAGACAAACACAAAACAAGAGGCTAAAAATTCAATGGAGCCTTTAGCAGATATTTTAAGCAGGGTAATATTGTCTGAATAAAAAGAATTAAAAAATAAAAAATACAGTTATGATTACAAGATTTTTTTTATACGGTATTGCAGGCTGGATAATAGAGATACTGTGGACAGCGGCAGGTTCTTTAAAAAGAGGTGATAAAAGAATGATAGGCTATACATCCCTTTGGATGATGCCTATATATGGTTCCGCCGTATTATTTGAGCCATTGTACAGTATTATTTACGCCTTACCGGTATTTGTAAGAGGTTTAATATATATGACATGTATTTTTGCGGCAGAATTTTTGTCGGGGTTTGCCCTTGAAGAAATTATAGGAAGATGTCCTTGGGATTACAGCAGTGCAAGATATAATGTCTGCGGACTTATACGCATTGATTATGCTCCTTGCTGGTTTGCTGTAGGACTGTTGTTTGAGTTTGGATACAAAAATCTATTGCTTGGCGGTATTTTATAATTAATATTTTGTTTGTATATAAAACGGTGATTCCAATTAAAATATTGGTATATACCGTTTTTTTATTTAGTTTTTAATATGGGCAGTACATGCCTTGATATGAGGCAAAAAGTGTGTTAAAATTTGAATGTTAAATTTGGTATTTATTTATAAAGGAGAGTAATATATGTGCGGATTCTGCGGTTTTACCGGTGAGCTTGTTACAAGTGACGAAGTCCTTACAAATATGATGAATAGAATTATTCACCGTGGTCCAGACAGCGCCGGAAAGCATATAGATGAAAACGTGGCCTTAGGTTTCAGAAGGCTTTCAATTATAGACTTAGGATTTGGCTCACAGCCTATGTATAATGAGGATGACAGTATTGTAATTACATTTAACGGCGAGATTTATAACTTTAAAGAGCTTAAAGAAGAACTTATTAAAAAAGGCCATATTTTTAAAAATAATTCCGATACAGAAGTTTTAATTCATGGTTATGAAGAATATGGAAAAGACCTGCTTAATAAATTAAGAGGCATGTTTGCGTTTGTTATTTGGGATTCTAAAAAGAAGGAGCTTTTTGGTGCAAGAGACTTTTTTGGCATCAAGCCGTTTTATTATACAATAGTTAACGGAAATCTTGTTTTTGCTTCCGAAATTAAAAGCATACTTGAATACCCAGGTGTTGAAAAAGAAGTAAATAGGGATGCTCTTGAAAATTATCTTTCTTTCCAATATTCTGTTTTGCCAGAAACTATGTTTAAAGGTATATTTAAGCTTATGCCTTCTCATTGTTTTACGTTTAAAGACGGAAAAATGAATGTTGAGCGTTACTGGGATCCTATGTTTGACGATGCCGGAAAAGATAAAACATTTGACGAAACAGTAGAGATTATAGATACTGCAATGCAAGACTCAATTAAAGCACACAAGGTAAGCGATGTTGAGGTTGGCTCTTTCCTTTCAAGCGGTGTAGATTCCAGCTATGTTGCCGCATGCTTTAAAGGCGACAAAACATTTACTGTAGGCTTTGATTATGAAAAATACAATGAAATTGATTATGCTAAGAAGCTTTCGGAAAAAATTAAAATTGATAACTACAGCAAGTTAATTTCTAAAGATGAGTACTGGGACGTAATACCTAAGGTACAGTATCAAATGGACGAGCCTTTGGCTGACCCTGCAGCCATTGCACTTTATTTTGTAAGCCAAACCGCTGCTCAGCATGTAAAAGTTGCTCTTTCAGGTGAGGGTGCCGATGAGTTTTTTGGCGGATACAACATTTACAAAGAGCCTGACGCTCTTAAACCTGTGGCATGGATACCAAAGCCGTTGAGAAAGGCCGCCGCTGGTGTAGTAAAGGTACTTCCTTTTAAATTTAAAGGCAAAAACTATATTATAAGGGCAAGCAAAGATTTAGAGGAAAGATTTATAGGAAATGCCAATATGTTTTCTGTTGCTGAAAGAAACAGGATACTTAAAAAAGTCAGCGGAAAATATACTCCTCAGTCAATTACAAAGCCCCTTTATGACAAAGTTACAGGCAAAGATGATGTTACAAGAATGCAGTATATAGACCTTAATCTTTGGCTTATAGGCGATATACTTTTAAAGGCTGATAAAATGAGCATGGCTCATTCCCTTGAGGTACGAGTACCGTTCCTTGATAGAAAGGTATTTGAAGCTGCAAGACACATACCTAAAAAGTATAAAGTTACAAAAGAAAATACAAAGGTTGCTATGCGTCATGCCGCAAACAGATATCTGCCTAATATGGTTGCTGAAAAGAAAAAACTTGGTTTTCCTGTGCCTATAAGAATTTGGCTTAAAGAGGACAAGTATTTTAATGTAATAAAAGAAGCTTTTGAAAGTGAGGAGGCTAAGGAATTTTTCAAAACAGATGAAATTATGAAGTTCCTTGTTGACCACAAAGAAGGAAAAGCCGACAACAGCCGTAAAATTTGGACTATTTATATGTTCCTCGTTTGGCATAATAAATATTTTGTTCAGGCGGCTTGACAAAAACGCTTTAATTTGGTAGATTGTTTATTAAATTAATATAGGTTCTGCTATGAAAAAGAATAGTAACGGATAAAAGGTCTTTAGAGAGTTTCCGGCTGGTGCAAGGGAATGTCGTTTTACCGTGAAGGCGCTTTGGAGCAGTTTATTTTAAAGAGGGCATTGTGTTGTAATAAAGTTATAAAATGCCAAAAAGGGTGGAACCGCGGAAGATTAGACCTTTCGTCCCTTACTTTTATAAGTAGGGAAGAAAGGTTTTTTATTTGCTTAATTTTAAGGAGGAATTTTAAATGGCAGTTGAAAAGACTATGGAAAAAATAGTTTCTTTGGCAAAGGCAAGGGGTTTTGTTTATCCGGGAAGCGAAATTTACGGCG
>CALWHR010000099.1 GCA_944380455.1 uncultured Clostridia bacterium
GTCTACCCAAGAATCACCATTATAAGAAGGAATAGGTGCTACATAATAGTCTTGCTTTTGTGTATCGTGAGAAATACCAAACATTACAGACTTATTTTCCAACTTAGATTTTACTAATACTCTAAACTCACCTTCATCAGTAATAGAAGCTTCAGGAATCAAAACCTTAAAACTTGTTTCTGAGCTGTCAAAACTATCCTTATCATTGTTATTTAAATCGGTAACTTTTGTTCCCTTTGGCACATCTCCCTCTAAAACAACTTGATAGCTTCGTATAGCTACATTTGAATTTAAAGAATATTCTTGTGACGTATAACTTTCATCAATATTGTCTTGCTGAATATTTTGTGTTTTGGGATTAACAGCAAGCCATGAAGTATAAACATATTGGTTTGCTTTCCCTAAAGATACAAGGTTTTTCATAGCCGTTTCAACATAGTCGTATTGGCTGCCATTTGCCTTCCAGTCATCAAGATTGCTGTAATTATCGTGAACAACTGCCCAAACAGCCATTTTAGTTATGTAATATGCTTCATAGTCGTTTTTTACACCCAGTTCTTCTGGCGTTTTGTATGGGTATCCGTTTGTAATTACTCCCCATACAACGGGGTCTGTATCCAGTTGGTCAACGTCTACATCATAATTTTTTGAAGAATAGTTTTCTACTCCTGGGCGATTGGGATTTGCACAGTATGCCGGATATTCTTTACCGTCCTCAGCTCTATACACAATAATGGCTGGCGCAAAATTTTCAGCGTCAATTATTCCTTTCCAAGTTAGAAGCTGTGCTCCTGCGTCTTGTTTCACATAAAGGTTTACTTTGTTTAACGCCGTATCAAGAGATGTGCCTGCCAATACTGCAATACCAGACAAAATAACCATGAATATTGCCATAAATAAAGCGGTTATCTTTTTTAACATTTTGGTTCCTCCTTTTAGGCAACAAAAAAAGGCTCTATTTAAAATAAAGCCTTTTGTCATATTATATTTAATTTTTTCAAAATGCATCATAATTCTTTATCTAAATTCCTTTTGCTGTATAAAATCCTTCTTACCTCCATAATATCATCAAGCACAACATAAAATATAATATAGTTCTTAACAAAAATTCTGTAATAACTATGCTTTCTTTTTTTTAAAGAATTAAATTTTTCAAAAGCCTCCGGATATTCAAGCCTTTTATATATGGCTTTTTCTACATTGTCTACCAATGATTTAGCAGCATCCGGATTATTTAGTTTAAAAGCAATATAGTCCACTATTTCGTTTAAGTCTCTTTCAAATATAGGGAGTATTCGAAGTTTACACCTTTTATTCTCCATCTATTCTTTTCCTCACCCTCGAAAAAACCTCTTCACCTCTGTAACGAATATCCGAAATTTCAGCTTCTTTGTCTGCTTCATCAAGTTTTAATTCTATATCATCTGTAAGCTCAGAATATTTTTCAAGACTCATTACAACCATAGAGCCATATCCGTTTTTTGTAAGATAAACTGGTTTTCCTTCTTTTATTACTATGTTTTCTATTTCTGTAAATTTATTTCTTAAATCCGAGACAGGTCTTATATTTATCATAATTATTCCTCCTGTTATATCAATCACTCCCTATCATTATTTTATCATTATTTTATCATTATATCAATTTATTTTTCTATTGCCTGAACACACCACCTCTTTGCAGGCTCATCATTGACGCAGGTAATAAGTGTAATTCGATTATCATTTGTTCTTCCAAGATATGAAAAATCAGTCTCATTTATTTTGTTTACAGATACAACTTCATAAGTCCTTGTGCCTAATTTTGTTGTATACTGAATTTCATCTCCTTTTTCAAGGGTATGAATTTTACCAAAATGATTTGTTACACCCCTGTTGTGTCCACAAAGACCAACATTTCCGTCCCAGCAAGATGTAGCTTTAAAATGTCCTGCACCTTTTGCAAGGCTTTCAAGACTTTCTGTTTCATATACTTTTACAGAAAGCCCAATAGATGGTATTTTTAGTTTTCCAATGCTGTTATCTGAATAATACAACCCGTCTGGAAATGTAAATTTATTTTGTGATGAAATATTGTATGTCACATTTCCTGTTTGAGGTGGTATTGCAATGTCTGATGTTGTGCTGTAAGGCACATAACCTGTACTTGTATTTTGTGTAGTTGTACCAGTTAACGATTTGCTGCCTGTGCCTATAATCATTGGTAACACGCCAGAAATATTTGGTGTCAAAAGTTCACCTGTGCCTTTCGTATCCGCTGAATACGAACCAAATGTTGGAGGAATAAAAGAACTATCCTTACTTACATTGATATTGTAAGTATTTGTTACTTCAATAGTTTCTACAGGTTCAACTGATGTAGATTTTCCAAAAACCGTCTCCTGTGTATTGCTGTAACTGTACGTTAAATCTGACTCAAGAGCGTATACTTGTGTCGGCATTATCATCGCTGTCAGATAAACCAACATAGTTATACTGACTTTCTTCTTCAATTTTCTCGTCGGGTTTCTTGTCAAAATCTTCATTTTTTCTTGCTCCTTTCTTTTTAAGTTTATATAGTCCCACTGCAATTAGAGCAACAGCTATACCACCTAAAGGAATTAGACCATACTGCCATTTAAAATCATTTACATTTACGACTTCAACTTCCAATTTTTCACCACCAAATACAGCAGTATATTCAGTGATGTCCACACTTGTTTTTGATAATGTTCCTTTGTACTCTGCCGTAACTGTATAACCCTTTCTATAACTTTTTGTTCCTGTACCTGAATATGTAACGACAGCAGTATATCTGTCTGCTATGGCATAACCATCAACATTTTCAGTATTATCGGTTTGCCACCTAACAGAAGAAAACTGCAATGTATTACCATTTTCGACAGTTGTTTTGGGTATATACTGTAAATCAGCTCCAGCAAGGTTAGGGTAGATTCTTGTTGCTGTTATTGTATAGCTGCTTGTTCCAGTTCCTTTGCTTTGAACATCAATAGTCGAAATATCCAGTTCCATAGTTCCTGAAAATCCATCTTCTGTTGTTATATCTTTTTGAACTGGAATAAGTGGGAGTATATCTTCAATTTTATTTGTCTGACTTTCAACAGTAATACTTTCTGTATACTCTTTTGTCTCAAAATTAGGAATTTCTTTTTCTATAATATCTTTTAATATGTATTTATACCCATTTTGCTCAAAAGAGTATCTTGGTATTGTGCTTGGGTCTTCATCAGCTTTTAATTCATATATCTTATGAATTTCTGTTATACCGCCATTTTCAACATACTCAATTTTGCTTGGATAAACTTCAGCTGCAAGTACAACACTTGAAATAGACAGAACACAGACTGAGCAGCATATTATTTTTTTCAGCATAATTCTCATCTCTCTTTCTCTATTGATTTTTTTGATTTATTTATTTTTTCAATCTCATTTTTCACCGATTTAGTCGCTTTCATAGCTGTTTTGCTGATATTCCAACCATTGTTTTGCAATTCTGATTTGTTCTCTTGCTGAGTCTGAATTTCCGTTTTTTTTAGATTGCTATCTCTTTGAGGAATAGGGTATTCAATTTTCTCAAACGCTCTGTTGATTTTGGAAACATCTTCTGCTTTTGCTAATACGTCAAATGTAGGCTGCTCCGTTTTTGTGTCTTTGATAACACAGAAAAGTATTCCATATTTTTTTGCTTCTTCAGCAAACATTTTTAAATATTCTTCCTTAATTGGAAAAACTTTTAATTCTTTGCCTTCTTTTAGCATAGTGTTTAAGTTTGTTTTTCCCTTGATTTTAATATTGTCTTTTAAAAGAGCTGCAAGCAATACACCTAAATTTTTAGCTCCTGTACCTGTCAGCTTTGCAACTGTTTCTGAAATCCTCAAAGTTTCTCTTGTCATTTGTTCTGCTGCTTCGCTTCCTTGATTCATTTTTTAAATCCTCCCTTTGGGTTTCATTTTTGGTTTCCTGTAAAAGTTTCTGTATCCTTTCCTCTGTTTCAATGATGTTTTGGCACTGAAGGGTTTTGTATCTGTATTCTTTAATGGTTTTGCTAATTTTTTGATATTCTTCATTTTGTTTATAGTTTTCACCTTCCTTTTTTAATTTTTTATAAAGGCTTAATTTTTCTTCTGTCAAACGGTCAATTTCCTCAATAAAAAAAGACTTCATATTAATGAGGTCTTGAGTTGTTTTTATTTTGTTTTCAGCCATAAAACGATTTTGACTAACATATTTGTCAAATTTAATTACATCTTCATAAAGATAATGGCTTACTTTTTTTGGTGATGTTCCTTTTTTAACTTTGCCTAAAACATATAGATAGTGCCAATACAATGCTCGTATACCTGTAATTTTTCGGCTTTTATTAAAATTACCTCTTAAATTTACAGATTTGTACTTTTTATTTTGGGTATGGTTAATTTTAAAATTACCACTGTACTGTTGTTTATGCAGCCTTTCTTTTATATCATTCTCTGTGTATCCTTCTCCCAATGTATCAAGTCTAAAAAATCGAGAGCCTCCTTTTGGTCTTACAG
>CALWHR010000100.1 GCA_944380455.1 uncultured Clostridia bacterium
CAACACACTGGCTTATTGAGTCACATACTATTTTAGAATTTTTAAATATTTCCGGCTCATACTCCTGTTTGCCTTTTTGGTCTGTTCCCACAGCTACAATGTGTGTACCTGGTTTTATCCATTCAGCTTCTATTAAAGAGCCTTTGCCTCTTGTAGTTGATATTATTATATCAGCCTTTTCCACAGCTTCTTTTTTGCTGTTTTCAATTACCACAGGTATATTAAATTCTTTTTCAATATCATTTTTAAATTTATCAGCATTTTCTTTTATACTGTCCCACGCATGTATTTTTTTAATATCTATTACATTAACAGCTGCTCTTATCTGCATTCTTGCCTGATTGCCTGTACCTATAGACGCAATTTCAGATGAATCTTTTCTTGCAAGGTACTTAATTGAGATTGCTCCTGCCGCGCCTGTTCTGTAGCCTGTAATTAAACTTCCGTCCATTATACATTTTAAAGCACATGTTTTTGAATCAAAAAGCATAACTGTTCCCATTCCGCTTGGAAGTCCGTATTTTGAAGGATTATCATTAAAACCTCCAGATGAAGCTTTAAGAGATATGCTTTCGTTTTGTGCGCAATATCCAGCTTTAAAATCTATTTCTCCTGTAATACCCGGAAGATGTATACCCATATAGTCCGGCTGAATTACCTTACCGCCGCTATATGCTTTATAGCCTTCCTCAACAGCTGATATAGTGTCTTTAATTGTTATAAGCTGTGCAGCCTCTTCTTTTTTAATAAGTAAAGTTTTCACAAGTATCACCTCTGAACTTTTTTGCTGTAAGTTAAGAGTAACACTATATATTGCATAAGTCCAATTTAAAAACAGTATATCATCTATACATTATTCGCATAGATAATATACTTAAAATTTAACATCAAGGCAGAAAGAAACAAAGTCAGCAATAAATTTAGGCTGTGTTTCATGGCACACAAAACTTATATACTGTGTTTCCTCTAAATCAAAATGCAGTATATCATCACTGTTTAATATTCTTTCATGGTTATCAAAAACTGAAAAGCCATCTCCAATCTGCAAAGCCATATAAATAGAGTCCATGTTAGGTAAAAACCTCACATTAGGTGACATTTTATGCTTTTCAAATAAATCACCATGTGAAAGTACTCTCTGCGGAACATGCTCTTTTTTAAGGCAAAACAATGTCTGTCCTGAAAAGTCCTCAAGCTTTGGATTTTTATTTTTGCTTACTGGGTTATGCTCAGAATATACAACACATTTATTTACATTAATAAAATCTTTTATTTCAACATCACATACAACACTGTTTTTAACATAATTTTCAATCGTAACTTTAAGCATGATAACTAAATCATAATATCCATACTTAAAGCTTTCAAGAAGTGTTTCAACAGGGCCGGAGTCAAATTCAACCTCTATATTATTTTTTTCTTTTTTAAATTCAGATAAAATAACGCGAATATATTTTGAAAGGTCTATTCCTTCACACACACCAATTCTTATACGTCTTTTTGCTATATCTGAATTCTTATTTACTTTTTCTATAAGAGCACTAAAATCTTTAGTTGTTCTTAAAAAGAACTCTTCAAACATTTTTCCTTCATCTGTAAGCTCAAGACCTCTGCTTGTTCTGTTAAAGAGTTTAACCCCCAGTTCCTGCTCAAGTTTAGATATTCTTCTGCTTAAAACAGGCTGAGAAATATATAAAAAATCTGCTGCTTTAGAAAAATTAAGATGCTTGGCAGCCGATAAAAAACATTCAATTTGCACACTGTCAAATGTCATATTATTACCTCCCAAAAATCCATAATCTTTTTATAAATCATATATTTTTAATCAAAAAGTGTCAATGCTGCCAAAAGAATTATTTGTTTCACCCACATTAATTACTAATAATAAAAAAGGGCATTTTAAAATGCCCAAAATAATCACTTTTCTTTTATATTTATTACTTCATAAAAATGCCTTTTTTCATCATACATAAACCTGTCAGCTTCTTCAAACTGCTCTTGTATACTATTATTAAAAGAACGCCATGAAATTCCAACAGAAAAATTAATCCCATTATCTTCCAAGTTCTTTTTTGCCTTAAAAACAGCTTTTTTAAAATCTTCTTCGTTCAAGTCGTAATCAAGAACAATAAACTCATCGCCGCCTAAACGATAAACCTTTCCTTCAAAAATCGACCAAAGCAATGATGCCATATTACAAATAAGCCTGTCACCTGATACATGTCCTTGTAAGTCGTTAACAATTTTTAAACCATTTAAATCAAAATACGCAACTCCTAAATGTACTTTTTTAATTTTATGCTCACATTTTACAATTTCTACAAATTTATTTCTATTATATACTCCTGTATGCAAATCCTCATAACTTTTTCGTTTTAATTCTTCAATTTGTGCTTCAATTAATCTTTTTTGCTCTTCAATCTGCTCATTAAAGTATGTATAGGATTGTTTTGACATTTTTACAGGGAATCCTATATCGCCTTCAACCATATCTTCATACGGATTTGAAATATGTATATGACAGCACTTAGGCCCTTGAGCATACCATCTGAAAGCAGTTGTAATACGCTGATGCACGCGAAGGTTTATATTGGTTTCAGGCAATGTGGCAATCCACATTTTCCCACTGCATAAATACGCATCAGTCATAATTTTCTGTACACTATATTCTTCCTGATATACATTACACTTAGGAACTTTATCTTCAAACTGTCTGAAAATACCTGACACTTTTTCAATACCCTCAGCACTTTCATGTTCAGCTGTCCCTAACCAAGTTATATCTTTGTCCATTAAATCAATTATAAACTCAGAATCGTTTTCACAATAGTGTTTGTGCACCATTAAACTTGTTAAATCCTTAATTTTATTTTTCCTTTCAAATTCATGTTCTATATCTGCCACATTATCACCCCCGTCCTATAACTCTAAACATAATATACAATTATAGTATAACATATCAGCAGGCTGAAATATATTTCAGTTTTAAAATTTTATAAATTTTTTATTTATTTTTCAATCAATTTTAAAACAGTATCTACAGCTTTTTCTGCCGTATGCTGTTTAATAATGCCTTCTTTTGCATATGAAGCAATATATGTTTTATCATTTTCGGCTTTTACTGCAATAAAGGCGGGATTCATATTAAGCGCTCCCGAAAATACAACAGCCGTACATTCCATATTTTCGTCGTTTTGATTTAATACAGTTCCCCCTGCATTTGTTATTGCATTAAGTACCTGATAATAAGTAATTCCGTCAAATACAGCTTTAACAAACTGTGTAGAAAGCTTAGCTGTAACCTTTTTTATAAGTTTTTTAGTTAACTTACAATTTTCAGTACCGTATTCTGATATTGCAGAACACAACAAGTCATTAATATAATCTTCTGTTGACATAAAAAATAACCCCTTTTAAAAATCAAAATAAAACTATCTGTAATAAAATTTTTTATTTACTGAATACTTCCATATTACCTTCTAAAAAGCATTGAGGATTTCATATATTTTGTTAGAAGGTTGTAAAAGGAATATTCTTAATTTTTAGTTTTGCAGCATTCTAAAAGTACCACTGTTTCTATATGATATGTGAGTGTAAAAAGAATACCAAACTATTTATATAAGTCTTTCCGCAACTTAGATACTAAATCGTCAAAATGTTCTTTATCTTGATATTCAATAAAAGACATTACATTTTCTGCCACTATGTTATCTTTAGTAATTAGTTTTATTTTGGGAATAGCCATTTTTAAATCATTTAGCGCGTTTTTTACATTTTCTTGATCCGATAATTCCTGAATATCATATCTTGCCACTCCTAACGAGTATTTTGATTCCTCGGGATAAAGTACAATTTGCGCAAAGACTACTATTGATTCATATACTCTTTTTTTCTCATCAAAAATATATTTCTGCTTTTCCTGCTTTGGTATAAAAATAAAAGTGGATA
>CALWHR010000101.1 GCA_944380455.1 uncultured Clostridia bacterium
TATAATGAATGTAAAATAAGCAAAAATAATTGTTTTTATTTTCGTACTTTACAAATGTTTTTGCTTAGATTAAGGAGTTGATATTATGTCAGTTTATATAATGGATGAAATAAGCAGATGCCTTAACTGTAAAAATCCGCTTTGCGTTAAAGGCTGCCCTGTTAATACGCCTATACCGGAAATAATTCAAATGCTTAAAAACGGAAACCTTAATGATGCAGGTGAGAAGCTTTTTGAAAATAACCCGCTTTCTATGATGTGCGCTCTTGTGTGCAACCATAATGAGCAGTGTGAGGGTCATTGTGTGCTTGGAAGAAAGGGCATACCGGTTCACTTTAGCACTATAGAATACTATATTTCAAATACATACTTTGATAAAATGAAAATTAAGTGCAAAGAGAAAAACGGCAAAAAGGTAGCCGTAATAGGTGCAGGTCCTGCCGGTATAACAATAGCTTTTAAACTGGCTCAGGAAGGCTACAGTGTTGTTATATTTGAGGCAAAGGAAAAAATAGGCGGTATGCTTCAATATGGTATACCAGATTATAGACTGCCTAAAACAATACTTGAAAGATATAGAAAAAAACTCCTTGAAATTGGTGTTCAGATAAGGCTTGATACTACAATAGGCGGAACGCTGGAAATAGGTGATTTATTTAAAGACGGATATAAGTCTGTATTTATAGGAACAGGTGTATGGCGTCCTAAAAAGCTTGGCATTGCAGGAGAGAGCCGCGGAGATGTTCTTTATGCAATTAACTACCTTGCAAACCCTGAAGGCCATGATGTTGGTGAAACAGTAGCTGTTATAGGCGCAGGCAATACTGCTGTTGATGTTGCCAGAACATGCCTTAGAAACGGCGCAAGAAATGTAACTCTTTACGCAAGAGGAACAAAAATAAGAGCTACAGAAGAAGAAGTAGCTTATGCTAAGCTGGACGGAGCAGAGTTTAAATTCTGTCGTCAAATTTGTGAAATTAACGACGAGGGTCCTGTTTTTAAATTGGCAATAATAGACGACGAAGGCAATACAACAGGCTATGCCGATGAGTTAGAGCAGGAAAAAGCAGATACTACAATTATAGCCATAAGCCAAAGCCCTAAAGATAAGCTTCTTAATACAACAGAAGGCCTTAAAGGCTCTGACAAAGGTTTCCTTATAACTGATGAAAACGGAAAAACAACCTGCGAAAAGGTTTATGCTTCAGGCGATGTTGTTTTTGGAGCAAGAACAGTTGTTGAAGCTGTTGCTTTTTCAAAAAAAGTGGCTAAGGCTATGGATGAGGATATGCGCTCTGAACTTAACTGAAAATTTGAATATTTAGTTAAAAAATCCCGCTGTTTTCGGTGGGATTTTTTGTTTTAAATTTATGGCTGTATTGACAATTTGCTTTAAAATTTAATAGAATATCTTTTAAAGGAATTTGAATTAAGTTATTAAAGGCGGTAATTATATGAATAAATTGCTTTTTACTGATATAGACGGTACACTTACAAACAGCAAAGGTAAAATACCGGAAAAAAATATTAAAGCTATAAACCGCCTTGCGGATAAAGGCATAAAAACTGTTTTATGCACAGGCAGAAACATTACAAAGGCTCTGCCTGTTGCCAAAGCGCTGAATATAAATCTGTCTATAGTCTGTATAGATGGAATACTTTTGTATGATGTAAAAAATAAAAGAACTATACACGGTATGCTTTTGGAAAACAGCGAGGCAAAAGAACTTATAAACATTGCCGAAAAATTTGGTGTTTTTGCTGAGGCCTCCAATGGATATAAATATTACAAACATATACACAGCAAAGACCAATTAAAGTTTGATTTTTTTAACTCACACACACCAATAGGGCGCTTAAAAAGCTATTTAGGCGGGATACGATATTTAAACAGTTATGGCGAGCTTAAAAAAATTTCCGGTGGATATTATCAGGTAACTATAGGGTGTGATGAAAATATTAAAAAAGAAATTATAGAAGAAATAAAATCAAAAGGCTTTGAAAATATTGATATTCGTGATAATTTATGGGACGGATATATTTTTATTAACCGAAAAGGCGCTGATAAAAGCCGAGGAATTGATATATTGTGCAGTAAATTTGGGATATCTCCCGATGAAACGGTATCCATTGGTGATGATTTGAACGATTTAGGAATGCTTGAGTTTTGCGGAACAGGCGTGGCAATGGGAAACGCGTTGGATAAAGTTAAGAAGGCGGCAGACTTTGTTACACTTACAAATGATGAAAACGGTTTTGCATTGGCTTGTGAAAGATTTTTTGATATTTAACGGAAGTGGATTAAATGGATTTATTTGAATATACAAGACAGCTTAACGCAGATAAAACAGCGCCGCTGGCAGCAAGAATGCGGCCGGAAACATTGGACGAGTTTGTAGGACAAAAACACATTATAGGCAAAGGAAAAATGCTCTATAGGGCAATAATTGCCGATAATTTAAGTTCTGTTATATTTTACGGCCCACCGGGAACAGGCAAAACTACACTTGCCAGAATTATAGCCAATACTACAAAACGCTCTTTTGTGCAGATAAATGCCACAACTGCCGGAATAAAAGATATTAAAGAAGTAGTGTCTAAGGCTAAAGACAGGCTTGCAGTTTCTCAAAACAAAACAATACTTTTTATAGATGAGATTCACAGGTTTAACAAAACACAGCAAGACGCGCTTTTGCCCCATGTTGAGGACGGAACAATAATATTAATAGGCGCAACTACAGAAAATCCGTATTTTGAGGTAAATAAGGCCCTTGTAAGCCGAAGCATAATATTTGAGCTTTATCAGCTTAATACGGAGGATATTAAAGAGCTTATAAACCGTGCCGTTACAGACAGCAAAAAAGGATACGGCATGTTTAAAATAAATATGAATAATGACGCTCTTGAGTTTTTGGCAGATACGGCAAACGGTGACGCAAGGACTGCCCTTAATGCTGTGGAATTGGCTGTTTTATCAACACCTAAAGATGAAAACGGTGTTATAAATATAGATATGGAAACGGCTCAGGAATGTATACAAAAAAGAGCACTTAATTATGAAAAAGACGGAGATAATCATTACGACACTATATCAGCCTTTATTAAAAGCATGAGAGGTTCAGACCCGGATGCCGCTCTTTATTACTTGGCTAAAATGCTTTACGCAGGTGAGGACCCTAAATTTATTGCAAGACGAATTGTTATATGTGCTTCGGAGGATGTGGGAAATGCTGACCCGCATGCCTTGCAGGTGGCTGTTTCTGCGGCACAGGCTGTTGATTTTATAGGTATGCCTGAAAGCCGTATTATATTAGCCCAGGCTGTAACTTATATTTCATGCGCTCCTAAAAGCAATGCTTCTTATTTAGGTGTTGAAAAGGCATTTCATGACGTAAGAACAGTTAAAATAAAATCTGTTCCTAACCATTTAAAAGACAGCCATTATCCGGGAGCTAAAGAGCTGGGGCATGGAATAGGATATAAATATGCCCATGATTTTGAAGGGCATTATGTTAAACAGCAGTATCTTCCAGATGAGCTTGTGGGAACGGTTTATTATGAGCCTACTGAAAACGGAGTTGAAAAAAGAATAAAAGAGTCTCTTTTAAGAAGGCGCGGAAAATAAAGTCTGAAGGATATGATTTATTCATATCCTTTTTTTGTTGCCTTTTGGAATAGTATTTTTTTATGAGGAAATAATAGTTTTATTCATAGAAAGGAATGTTTGTATGGATATATATATTTCACCTGTAAAAAAAATATCTGTAAAAGATAAAAAGCTTATATTAATTAAAGACATAGCTGAGGTATTCAGCAAGGATGTGTCCGTTGAAAAAATCCAAAACATACAGGTTTTTAAAATACCTGATAAAGAATACGGAATCTATAAAATATCGGCTATGGATATTATAAAAGCTATAACAAATCAGTTCAGCAGTGCAAATATAAATAACCTTGGAGAACAGGATGTACTTATACAGTATGACTCAAAAAAGAAAAAATCGAGTAAGCTTTATAGTGCGGTTAAAGCTTCTGCCATATCTTTAGTTTTATTCTTTGGTACGGCAACAGCGATAATGAGCTTTCATGCTGACGGAGAAGTTCCTAAAATTATGGAAGGCTATTACAAGATGTTTTTCAATGAGGAAAAGGAAAATCCGCTTATTATGGAAATTCCATATTCGTTGGGTCTTTCTGTTGGCATTATAGTGTTCTTCAATCATTTTGGTAAAAAAATGCTTACATTAGACCCTACACCTATAGAAGTGCAAATGACAACATATGAAGAAGAAGTAATTAAAAATCAGCTTAATACTGCTTCTAAAAAGGGAGAGAATTAAATGCTTTTAATTGCTAAATATATTTTGGCGTTTGTTGCCGCTTTTTCATCTGGTGTTGTAATAGCCGGCGGTGTTTTTTCATTTATTGCCATAATAGGCGTTGTACCCAGAATGGCACAAAGAACATCTACTGAAAAAAGCATAGTTACTTATGAAAATGCCATTATATTAGGCGGTATATTGGGTTCTTTAACTATGGCTTTTGATTTGAAAATACCTTTAGGCATTATTTCTGTAATACCATCTTTTGGTATTGGCGTGTTTGTTGGTGCTATTGCTGTTTCTATAGCTGAGGTTCTTGATGTTGTGCCGGTATTTATGCGCAGGGCATCGCTGAAAAAAGGTCTTGAGCTTTTTGTTTGGGCAATAGCTTTAGGCAAGACAGCAGGTGCTTTGTTGTATTTTATTTTTCCATATTTCAGCTGATAAAGGAGATGTAAAACATGGAAACTACAGAAAAAAAGAAAAAAGAATACCAAAAGGCTGTTAAAGTTCTTTCGCCAAACAGCCATATAATAAAAAATTGTATTTGGGCTTTTTTTTCAGGAGGGACTATATGTTTAATAGGCCATATATTAAGAAAAATATTTGAATCTTTAAACTACAGCGAGGATAAAACAGCGCTTCTTGTAAATTTAATACTTATTGGCTCTTCAGCCTTGCTTACAGGTTTGGGATTATACAGCAAAATGGGAAAAAAGTGCGGAGCAGGTACAGTAGTGCCTATAACAGGGTTTGCAAATTCAATGGTATCGCCTTCTATTGAGTATAAAACACAGGGATTTATACTTGGTCTTGGTGCAAAAATGTTTACTGTGGCCGGGCCTGTACTTGTTTACGGTATTACAACTTCAGTTGTTGTGGGAATAATTCATTATTTTGTAATGGGGTGATAACATGGATAAAAGAATAGGCAGGCATACTGTAAAAATCGAAAAGCCTGTTTATATTATATCTGCCGCATCTTATGCCGGCAAAAAAGAAGGAGAAGGACCTTTGGGCAAATATTTTGATTTTGTGGCGGAAGATATAATGCTTGGAGAAAAGAGCTGGGAAAAAGCCGAAAGCATGTTTTTTAAAAAAGCTTTTGAAACAGCAATGAAGAAGGCAGGAAAGACATTTGATGATATAGATTATCTGTTAGCAGGTGATTTATTAAACCAGTGCGGCGGCTCTACATTCGGTTTAAGAGATTTTAAAATACCGTATTTTGGAATATACGGTGCATGCTCTACATTCGGAGAGGCAATAAGCCTTGGGAGTATGCTTATAGACGGAGGTTTTGGTAAAAATATACTTTGCGGTGCTGGAAGTCATTTTTGTTCAGCTGAAAAGCAGTTCCGTTCGCCTTTGGAGTTGGGAACACAAAGACCGCCTACATCAACATGGACAGTAACCGGTTCAGGGGCTGTTGTGCTTTCTTCCGAAGGCTCTGGACCTAAAGTAACATATATTACAACAGGAAAAATTATTGATATGGGTATAAAAGACAGCGGAAACATGGGTGCGGCTATGGCAGGAGCAGCATGTGATGTAATAGAGGCACACTTTGATGAAACTGGCAGAAGTCCTGATTATTATGATGTAATAGCAACAGGCGATTTGGGAGATGTGGGCAAAGCACTTGTTAAAAAATACGCTGGTGAAGCTGGCATAATATTTAATAATAACCTTACGGACTGTGGTATTGAGATATTTGATAATGAAACACAGGACACACACTGTGGTGGAAGCGGCTGTGCATGTTCGGCTGTTACATTCAGCGGATATTTTTATAAAAAACTTTTAAAGAAAGAAATTAAGAATATTCTTCTAATACCTACAGGTGCGCTTATGAATACTGACATATCTCAGCAGGGAGAAAGTATACCTGCTATAGCCCATGCTGTAGCCATAGAAATGGGGTGAATTTGATGGAGTATTTAAGAGCTTTTATAACAGGCGGAATAATTTGTGTTATAGGTCAGATTTTAATAGATAAAACAAAGCTTACTTCGGCAAGAATACTCGTTTTGTTTGTTGTATCGGGCTGTATACTTGGCGGACTTGGAGTTTACAAATATATATACGATTTCGGCGGAGCAGGGGCAACGGTTCCTTTAACGGGTTTTGGATATCTGCTTTCTAAAGGTGTTATTGAGGAAGTTGACAAAGTTGGATTCTTAGGCGCTTTTACAGGAGGACTTAAATCTGCCGCAGGTGGTGTTACTATAGCAGTTATTTTCTCTTTGCTTGCTGCTATAATATTTAAACCTAAAGAAAAGAATTAAAATATTGATTTTATGTAAACAATATGATAAAATAGCAGTGAAGTTTTGAATAGTTAATTATTTTACATTAAGGGAGACAAGACATGAAAAAAGCTATTTTATCAGCTGTTGAACTTGAAAACAAAAACAACAGCATTGCTTGTGAATATATGGATTGTGTTAAAGACATATATCATTCAAACAGTATGAAAAAGCTTGACAGATTTGAACAGCATAACCATACTTCAAGACTTCAGCACAGCGTAAATGTTTCATATTACAGCTTTTTATGGAGCAAAAAATTAGGCCTTGACTATCGCTCAGCGGCAAGGGCAGGACTTATGCATGATATGTATTATTACGACTGGAGAAAGCCAAGTTCTTTAAGAGGCTATCATCCTCTTTGGCATGCGCTTATTGCATGTGACAACGCAAAAAAGGAATTTGGTTTAAATGATATAGAGGCTGATGCAATAAAAAAGCATATGTGGCCTTGTATTATAAATTTTCCTAAGTATAAAGAAAGCTATATTGTTTCATTTGCGGATAAATTCTGTGCTGCTGTTGAATTTTTTGACGGCATAGAAACTGTAAGAAAAGTTACACGTTTAAAAGCTGCTTATGCCCAAAGAAGATAGTATTAAAAATATGCAGATTTAAGCAGTTATATTTACAAACCAAGAAGTTGTATAAATTATTTTAGTTCTATTTGCAGCCGATTTATCGGCTGCTTTTTATATTTAGATGAAAAAGACAGAGCGCTTTGGCTCTGTCATTATATTTTGATAAATTATGTGTTATTTATATTTTTTATAACTTTGCATGGATTTCCAAAGGCAAGAACATTCGGCGGAATATCATTTTTAACTACACTTCCTGCGCCTATAACCGAGCCTGAGCCTATACATACTCCGCCAAGGACAGCTGTATTTGCGCCTATCCACACATTATCGCCTATAGTTATAGGTTTAGCATACTCAAGGCCGGTATTTCTTACGGAGTATTCAAGAGGGTGTCCGGCTGTGTAAAAACCGCAGTTTGGTGCTATAAATACGTTGTTTCCAATTGTTACATTAGCGCAGTCCAAAATTACGCAGTTATGATTTATAAAAAGGTTATCACCGGAAGATATGTTTTTCCCGTAATCGCAATAAAATGGCTGCTCTATAACCGGATTACTGCCTATTGAATTAAAAATCTTATTTAAAATGCGCACACGCTCTTTTAAATTAGAAGGCTTAATGCTGTTATATTCAAAACATAAATCTTTGCAAAGCATACGCATTTTTATAAGTTCTTTATCCGTTGCGTTGTAAAGCTCACCGGAAAGAGCTTTTTCTATTTCTGATAACTCAGGTGAATTTTTAATGCTATTCATATTACTGCCCCGATGCAAGATAGTATTCAATATCGTTTATATAAGTTTGAGCCGATTTTGCGCCTTTAATCTGGTCGCTTATTATTTTTCCTTCTGAATTAACAAATACGGTTGTAGGAACACCTTCAAGGTTTTCAACTGCCCAGTTTGCAAGTATTTCATCCATTACTATTGTAGTAAATGTGCCGCCGGCTTCAGTTTTAAGGTCTTTTACTATATGTTCATTTTCTTCACTTGGAGTATCTACAACAGCATTTATAACATTTACCTTTTTTTCTTTTAAGCCAAGACAGTACTCATAAACTTGCTGAAGAACTGCCTGCTCATTTGAGGTATCTACAGCATATGTTCCCCAGAAATTTACCATTGTAAGGTCATAGTCACCAAAAACAGTACTTGATATTTCCTCTCCTTCAAGAGTGTGTGTTTCAAAAGTTAAATACTTTTTCAGCTCGTCTGTATCTATTATTGGCTTAATATCATCGGGATTAAAATCTTTTGTTGATATGCTATCGATAAGTTCAGGCACGGCATCAGCCATTTTATTGTAGTTATCAAGGTCGCTTCCTTCAAGAGTATTTTCTGTGCATGGATAGAGCACATAATAGCTGTAGCCGTTTTGTTCCGAAACATCTTCAGCGTTTTTGTACAGTGAAGTAAGACTCTCTAATGTGCCGTTTGAAAAATTATCTGTAGGAGCTACCATAATTTCACAAATCGGTGTAAGGTATGATTGATATGACGATGAATCTGCAGCACTTTCCATACTGGAGATATCTTCTTCTTTAACGTAATTATATATTATTCTTGCTAATGTGCCGTCAGACTGAATTGTAAGAGGGTAAAGATTAGTTGTTTCATAATCTGCCCAAACAGCAGGTGTTGTATAAGTAAGACCTAATTCTTCAAGCACTACTTCATGGGTTGACTCTGAGGCAGAGCCTGTTTGGTTTGATGAACAGCCGGAAGATACAAAGATAAGCATGGCTGCAATGGCAAAAACTATTTTTTTCATTGTTGATTCTCCTTTATATATAAGTTTAAATGCTATTATATATTAAAACCTATTCTTTTTCAATTAATGCACAGAAACATTAAAATTAGTTAAAAATATTAATTTAACTAAATAAAATTTTGCTTAATTGTTTTGCTTTTTATTAATAAAATGATATAATAAAAACAGACAGCCCATGTAAATTATGCTGTTTTAATACGGCGTTTTAAATGTAAAACACCTTAATTGACAAAACCGTTTAAATGTATTTATTAAGAGAATTCTTGGGGGAAAAAATATGGCAAAAGGCAAAATACTTATAATTGAAGATGAGATTAGCCTTGCAAGGTTTGTAGAGCTTGAGCTGACATTTGAAGGCTATGAAGTAACTGTAGCTCACGACGGAAGAGAAGGTTTTGATGCTTTTGAGAAGCAGAAGTACGACCTTTTGCTTTTGGATCTTATGCTTCCAGGCATGGATGGTATGGAGATATGCCGCAGAATCAGAAAAGTTTCTAATATACCAATAATAATATTAACGGCAAAAGATGAAATTTCTGATAAAGTTACTGGTCTTGACAGCGGTGCCAGTGATTATATCACAAAGCCTTTTGCAATAGAAGAACTTTTAGCCAGAATGAGAGCGGCTATGCGTAAAGTTCAGACTTTTGATATTAAACTGAATTCGCTTACCTTTAAAGATATGGTTATTGATACAGATAAAAGAATGGTGCATATTTCCGGAGAGGCTGTTGAGCTTACAAAAAAAGAGTATGAACTGCTGCTTTATCTTGTAAAGAATAAAAATATTGTTCTTACGAGGGAGCAGATTTTCAATAAGGTTTGGGGTTATGATTACTTAGGTGAAACAAATGTTGTTGATGTTTATATAAGATATTTGAGAGCTAAGATAGATGAAAGATTTGGAAAGAGATATATATTTACAGCGAGAGGTGTAGGTTATTACGTAAGTGATGAAAAATAAAAGAAAAAACGGCATTGATGATATATATGATTTTCAAAGGCGTGTAACGCTTTATTTTGGTCTGCTTTTTACACTGCTTATATTTTTGGCCAGTGCCATAATACTTAATTCTGTTGCTACAGTATATAATGATGTTGCCGTTAACGAAACCATAGCTACAACCGAAAGAATACAAAAATATATCCGAGACGGAAACTCGCCTGATGAGGCTGCTGTCTCTGGTTTTTTAAATGACCGAAACATAGATTTCAGGATAATAAATTATGCTACAGGAGAAATAAGCAAAAGTAATTTTGACAATAACACTCCTTTTTCAGGAAACGGATATCTTGAAGTAGGCAAGGAAAAGAAAGTTAAAAGCGACCCGGCGACAGTTACTGTTGAAGCATATAAATCTGGCATGAAGTATATTATTGCCAGAAAAATAATGTATCGCGGTGATGAAAAATATACTATTGAGGCTGCAAAAGCCATTAACCTTAATACTACATATTACAGAAGTCTTTTAATAAGAGCTGCTGTAATTGACGTTATTGGTATTATTGCTGTTATTCGATTAAGCAGATATTTAAGCAAACTGATACTGGTGCCTATTGAAAATATAAGCCGTTTGGCTGAAAGCATAAGTATTGATGATTTAAGTCAAAGAATACCTGAAGAAGCCAACGATGGTGGCCTTAATGGACTTGTATCTACTTTCAACTCAATGATAGCAAGACTTGAAGTTTCGTTCAGAAAACAAAATCAGTTTGTCTCCGATGCTTCTCATGAGCTTAAAACGCCTATTGCCGTTATTAACGGGTATATAAACCTTATAGACAGATGGGGAAAAGAAAGACCTGAAATTTTACAGGAAGCTATTGATTCCATTAAGGCTCAGACAGATGGAATGAATGTTTTAATAAAAAAACTGTTGTTTTTGGCTAAGTATGACCAGGTTTCAAGTGCCAGCAAATGTTCGGCGGTTTCTGCCGACGAAGTTATACACGAAGTAATGAAGGAATTTACAATGATTCACCCCGAAAGAAAAGTTGTTTTTCAAGGCGGTACTGAAAAAAGAATATTTGCGGATTTTGATGCAATAAAGCAGCTTTTATGGATTTACGCAGACAATGCCTTTAAATATACAAGCGAGGAAAATACAATAACTTTTGTTACCCGCAATGATAATGAATATGTTTATTTAAGTGTTGAGGACAACGGAAATGGAATATCAAAAGAAGATATACCATATCTGTTTGACAGGTTTTACAGGGTGGATAAATCAAGAAACAGAGAGATAGGCGGCAGTGGACTGGGTCTTTCAATAGCTAAAAAAATTGTTTCTGCCTTTGGCGGAGACGCGTATGTTGAAAGTGAGCCGAATGTTAGAACGGCATTTATTAATAAATTTGAAATTTATAACGATACCATAGAGAAATAAAAAGTTATATCCCCTGTACTAAAAACGTATATTTGGTACAGGGGGTGTTTTTTTGAACGAATTTTTAAAAAAAAGCGGCGGATATTCTAAATACTTGAAAGGCAGTTCACTCTATGCAGGAAGAAATTTAAGCAGAAATACAAAAAACAGACAGAAAAATGAAAAGAATGGTATTAACCGACTGTTTTATCAGGCCTGTATTTGTGCTGTATTAATATTGCTTTTAACAGCCGTTTTAAAAATAGGCGGAGACAATGTTGAAGGGCTAAAAAATAGCCTTAGAGAAGCTGTAAGCAGCAATATAACCGAAAGCCAAATTGAAAATTTTAAAGAATTTGTACAAAAAGGGATTAACAAAATAAAAAAAACAGATTTGAATCCAGAGAATGAAAATAAAGAAGCTAATGCAGTTATAAAAATTGAAAATACATATTCCAAAGCCAATATTATTGCGGAGAACACTTTGGCAGAGGAGCAAAGTATATCGCCGGGGTAAAGGATATTTGGCTTGAACCTTGTTCAGGTATTATAACATCTGTTTTTGGCATGAGAAATGACCCTTTAGGAGAAGGCGGGCAGTTCCATGACGGAATAGATATTGCTGTTGATGAAAATACTGAAATTGCAGCTGTTAAAAGCGGTATTGTTACAAGCTGCACAAATTCAGATTCATATGGTATTAAGCTTGAATTTAAAACTGATGACGGATTTGATGTTTTTTATGCTCATTTAAATAAAATACTTGTAAATGAAGGAGACAGTATATCTGCCGGGCAAATAGTGGCTCTTTCAGGTAATACAGGAGATAGTACAGGCCCTCATCTGCATTATGGAATACATAAAAACTCTGAACCTGTTGACCCTGGTAAGTATGTTTCTCTTAAATTTGCTGAAAATGCTTTTAATTAAATAGTTTAAAGTGAAAGCCCGCTGTTTTTGTAATTGAATACAATGGCGGGCTTTAGCAAGGTTATGCGATGCTATTAAAGTATAAATTAAATAAGAAATAATGTCAAATATTATGATTCTAATATTTAATTTCACGATTAGACAATTTTTTGTGAGGTATAAATACTTTTAAATGAGTTGAAAGTAGTTGAAATAAATTGTATTATATAATCAGTTAATTATGCCTAAATTACGGCAGGAGGAAAATAAATATGAATAAAGCTATACCAGATGAAATTTTATTACAGGTAGACAAGCCGGCAAGATATACTGGCGGCGAAGTTAATATGGTTAAAAAAGACCTGTCTGATATAGATATCAGATTTGCTTTTTGTTTCCCTGATGTTTATGAAGTTGGAATGTCACATCTTGGGCTTCAGATACTTTATTATTTTTTAAACAGAAGAAATGACACATACTGTGAAAGAGCATTTGCGCCATGGACTGATATGGAGCAAAAAATGCGTGAAAATAATATTCCGCTTTATGCTCTTGAAAGCCAGCAGCCTTTAAAAAACTTTGATTTTGTAGGCTTTACTTTGCAGTATGAGCTTTGTTATACAAATGTATTAAATATGCTTGATTTAGCAGGTATACACATTTACAGCAAAGACCGCACAGAGGACGAGCCTATTATAATATGTGGTGGTTCATGCGCTTATAATGCCGAACCACTTGCTGATTTTGTAGATATTGTATATCTTGGCGAAGGCGAAGTGCTTTATGATGAAATACTTGATATTTATAAGGAATACAAAAAAGCCGGAAAAACAAAAAATGAGTTTTTTGAGCGTCTTTTGGATATTGACGGTATATATATACCTAAATTTTATAATGTTAAGTATAACTCAGACGGAACAATAAAATCTATTGAGCCAAACCACCCAAAGGCAAGAAAAGTAATTAAAAAAGTAATTGTTAAGGATATGGATTCTGTTTTTTATCCTGAAAAACAGATAGTGCCTTTTATAGAGGTAGTTCACGACAGAGTTACTCTTGAGCTTTTTAGAGGATGTATAAGAGGCTGCCGTTTCTGCCAGGCTGGATTTATATATAGACCTGTCAGAGAAAAGAACTATGAAACACTTTTAAAACAGGCAGAAAGTCTTATTGATACATCAGGCCATGAGGAAATTTCTCTTATATCTCTTGCAACAAGTGATTACACATGTTTCCCTCAGCTTGCAAACGGCCTTTTAGACGAGTATAAGGACAAAAAGGTAAGTATTTCACTTCCTTCTTTAAGAATAGATTCATTCTCTCTTGATTTAATGCAGAAAATACAGGAAGTAAGAAAAAGCTCACTTACATTTGCCGCAGAAGCCGGAACACAAAGGCTTAGAGATGTTATAAATAAAAATTTAACCGAAAAGGATATTCTTGATGGCTGTAAGCTTGCTTTTGACGGAGGCTGGAACAAAGTTAAAATGTATTTTATGCTGGGACTTCCTACAGAAACAGATGAGGACTTGGAGGGCATAGCAGATTTATGCGACAAAATAGTCGAGAAGTATTTTGAAATACCAAAAGAGGACAGGCCTCGTCCGGTAACAGTAAATGCCAGTGCTTCGTGCTTTGTGCCTAAGCCGTTTACTCCTTTCCAGTGGGACGCTCAGGATAGTTATGATAGTTTTGGAAGAAAGGGCGCTCTTGTTAAAAATGCTGTAAAGCGTAAACAGGTACGTTTTACTTACCACAATACAATGATGAGCTCTCTTGAAGGTGTTATGGCAAGAGGCGACAGAAAGGTTTCAAAAGCTATATACAGGGCATGGGAACTTGGATGCCGTTTTGACAGCTGGAGCGATGTTTTTGATTTTGATAAATGGCAGAAGGCTTTTGACGAAACAGGTCTTTCAATGGAATTTTATGCCAACAGAAAACGTGAATACGATGAAATACTTCCATGGGAGCATATTTCAGTTGGAGTTACAAAAAGATTTTTAATAGAGGAAAGAGAAAGAGCATACAGGGCACAGACAACACCTAATTGCCGTCAGGAATGTCAAAACTGCGGTGCTAAGTCTTTTGGAGGGGGTGTCTGCTTTGACTAATGAGAATATAAGATACAGGTTCAGATTTGATA